>NZ_LKAQ01000004.1:920936-1220936 GCF_001874525.1 Pseudodesulfovibrio hydrargyri | reverse complement strand
GACTCCACCTTGGACAGGTCGAGGATGTCGTTGAGCACCTGGAGCAGGCTGCGGCCCGAATTCAGGGCCGTCTCCAGGTAGTCCCGCTGCATGGGAACCAGCTCGCTCAGCTGCATGAGCTGGAGCATGCCGAGCAGCCCGTTGAGCGGGGTGCGGATCTCGTGGCTCATGTTGGCCAGGAATTCGTTCTTGGCCAGGCTGGCGGCCTCGGCCTTGGTCATGGCCTTTTCCAGCTCGGCGGCCATGGACTTGAGTTCGGTGATGTCCGCGGCCATGTGCATGTGCACCAGCCGCCCCTCCAGCCAGCGGATGGCCCGGTCGTGGGTGAGGTGCCAGCGCCCGCGCCGCTCGTAGAACCGCTCCGAAACCAGGGTGTCCACGGCCTCGCCGTTCTCGTCCACCAGTTTCTCCTTGGGGCAGTTCGGACAGCGGCGGTCCAGGCCGCGGATGATTCTGTGGCAGGCCATGCCGTCCTCGATGGGGCCGTAAAAATCGCACATGCCCGCGTTCATGAACAGGATCTCGTTGCTCTCGAAATCGCTGACGTAGATGTCCGCGCTGATCCCGTCCAGGATGTTCAGCAGCCGCTCGTGGGCCTGCTTGACCTCGGTGATGTCCGCGATCATGGCGAACGCCCCGAGCTGCCTGCCGTCCTCGGCCATGAGCGGCGTGGACGAGACCATGCCCCATATCTCGGCACCGTCCCTGCGCAGGAAACGGCGCTCGTAGCGCTCGCGCCTGCCCAGCCCCTTCTGCTCGATGCGCCGCAGGTTCTCCTCCCAATCGGACGGGGCCACGAAGTCGAGCATGCTCCGGCCGATGACCTCATCCACCCGGCAGCCGAGGAAATCGGCCACGATCTTGTTGGCGTAGGTGATGACCTGGTTCGCGTCCAGGCCGAGGATGCCCTCGTTGGCGGTCTCGACGATGAGCCGGTACTGCTCCTGGGTCTTCTTGCGGGCTTCCTCGGCGAACCGCGCCTCGGTCACGTCCCGGCCGTACACGGCGATGGCCGTGGCCTCGTCCCCGTCCAGCACGGGATAGATGACCCCGTCGAGAATCCTCCCGGACCAGACCACCTGCTCGGACATGGGGGAGCGCGCCTCGGCCACCCGGGAAAAGGCCTCGCGAACCATGGGCCGCAATCCCTCGGGGATGAAGTCGAAGACGCTCTGCCCGGCGTCCGCCTCCCTGTCCAGGCCCAGGAAACGGGCCATGTTCCGGTTCATGGCCAGGACCGTGCCGTCCACCTTGAACAGCCCCACCGAGTCCCCGGTGGCGTTGATCATGGCCTGCAGAAAATGTTCGCTGGTGCGCAGCCGCTCCTCGATGCGCTTGCGCTCGGTGATGTCGCGGGTGGTGCCGATGTAGCCCACGGCGTTGCCGTGCTCGTCCCACAGCCGCCGGGCCATGGATTCGCCCCAGATCATGGACCCGTCCTTCTTCCTGAAGCGCATCTCCAGCCGTATGGTGGACGAGGCGTCCGCGGGGCCGTCCGCGCGGGCGTCCACGGACTCCCAGGCCTTCCGGGTGGCGGCCATGGAGTCGGCTGACACGGCCTCGTCGGCGCACATGCCGACCATTTCCTCGGGGGTGAACCCCCGGACGCGCTTCACGGACGGGCTGACGTAGGTGTACCGGCAGTCGTTGTCCATGGTCCAGATGACGTCGGCCGCGTTCTCGGCCAGGAAGCGGTACTTTTCCAGGCTCTCGCGGGCCATCCTCTCGGCCGCGCGCCGGTCGGTGACGTCCCGGAAGATGCCCCACAGGGCCGGAGGCTCGCCCGCCTCGCCGCGCTGCAGCCAGCAGTTGACCCTGACCAGCAATTCCCGGCCGTCGCCGGTAACCAGCCCTTTTTCGAATTCGTGGGAGGATCGGCCGGATTTGAGCAGGCCGCGGATCGTCTCGCGATCGCGGAGCCGGTCTTTCTCGGGGGTGAAGTCGAGCACGGTCCTGCCGAGCAGCTCCCCCCGCTCGCGCCCGAGCAGCTCGCAAAAGGCCGGGTTGGCCTCGAGGATGAGCCCGTCGATGTCGGTCTTGATCACCCCGTCGCCCAATGCGTCGCACAGCCCCCTGAAGCAGGCGGGATCGATAAAGGATTCCCCCCGACCGGTCCGGGGCGATTCTTCCGAGGGCGTCTCGGCCCGTTCGCTCGTATCAGGATGCGTCATAGGCCCTTTCCATGTGACAGTACCTATCATCTAATGGATTTGAGCGTTTTCCGCCACTCCAAAACCCACAATATTTCGTCATGGGTTGAATCCGGCGAAAAGGGGAGGTACGCTTAAAAGGCCCCTTTTCCGGGCGGGCCGCACGACAACCGCAACCTCGAGGAACGCCATGCAATCCGACCGATACATCCTGCTTGAAGACGAATACGGCGCCCACAACTACAAGCCGCTGGACGTGGTCATTCAGCGCGGCCGGGGCGTCTGGGTCTGGGACGTGGACGGCAACAGGTACATGGACTGCCTGTCCGCCTACTCGGCCGTGAACCAGGGCCACTGCCACCCGAAGATCAGGCGGGCCCTGGTCGAGCAGGCCGAAAAGCTGACCCTGACCTCGCGCGCCTTCCGCAACGACCAGCTCGGCCCGCTCTACAAGGAGCTGTGCGACCTGACCAACTCCCACAAGGTCCTGCCCATGAACTCCGGGGCCGAGGCCGTGGAGACCGCCATCAAGGCCGTGCGCAAGTGGGGCTACCAGGTCAAGGGCGTGCCCGAGGACAAGGCCGAGATCATCGTCTGCCGCAACAACTTCCACGGCCGGACCATCACCATCGTCTCGTTCTCCACCGATCCGGTATCCACCACCGGTTTCGGCCCGTTCACCCCGGGCTTCAAGGTCGTCGACTTCGGCGACGCCGAGGCGCTCAGGGAGGCGATCACCCCCAACACCGTGGCCTTCCTCGTGGAGCCCATCCAGGGCGAGGCGGGCGTGATCATCCCGCCCAACGGCTATCTGCGCGACGTCCGGCGCATCTGCGATGAGGCGGGCATCGTCCTCATCCTGGACGAGATCCAGACCGGCCTGGGCCGCACCGGCAAGCTTTTGGCCGAACAGCACGAGGGGATCGAGGCCGACCTGACACTGATCGGCAAGGCCCTGTCCGGCGGCTTCTACCCGGTCTCGGCCGTACTCTCCAACACCGAGGTACTGGGCGTGCTCAAGCCCGGCGAACACGGCTCCACCTTTGGCGGCAACCCGCTGGCCTGCGCCGTGGCCCGAGCAGCCCTCAGGGTCCTGACCGAGGAGAATCTCATCGAAAACGCCCGAGAGATGGGCGAATACTTTCTGAAGGGCCTGAAGAGCATCGACAATCCCAGGATTCGGGAGGTCCGGGGCAAGGGGCTGCTCATCGGCGTGGAGTTCGCGCCCGGCGCGGGCGGCGCGCGCGGGTACTGCGAACGGCTCAAGGAGGCGGGCCTGCTCTGCAAGGAGACCCACGAGACCATCATCCGCTTCGCCCCGCCGCTGGTCGTCACCCGGGACGAGGTCGACTGGGCGCTTGAGCGCATCGCGCCCGTGCTCGGCGCGTAGCACCGGACACGGGCGGCGGCCCGGCCTTGACGGGAGCCTAAGCGGCCTCTTTCAGTTCCGCGGGTTCGCCTTGGGGATGCAGGATTCCTTCGGGGATGATTCCGATGATCTTGTTGGCGATCTCCGCCTCATTGCCGTATGCCGCGCTGTTTATGGCGATGTGGTAGTTGGTCGAATCCCGCCAGTTTTCGCCCGTGTATTCCAGACAGTAATTGGCCCGTTCGCGGTCCATCTTTTCCAGTTCCTTGTTGGAAATCGACGCGTCCACGCCGTATTCGTTGACCATCTTGGCCTTGCGGAATTCCTCGTCCGCGTGGATGAAGACGTTGAAGCAGTTGGGATTGTCCTTGAGGACGAAATTGGCGCAACGCCCCACGATGACGCAGGGGCCCTTGGCCGCGATCTCCCGGATGATCTTGCTCTGCACCAGGAACAGCACATCGGACGGAGGGAGCTCGTCCTGCACATAGGCGTAGCTCTGCATGTAGAGTTCATCGAGCAGCGTACCGGCCAGTTTCTGTTCGTTCTGCCGGATGTATTCCTCGGTAAAGCCGCTTTCCCTGGCGGTGATGTTGATCAACTCCTTGTCGTAGAAGTCGATCCCCAGTTTCTTCGCGATTTCCCGGCCGATACCGTGTCCGCCGCTGCCGTATTCGCGGGAAATCGTGACCACGAGATGCTGGCCGAGCGCTCCGTCCACGGCCGCAAGCCCCTCCATCCCGGCGACGTCGTTGCCCAGCCAGGCGTCGAGCCAATGTATCCTGCTGTTGTAGAATTTGACCAGGGAGCCGACCAGGAGCGCGGCGATGACCGTCCCTTCGCGGATGCCTTCCAGCCTGTGCAGGAAGACGAAGGAGCTGGCCAGGCCGATGACGACCATGGAGCTGTCCAACGAGACCTTCAGCTTGCCGAACTCCTTCTTGAAGGTGTCTGAGACCACTACGGCCAGGCCGTCGCCCGGGAGATAGGTGAGCTTGGCCTTGACCAGGGAAAAGACGCCCAAGGCGATAAGCACGCAGCTCAGCAGGCAGACCAGAACCTGCCACACGTATGTGGACACGGAGAGGCTGTCGATGGCGTACAGGGCCAGGTCGATGCAGAAGCCGAACACCGTGACCGCGGCCAGTTGCGAGAGGTGCAGCAGGGTGTACCGCTTCCGCAGGATCAGGAACTGGGCCAGGACGAACAGGGTGTTCATCAGGATGGTCAACTCGCCCAGGGACAGATCAAGCTTCAGGCTGTAGACGTACGGTATGCAGGAGATGGGCGACACGCCCAGGTTGGCTTTCACGGAGAACGCCACGCCGAAGGCCATGACGCCCAGGCCGACGATGGCGACGAAAATTCTTTTACATGTTTTTTTCAAGGTGCTGTCTCTACTCAATCTGTTGCTTGGTTAAGAATCGGAGCCGCCCGCTTGCGCATGACGAACGGTCACTCCCCGTCTTCCGGAAGGGGACGGCCCAGTCCGCGATGGAGATTGTCTATGACCCTGTCGAGCAGCGACATGAGCAGGGTTTGCTCGGCCGCGTCGAGGCCGGAAAGAAGGACGTCGTTGTGGGCCTTGAGCATGTCGACCATCTCCCCTTGCAGGCGTTCCGCCTTGGCGGTCGGGTAGACCTTCTTCCGGCGGCGGTCCCCCGGGTCCTCTTCGCGGCGGATAAAGCCGTTGTCCTCCAGCGACTGAAGCGCCCTGGCCGTTGCCGCCCGGTCGAGACAGAGATGGTTTGTCAGGTCCTCCTGAACGATCCCCGGAGAAGTCAGTATCTTCATCAGGTAGGGAATCTTGCCCTTGCTGATGCCCGATTCGGACAAGGGGCCGGACAGGTAGATCAGGCTGAGGCGATGGATGATGGAGAACCTCCGGCCCGGGGATCCCAGGTCGAACGCCATTATCTTTTCGGAATTCATGCCGCTCCAATTCGTTGATGAGTCAATTGTTGACAAGTCAATAAATTCATCGACGAGGACTGTCAACGGCTTATTCCCGTTAATTCCCGATCGAACCGGCCCCCGGCTCCATGGCCGGGCCGAAGCCGTGAAAATATAATCCACGCCCCCTCCCCAAAGGCTTTGTATTTTGATAACCCTGGAAATGTTCGAACAACCGCTGTCCGGCGAAGCCGGTGCGGGGAAAGGAGAGCGGCGGACGGACGAGCCGAGCTCCCGGCGCCCAGCCGCCGGACACGGCGCGCCTTTCCGCGAAATACGCCCAAGGAGGCGAGCCATGATGGAGATGACCAAGGCCAACATCGTCTTGAACGCGGAACCCTCCGGCAAGCTGCAGGCCATCGAGCAGGTCGGCGAACTCCTGGTCCGCGAGGGCTACATCCGGCCCGCCTACATCGGCAGCATGAAGCGGCGCGAGGAGGTGGCCAACACCTATCTGGGCAACGGCATCGCCATCCCCCACGGCCTTCCCGAGGACCGAAACGACATCCTCAAGACCGGCGTGGTCGTCCTCCAGGTGCCCCAGGGCGTGACCTGGAATCCGGGCGAGGTCGTCAACCTGGTGGTCGGCATCGCCGCCAAATCCGACGAGCACATCGAGATCCTGACCAACCTGACCCACGTCCTGGACGACCCGGCCACCGTAGAGCGGATGGCCACCACCGACGACCCTGCCTACATCGTCCGAGCGCTGAGCGGGGAGGCCGGTGCCAGGCGGCGTCCGGCCCCGCAGCTCGACGTCTCCGACTTCGACCACTCCGTGGACGTCACGGTCATGAACCCGCATGGGCTGCACGCGCGGCCCGCCACGTTTTTCCTGGACATCGCCAAGCTCTTCGACTCGACCATCGCGGTCGAATACGACGGCCGCTCGGCCAACGGCAAGAGCCTCGCCTCCCTGCTCAAACTCGGCGTCGGGTCGGGCAAGCTCATCCGCATCCACGCCAAGGGCGAGGACGCGCGGCAGGCCCTGACCGCCCTCAAGGACGCCGTGGACGCGAGGCTGGGCGAAACCGGGGAAGAAGAGACGACGGTCCGCACGGCCCACGGCTGGGTTCCCAACGAGGTCAAGCGCACCATCCCCGGCTGCACCGCCTCCCCAGGCCTGGCCTGCGGCCCCATCCGGCAGTTCACCCACCGCCGCATCGTGGTCGAGGCCATGGCCAAGGACCCGGAACATGAACTCGCCGAACTGGGCCACGCAGTGGCCGCGGCCAAGAGCAACCTGCGCCTGCTCTACAACGAGGTCCGGTCGCGGTCCGGCGAACCGCAGGCGGCCATCTTCCGCGCCCACGAGGCCTTTTTGGACGACCCGGAACTGCTGGCCGAGACCAGGGGGCGCATCCGGAACGGCTACAGCGCGGGCTACGCCTGGCGGCAGGTCATCGACGACCGCGTCCGGGCCATGGAGCAGCACGACGACGCGGTCCTGGCCGCGCGGGCCATGGACCTGAGGGACGTGGGCCGGCGGGTGCTGCGGCACCTGGCGGGCGTGCTCCAGGACGAGCCGTTCACCTCGGATGAGCCGGTCATCCTCGCGGCCGAAGACCTGACCCCCTCGGACACCGCCCTGCTCGACCCCGCCCTCATCCTGGGCTTCTGCACTGCGGGCGGCGGGCCCACGTCGCACTCGGCGATTATCGCCCGCTCCCTGGGCATCCCGGCCATCGTGGCCGCAGGCCCGGCCGTGCTCGATATCGAGGACGGGACCATGGCCATCCTGGACGGCGACGGCGGCAACCTCTACCTGGAGCCAAGCCAGGCCGACATCGAGACCGCCGCCAAGGCCCGGCAGCGCATCAAGGAGGAGCGCGACGCCGAATACCGGACGCGGTACGAACCGGCCCTGACCCTGGACGGGGTCCGCATCGAGGTGGCCGCCAACATCGGCAAGGCCGGCGAAGCGGAAAAGGCCGTGGAGGGCGGCGGCGAAGGCGTCGGCCTGCTGCGCACGGAGTTCCTCTTCCTGGACCGGGAGACCGCGCCGGACGAGGACGAGCAGTACCTGAGCTACAAGGCCATGGTCGAGGCCCTCAACGGGCTGCCGCTGATCGTCCGCACCCTGGACATCGGCGGCGACAAGGCCGTGTCCTATCTGGACCTGCCCGCCGAGGACAATCCGTTCCTGGGCGAGCGCGGCATCCGGCTGTGCCTGAACCGGCCGGAACTCTTTCTGACCCAACTCAGAGCCATCTACCGCGCCTCGAAGCACGGGCCGCTGCGCATCATGTTCCCCATGATCGCCACCCTGGACGAATTGGCCGCCGGGAAGCGGCTGGCCGAAAAGGCGCGCATCGAGGTCGGGGCCGATCCCGTGGACATCGGCATCATGGTCGAGGTCCCGTCCGTGGCGGTCATGGCCCGCGAGTTCGCCAAAGAGGCGGCCTTCTTCTCGGTGGGGACCAACGACCTGACCCAGTATGTCATGGCCATGGACCGGGTCCACCCGACCCTGGCCGCCCAGGCGGACAGCCTGCACCCCGCCGTGTTGCGCATGATCGACCAAGTGGTCCGGGCCGCGGACGAGGCGGGCATCTGGACCGGCGTGTGCGGCGGCCTGGCCGGGGAGCCGCTGGGCGCGGTCATCCTGGCCGGGCTCGGCGTCAGGGAACTGAGCATGGTCATCCCGAGCATCGCCTCGATCAAGGCCCGGCTGCGGTCCATCACCATGGAAAAGGCCCGGGAGATCGCGCGGGCGGCGCTCGCCTGCGCCGACAACAACCAGGTCCGGGCCCTCAAGCTGCCCTAGGCGAGGCCGCCATGCAGGATGATACGACACGCATCGTCACCGTGACCATGAACCCGGCCATCGACCTGGCCTGCACGGTCCCCGGCTTCGCGGCCGGAGCGGTCAACCGCGTGGCCGAGTACCAATCCGACGCGGCGGGCAAGGGCGTGAACATCGCCGGGCTGCTGCGCAGGTTCGGCCTGCCGGTGGCCGTGACCGGCTTTTTGGGCACGGAGAACGCCCGGATATTCGAAAAACGGTTCTCGGACCTCGGCGTGGCCGACGAATTCGTCCGGGTGCCGGGCGAGACGCGCATCGGCATCAAGGTCCTCGACCCGGAAAGCCGGTCCACCACGGACATCAACTTTCCCGGGCTCGCGCCGGACGCGGGCCACATGGACCGGCTGGCCGAGACCGTGGAGCGGCTGTCGGGCGAGGCCGAAATCGTGGTCATCGCGGGCAGCCTGCCCGTGGGCGTGGCCCCGGATGCGGTGGGCCGCCTGGTACAGGTCGTCAAGGCGCAGGGGGCCAAGGCCGTGGTCGACACCAGCGGCCCGGCCCTGGCCTGCGCGGTCGACGCCGCGCCGTGGCTGGTCAAGCCCAACGACGACGAGCTGGCCGAACTGGTCGGCCGTCCCATGGAGTCCCTCGACGACCTGGTGGCCGAGGCGCGCCGCATGAACGCGGCGGGTATCGCCACCGTGGCCGTGTCCCTGGGCGCGCGCGGGGCCGTGTTCGTGGAGGACGGGCGGGCCCTGCTCTCCCGGCCTCCCGAGGTCGAGGCGGTCAGCACGGTCGGTGCCGGGGACGCCATGATCGGCGGCCTGGTCGCCGGGATGGCGCTGGGACTGCCCCTTGAGGAACGGGTCCGCAAGGCCACGGCCCTGGCCGCGGCCACGGTCATGCGGGCCGGTCCGGCCCTGCACGATCTCAACACTGCAAAGGTCTTGGAATCCCGAATAGAAATCACCAATCTCCAGGTGGGAGGGTAATCGCCATGTCCAGAATCGTCGCAGTCACCGCATGCCCCACCGGGGTGGCCCACACCATCATGGCCGCCGAGGCGCTGAAAAAGGTCGGCGCGAGCATGGGCCACGAGGTCGAGGTCGAAACCCAGGGGGCCGAGGGGGCCAAGTACGTCCTCTCGCAGGAGAGCATCAACGCCGCGAGCGTGGTCATCTTCGCGGCCGACATCCACGTGGATCCCACCCGGTTCCAGGGCAAGCCGCTCTACGCCGTGACCACCAGCGAGGCCATCCGCAAGACCGGGGAGGTCATCAACGCCGCCCTGGCCGAGGCCGAGGAGATGGCGGCGGCCAGGGCCGAGGCCGCGCCCTCGGCCGGGAGGAAGTTCATCGTCGGCGTGACCTCCTGCCCCACGGGCATCGCCCACACCTTCATGGCCGCCGAGGCGCTGCGCAAGGCGGGCGAGGGGCTGGGCCACGAGATCAAGATCGAGACCCAGGGATCGGTGGGGGCCAAGAACGTCCTGACCGACGAGGACATCGCCCGGGCGGACGCGGTGGTCATCGCGGCCGACGCATTCGTGGACACCAACCGGTTCGCCGGGAAGCCGCTGTACGAGACCACCACCAAGGCGGCCCTGCACGACGGAGCGCAGGTCGTCAGGTCCGCCCTGTCCGCAGCGCCGGGCGCGAAAAAGGACCTGGCCGAGCGGGTCTCGGAACTCAAGAAGGAGCGGTCCGCCAGCCGGACCGGGCCCTACCGCCACCTGATGACCGGCGTGTCCTACATGCTGCCCGTGGTCGTGGCGGGCGGCCTGCTCATCGCCCTGGCCTTCGCCTTCGGCGGCATCTACGCGGGCGACAAGACCGGGACCTTCGGCTGGGCCCTGATGCAGATCGGCGGCGGGGGCGCGTTCTCCCTGTTCGTGCCGGTGCTCGGCGCGTTCATCGCCTATTCCATCGCCCAGCGGCCGGGGATCACGCCCGGGCTGGTCGGCGGCGCGCTGGCCACCACCGTGGGCTCGGGGTTCCTGGGCGGCATCGTGGCGGGCTTCATCGCCGGGTACCTGACCCAGTTTTTGAACGACAGGATCAAGCTCCCGCAGAACCTGGAAGGGCTCAAGCCGGTGCTCATCCTGCCGTTTCTGTCCACCCTGATCGTGGGGTTGCTGATGATCTACGTCATCGGCCCGCCGGTGAAGATCGTGCTGACCGCGCTTTCGGAATGGCTCAAGAGCATGCAGAGCACCAGTGCGGTGCTGCTCGGCCTGCTGCTGGGCGCGATGATGGCCTTCGACATGGGCGGCCCGGTGAACAAGGCGGCGTACACCTTCGGCGTGGGGCTGCTCTCGTCGAACATCTACGCGCCCATGGCCGCCATCATGGCCGCGGGCATGACCCCGCCGCTGGGCCTGGCCCTGGCCGCCACGCTGTTCAAGAACCGCTTCACCGAGGACGAGCGGGAGGCCAGCAAGGCCGCCTTCGTGCTCGGCATCTCCTTCATCACCGAGGGCGCGATCCCCTATGCGGCAAGGGACCCGCTGCGGGTCATCCCGTGCATCATGCTCGGCTCGGCCGTGACCGGAGCCCTGTCCATGGCCTTCCAGTGCACCCTCATGGTCCCCCACGGCGGCATCTTCGTCCTCCCGATCCCCAACGCGGTCGGCGGCCTGGCCGCCTATGCCGCAACCATCGTCATCGGCTCCATCGTCACCGCCGGAGCCCTGTTCGCGGCCAAGCGGCCGCTGAAGACGGAGGCGGAATAGGACGGCGGACGGCGCGCGGATGCTGCGAACGGCTGGAGGAGGCCGTCTTGCTCTGTATGTGGAAACGGAGTCTTGTTTTGTCGTCAACTGACTCAGCCAACAGGAAAAAAGATTAAAGGGGAGGATAAATGGGTTTCAAACTAACCGAGAGCGTCACCTGGGTCGGCAAAATAGATTGGGAATTGCAAAAATTCCATGGGGAGGAATACTCGACCTTCAAAGGATCCTCCTACAATTCCTACCTGGTCCGCGATGAAAAGGTAGCTCTGATAGACACGGTATACGGCCCGTACGGCGAGGAGTTCCTCGCCGGCCTGGGGAGAGAGATCAATCCGGACAAAATTGACTACATCGTCATGAATCACTGCGAAGTGGACCATAGCGGCGGGCTTCCCGAGCTCATGCGCCGTATACCGGATGTCCCGATTTATTGTTCGGCCCAAGCCGTGAAAATCCTGAAGGGGTACTACCATTCGGACTGGAATTTCCAGGTGGTCAAGACAGGGGACACCCTTTCTTTAGGGAAAAAGACCCTTTCCTTTGTTTCCGCCCCCATGCTCCATTGGCCGGACTCCATGTTTACCTACATGGACAAGGAGAACGTTTTATTCAGCAACGACGCCTTCGGTCACCACCTCGCGTCCGACCTGATGTTTAACGACCTGGTGGACCAGGAGGAACTTTTGAATGAGTGCATCAAATATTATGCAAACATACTGACCCCCTTCAGCAAGCTGGTAACCAAAAAAATAAACGAAATCATAGCGATGAATTTATCAGTTGACTTCATCTTCCCCAGCCACGGCATCATGTGGCGCGACAATCCCCTTCAGATTGTCCACAAATACCTGGAGTGGGCGGATGATTACCAGGAGGACCAAGTCACCATAATCTACGACACAATGTGGAACAGCACGAGGGACATGGCCGAAGCGATCGCAGCGGGCATCCGCCAGGCGAACAAGCAGGTCGTCATCAAAGTGCTCCACGTCGGGCAACGGGACAAGAACGACATTCTCACGGAGATATTCCGCTCTAAAATGGTGGTTGCGGGCTGCTCGACCATCAACAAGGGGATTCTCTCCCATATGGCGGGGATGCTCGAGATGATCCACGGACTTTCCTTCAAGAACAAGAAAGGCGCGGCCTTCGGGTCCTACGGTTGGTCGGGGGAAAGTGTCAAAATGATTTCCGAAAGCCTTGAAAAGGCGGGGATCGAACTGGTTGCGGACGGATTAAAGACCCTCTGGAAACCCGATGACGCAGGCCGCCTGGAGTGCGAAGCGTACGGTCGGCGACTCGCCGAGAATCTATAGCCTTGAAAGGAGTTCGAATGAGCAACACCAAGAAGACCGGCGTCTCTTTCGATGTCCAAGAATCGATCAAATACGCGGAAGACTCCGTCGTGAGCCAGACCCTGCTCAACAAGGACACCGGAACGATCACTCTTTTCGCTTTTGACGAAGGCCAGGGACTGAGCGAGCACACGGCGCCGTTCGATGCCGTCGTTCACGTCCTGGACGGGCAGGCCAAGGTCACCCTGGGAGGAGAGCCCCACGATGTGCGCGCGGGCGAGATGATCATCATGCCCGCGAACGTCCCTCATGCGCTCCAGGCGGAGCAGAGGTTCAAAATGCTCCTGACCATGATTCGCGGGGAATAAAAATAATCGCGGATCACCATGCGCGTAAGGACGCCACGTCCTTACGCGCCCGCACGCCCCTGCCGAAGGCACACAAAAAGTTTGGGAGATTCTCAAGAACCTTTTTTTCAAAAGGTTCTTGAGCGGGGTCCGGGGCAGCGCCCCGGCCGTCGGAGACGCCCGCCCGGCGAAGGCCCGCCGGAGGCACTCCCCGACTACGCCTTGCCCTCGGGCGCGTGCTTGATGAACGTGCCGTTGCGGTATTCCTCGAAGGCGAGGTCGAGTTCCTCTTCGGTGTTCATGACAATGGGGCCGCGCCAGGCGATGGGTTCGCGCAGGGGCGCACCGGAGACGAGCAGGAAGCGGACGCCCGGCTCCCCTGCCTGGACCAGGAGCTGCGAGCCGTCGTTGAACAGGACGAGGTCGCGGTCGGCCACGGTCACGCCGTCGATCTCGGCGCTGCCGCCGATGACGTAGACGAACACGGTATGCCCGGGCCTGGTCGGGTGCAGGAAGGCGGTCCCCGGGGGCAGGGCGCAGTCCAGGTACTCGGGATCGATGACGATCTCCTCCATGGGCCCCCGGGCCTTGTCCACGGTTCCGGCGATGACCTTGATGGTCGTGCCGTCCGGCCGCTGGACCACGGGGATGTCGGCGGCGGTGATGTCGCGGTAGCGCGGGTCCATCATCTTGTCGCGGGCCGGGAGGTTGGCCCAGAGCTGGAAGCCGTGCATGCGGCCCTGGCTGTCGCCCTTGGGCATCTCCTGGTGGATGATGCCGCTTCCGGCGGTCATCCACTGCACGGCCCCGGTGGTGATGACGCCCTTGTTGCCAAGGCTGTCGCCGTGCTCCACGTCGCCCATGGTCACGTAGGTGATGGTCTCGATGCCCCGGTGCGGGTGCCAGGGGAACCCGGCCAGGAAGTCCTCGGGACTGTCCGAGCGGAAGTCGTCGAGCATGAGGAACGGGTCGAACAACTCGCTCTCGAAGTCGCTGAACAGCCGCCGAAGCCTGACGCCCGCGCCCTCGGTCACAGGGCGTCCCTTGAAGAGTTGCTTGATGGTCCGTTGCATCCCGGCCTCCCGGCGGCTGTTCCGCCTGTTCCGTTCCGTCCGGCGGTCGTTCCGCCCTATTCCAGTCCCATGCCCGGATGGTGGGCCGGGTAGTCCATGGCCTCCCTGTGGCAGACCGTGCAGTTGCCGCCCGCGCCCAGGGGCTGGGCCTCGTCCATGTACTGCAGGGGCATGACGTTGTCGCGCGCCGTGGCCGGATAGATGGCGTGGGGCGAGCCGTGGCACGCGCCGCAGTGCATGGCGTCCATCTCGTCGCGCCGGGCGGCGAACAGCTTGTCCGCGCCTTCGGTCCACTTGTTGAAGGCCGATTCGGTCTCGGGCGGGCCGAAGTCCACGTGACAGGTCAGGCAGTCGGGCTCGTTGACCCACGGCTTGCGGGGCTTGATGGCCTCCTTGTTGGACATGGTCCTGGGGGTGATCCGGGCCAGGATGCGGCCCGCGCCGGGCACGCCCCGTTCCTGCTCTCCCTTGAGCAGGGAGATGCCCAGATCCTCGATCATGCCGTGGCAGTCGGTGCAGGTGAAGCCCACGTCCTCGTGGCGTCCGCGCAGGGTGGACTGCGGGTGGCACTTGAGGCAGGAGTCCTCGGCCCCGCGCCCGGCCATGTAGATGGCGTGCACGCCGTGGATGGCGGCGGACAGATTGGGCTTGTCCCTGTTGCCCTCGGCCCCCTGGAGGGGATCGTCGTGGCAGCCGGTGCACTCGACCACGCCCTGGGTCTGGGCCAGCCGGGTGGAATTCATGCGGTCGTGGGTGACCAGGATGTTCTCCACCGTGCCCTTGGTCACGCCCGAGCCGTCCGTGCCCCATCTCCCGCTGTGGCAGTTGAAGCAGCCCATCTGGTCCGAGGTGGGCGCGGCCAGCTTGGCCGTGGCCAGGACCTTGCCGGAGCCGTCCGTGGCCGTCAGGGTGACGATGGGCAGGGGGTTGTATTCGCCGTTCTTGACGTAGGGCGGGATGGCCACCCTGGCCTCGAACCGGCCCGCGTCCTCGTTGAGCTCCAGCGTGCCGGTCAGGGTCTTGTCGGCCTGGTCGGGCTCGATGGCGTAGGAGACGGTCACGTCGTCCATGACCCGCTCGGGCGCGGGGTCGCGGAGCACGAGCTGGGCGCGGATGACGTTGGACGGGGGCAGCAGGGTCCACTTGTCGTTCTGGGAGAAGAAGCCCATGCCGCGCGAGCACCAGCCCACCAGGGCGTACTCCGAGGTCTCGGGATCGAACGGCGCGGACGCGGGCTCGGCCTGGTCCGGGGCCGGGGGAGCCTCCACCGGCGCGTTGCCGTTGAGGTCCTCGGCGATGTACCGGGCCAGGGCCTTGCGCTCGGCCGGGGTGCCGACGAACGGCGGCATGTACTTGTTCAGCTTGCCCATGCCGGTCAGAAAGGCGTCCATGCCGTTCACGTCATACTGGGCCGTGGCCTTGGTGATCTCGTTCATGGGGCCGCGCACCGAGTGGCAGGCCGAACATTCCAGCTGGAACAGGAACTCACCCGCGACCTTGAGGTTGGCCTCGGTGATGCCGCCGGCCAGTTCGGGCGGAGACCATTTGGCCGTGGCGATGGCCCCGTTCCGGTCGATGGTCGGCACGCGGGCCTTGAGGATGGAGGTCGAGTAGACCGTGTCCCAGATGAGATACGGCTTGCGGCCCGCCTCGCGGATGAATTCGAAGGAGCCGAACAGCCCCTGGCCGACGACCAGGACCACCAGGGCCATGGTGAAGGACAGGGTCTTGGGGGTCTTCAGGGCCAGGAGCAGCCCGCCGATCAGCGTGGCCGTGCCGAAGATCCAGAAGTACTGCATGAAGTGGGCGACGCGGTTGGACTTGTAGACGATCATCTCGTACTGACCGGGCGGCATGGAGGCCACGTACCACCAGCCGGACAGGAACACGGCCAGCACGCCGAGCACGGTCCAGGCCGAGCAGACCCGCACGGCGCGCAGCCGGGTGGGCTCGTCCGGGATGCGCGTGGCCGTGACGAATCCGAACAGCCCGGCGCACACGGCCGAGAAGAACGAGCGGAAGACCAGCGAGGGCCAGAAGGACGGATTGAAGAAGCCGTCCCAGAAGCTCCTGGTCTCCAGCCAGCCGCCCGGGGTGAGCATGAAGCCGATGATCCCGTTGATCAGGAACAGGGACAGCCAGCCGAACAGGAAGTAAAGCCAGCCCACGATCATGTGATCGCGCCGGTCCATGCGGTTCCAGGCGTAGTAGTAGATGAGCAGGGCCACGATCTCGCCCAGGAAGCAGACCCATTCCGCTGCCCAGCCGAAGACGAACTGGTGGATCAGCGTGATGGTCGCCTCGGGCGCGAGCAGGGCCACGGTCAGCCAGATGGCCACGCCGGACACGCCGCCGAAGGCCATGGTCAGGAGCAGGAAGAAGCGGGTGTGCTTCCTGGCGTACTCCAGCAGGTGGACGTTGTTCGATTTGTAGGCCGCCCGTTCGGTCAGGACCAGGAACAGGCCGCCGCCCACGGCGAAGTGGGCCACGTAGACGTGCAGGGTGGCGATGACCGCGATCCAGAAGCCGCCGCCCAGGGTGGTCAGGTGCCAGATGGGATATTCCATGGTCTACGCCCTCCCCTGCCGCGATTTGAAATAGAGCTTGAGCATGTAGGCGATGATCCCCCCGCCCGCGACCACGAAGCCGAGGAAGAGATAGAAGGAGCCGTACTGGTTGGTCACGGGCACGGAGTCCATGGAGAACCAGGGTTCCAGGTACAGGACCCGCACCCAGTGGCGGATGCAGGCCATCAGGAACACGGTCAGAACCGCCCAGCCCGCCACGCGCATGGGCTCCATGCGGAAGCCCGCGTAGAGCAGCATCCCCGCCGAGGCCAGCCCGGCCGCCAGGGTCAGGGTGGCGGGCAGGTTGGAGCCCATGAAGGCCAGCAGGACCTTGTCCGGCAGGGCCATCAGGAACCAGACGCCCAGGGCCAGGTTGACCATGGTGGCCCGGGTGAACCACCACATGCCGGTCTCGACGAACCCGTCGTTCTTCTGGTGCCGCCCGAGCAGGGCCACGAACAGCCCGCCCACGGCCACGGCCCCGACCATCATGTGCAGGAAGCGGGGATACAGGGCCGGATCGCGCCAGTTGAGGAAGCCGTCGTAGCCGTCGAAATAGGGCTGCCACCCTTCGGGCCGGAGCATCAGCGTCATGTTGTTGGAGAACATGAAGCCCACGTAGAGCAGGCCGAGCACGGACGAGCCGAACAGGGCCAGGCGCATTCCGGCCCCCATGGTTTCGTACTTGAATTTATATAGATAAAAGCCATAGTATGAATAGAGGAGTACGAAGATGACGGCCAGCCACCAGCCGCCCATGAGCACGGAACTGACGTAGTCGAAGTTGCCGTAGTTGACCTGGAGAAAGAGCAGCGGAGCCACGCCCAGGTTGATGGTCAGGGCGAGCAGCGGGGGCAGCTTCATGCCCACGGCGCGGATGAGTTCGCTCTGCCCGCGCAGGGCCCGGGCCAGCCCGATGGCCGCGGACCCGAGCATGGCGTTCATGAACAGCACGTGGGCCGCGAAGGTGGTGATGAGCAGGATATCGAACCAGGCCCAGTGTATGGGGATGGGTTCGGCCATTGGGATGAGGGAGGCTGGATTCACGACGTCACTCCTTGTGGCATGGCTGGTACGACATCGACGTTATAGGTGATTTCCGGATCGGACACAACAAGGGCGCTCATTGTCGCATATACGCACGGAGTTGTATTTTACAGAATTATAATTGATCCCCCACTCACCCCGGTTATCCTTTTCCCAACCATAACAGGCTGAACGCAAAGGAACTCCCATGAAAATCGGACCCAAGCTGACCCTCCTCGGCACCGCGTTGGTGGGCACCACCGCGGCCTGTATCCTCGGCATCCTCCTGTGGCAGAGCTCCAAGGTTTCCGAAACCCTGACAAAACATTTCGACCTCCAGGCCCAGGCCGAGATGACCCTGGCCGTGGACGACGCCCGCAACCTGCTGGACACCCAGCACGCCACCCTGGCCAAGCAGCTCGAGAACGACATGCGCGTGGTCCTGGACCTGGAAAGACGGGGCGGCGGGCTGGCCCTGCTCGGCGACGGCGTTCAGTGGAAGGCGGTCAACCAGATCAGCAAGGACGCCACCACCGTGACCCTGCCCAAAATGGCCCTGGGACCGGCCTGGCTGGGGCAGAACAGCGACCCGAACACGCCCACCCCCCTGGTGGACGAGATCATGCGGCTGACCGGGACCACCTGCACGGTCTTCCAGACCATGAACGGCCAGGGCGACCTGTTGCGCGTGGCCACCAACATCCTCAAGACCGACGGCCGACGGGCCGTGGGCACCTACATCCCGGGCTCGTCCGCCGTGGCCAGGACCGTCATGTCCGGCGAGACCTACCGGGGCACGGCCTTTGTGGTCAACGCCTGGTACCTGACCCAGTACCGGCCCATCAAGGATGCGTCCGGCAAGGTCATCGGCTGTCTGTACGTGGGCATCCTCCAGGAGGGCGTGGAGCAGCTGCGCCGCGCCTTCAAGAACGTCAAGCTCGGCCGGACCGGCTTTCTGACCGTGTTCGGCGGCTCGGGCTCGTCCGAGGGCGTGGTCAAGATGCACAAGGACGACAAGGCGGAAGGGACCAACATCCTGGACGAGACCGACATTTCGGGCCAACACGTGTTCAAGGACCTGACCGCCCGGGCCAAGGAGGCGGGCGGCAAGGTGGTCACCATCGAAACCGGGCTCAAGGCGGCCGATGGCGCGCGCCCGGCCATCCTGAGCGCCGTGTATTTCAAGCCCTGGGACTGGGTCATCCTCGGCACGGGCTATCTCGACGAGTTCATGGAGGGCCAGCGGGCCACCGAGAGCGCGCTCGAGTCCACCAACTGGTGGACCGTGGGCATCGGCGCGGTCATGCTCCTGCTGGGCGTGCTCGTCTTCATCCTGTTCGCCCGCAAGATGAGCGGGACCATCGGGGCCACGGTCACGGTCATGGCCGACATCAACCGGGGCGAACTGGACGTGCCCCGGCTGGCCGCGCGCACCGGGCGCATGCGCGACGAGATGGACGACCTGGGCTCGGCGGTCAACGCCATGGGCGACAAGCTGCGCAAGGTGGTCGCCGACGTCCAGGCCGCGGCGCAAAACGTGACCATGGGCAGCGGCGAGCTGACCGACACCTCCCAGGCCCTGGCCGAGGGGGCGTCCAACCAGGCCAGCGCCGTGGAGGAGGTCTCCGCCTCCATGGAGGAGATGACCGCCAGCATCGAGCAGAACACGGACAACGCCCGCGAGACCGAGAAGATCGCCCGCCAGGCCGCGAGCGACGCCGGGGAAGGCGGCCAGTCCGTGAACCGGACCGTGGAGGCCATGCGCCAGATCGCGGACAAGATCGCCATCATCGAGGAGATCGCCCGCCAGACCAACCTGCTGGCGCTCAACGCGGCCATCGAGGCGGCCCGCGCGGGCGAGCACGGCAAGGGATTCGCCGTGGTCGCAGCCGAGGTGCGCAAGCTGGCCGAACGCAGCGGCGTGGCCGCGGCCGAGATCAGCGAGCTGTCCGCCAGCTCCGTGGCCATCGCGGAACAGGCCGGGACCATGCTCGACAAGATGGTCCCGGACATCACCCGCACGGCCGAGCTCATCCAGGAGATCTCCGCGAGCTCGGACGAGCAGAACACGGGCGCGACCCAGATCAAGGACGCGGTCCTGGAGCTGGACAAGGTGGTCCAGCAGAACGCGGCCGAGTCCGAGCACGTGGCCGCCGCCTCCGAAACCCTGTCCGGGTACGCCGTGCAGTTGCAGCAGATCATCGGCTACTTCCGGCTGGGCGGCCCGGCCGCAGCGCAGCCCAGGGCCAGGGTCTCGGTCAAGCCGGCCCGGTCCGGGGCCAAGTCCCTGCCCGCCCGGCCCGGCCCGGCACCGGCGTCCAGGCCGTCGCCCAAGGCCGTGCCCCGGGGCGAGCCCGCCGACACGGGCGGCCTGGACCTCGATATGGACGGGGACACCGAATTCGAAAAGTTCTGACGGCCCCGCACAGGCCGAAGGCCCGCGCCGCCTCCCTCCAGGGCGCGGGCCTTGTTTTTTGCCTGAAAAAGGATAGAAACACCTCGAAAGGAGACATGCTATGGGCAAGACGCTGCTGTTCGACGCGGGCAACACCAACACCAAGCTCTGCCTGGCCGACGACCAGGGACTGAACGAGTGCTACACCCTCCCCACCCGCCCGGCCAACACCGACGACGACTGGGGCCTCAAGATCGAATCCATCCTCCTGCGCGAGGGCGTGGAGCCGACCGACATCGAGGCGTGCGTCATCTCCTCGGTGGTCCCGCCCCTGGACCCGCTGATACAGAGCATGGCCGCCCGCTTCCTGGAGTGCGAATGCCTGTTCGCGGGCCGCGACCTGACACTCGACATCGACAACGAATACGTCCACCCCGAACAGGTGGGCGCGGACGTGCTGGTGGGCTGCTACTCCGCGCGCATGACCTACGACGAGAAGAACCTCATCGTCGTGGACTTCGGCACGGCCACCACCTGCGCCTGCATCCAGGGCAACGCCTTCAAGGGCGGCCTGATCTGCCCCGGCCTGCTCTCCTCGGCCTCGGCCCTGGCATCGGGCACGGCCAAGCTCCCCAAGGTCGATCTCACGGTCGCCAGCCCGACCCTGCACTGGGGCCAGAGCACGGCCGAGTGCCTCAACCAGGGCTTCGTCTTCGGGTTCGCGTCCATGATCGACGGCCTGGTCGAAAAGCTCTCCGCCCAACTCAAGAACCCCTTCGTGGTCGCCACCGGCGGCCTGGCCCCGACCATCGCCCAGCTCTCCGAGCGCATCAACGAACTGCGCCCCGACCTGGTCATGGAAGGCCTGTGGATGGCTTACTACAACAGGTAGAAAAACAGACGCTACGGCATTTCCAATCCCGGAGACCCCATGCTCAAACGACTGCTCCCTCTGCTCGCCCTGCTCCTTCTCGTCCTGCCCGGTTGCGCCGGAAAGAAAACCGCCACCGCCGAACTGCCGCCCGAAGACTACACCCTGACCCAGCCCGCCAACTGGCGGTTCATCCCGGTCGGCAAGCTCCCAACGCAACTGCACGAAATGGAAAAGACTGGCATGACCCTGCTCGGCGGCTACACGGCCTCTCCGGATGGGGAGCCCCGGTTTCCCATGATCGTCATCACCCGATGGGACCTGATGAAATTCCCCCTTTCCGGAATGCTCGTTATGTCGGATAACTTCGAGCGGTTTCTCGGCTTGCGCCGCGCCAAGAGCAACCCCCTTCTCGTCAACAGTAAATTTTTCGACGAGATGAATCAGCGGCTATTCGTGGACACCACCTTTCTCGACGAGGACGGAGACGCCACCCGTGTCTTCCTCAACATGCTGTTCACCGAAAAGGGGATGTTGATCGCCTACGGCTACACCGCCGACAGCGATATCCAGTCGCAAGCGGAGATGCGCGGGATCATGGACAGCATCACTCTCTCCCCCGAACTGCGATACCAGCCGATCGTCACGAAATAATAACTGCCCATTCCCGCGCATTCGTAGTAAGGAATTGAGCATCGGGCGAAAATCCTCTAGAATTCGCCCGCTTTCGCTGTTTGCAACGTGTACAACCCTGAGTTCAAGGAGTTCGATATGAGCATCATCACCGGCGTCTGGGCGCGAGAGATTCTCGACTCGCGCGGCAATCCCACCGTGGAGTGCGAAGTGGTTCTGGAATCCGGCGACATCGGCCGGGCGGCCGTGCCCTCGGGCGCATCCACCGGTTCGCGCGAGGCGCTCGAGCTGCGCGACAAGGAAGAGCGCTACGGCGGCAAAGGCGTGCTCCAGGCCGTGGAGAACGTGCGCGGCGAGATCGCCGGCGCGGTCATCGGCATGGACGCCGTGCGCCAGCTGACCCTGGACAACGCGCTCATCGACCTCGACGGCACCGAGAACAAGGACCGGCTGGGCGCCAACGCCATCCTCGGCGTGTCCATGGCCGCGGCCCGCGCCGCCGCCAGCTTCATGGGCATGCCGCTGTACCAGTACCTGGGCGGAACCAACGCAAAGCTCCTGCCCGTGCCGCTGATGAACATCATCAACGGCGGCGAGCACGCGCCCAACAACCTGGACATCCAGGAATTCATGATCATGCCCGTGGGCGCGGAGACCTTTGCCGAGGCCCTGCGCATGGGCGCGGAGATCTTCCACAACCTGAAATCCATCCTGGCCAAGGACAAGCACGTCACCTCCGTGGGCGACGAAGGCGGCTTCGCCCCGAACCTGGCCTCCCACGCCGAAGCGTTCGAATACATCATCCGCGCCTGCGAGGCCGCGGGCTACGAGCCCGGCCGCGACGTGGGGTTGGCCATCGACGCGGCGGCCAGCGAATTCTACAAGGACGGCAAGTACGTGCTGGCGGGCGAGGACAAGATCCTGACCGCCTCCGAACTCATCGACTTCTACGACGACCTGGTCTCCCGCTTCCCGCTGATCTCCATCGAGGACGGCCTGGCCGAGGGCGACTGGGACGGCTTCTCCCTGCTGACCGACAAGCTGGGCGACCGCATCCAGCTGGTGGGCGACGACATCTTCGTCACCAATCCGGACATCCTGGCCGAGGGCATCGACCGGGGCATCTGCAACTCCATCCTGATCAAGCTCAACCAGATCGGCACGGTCACCGAGACGCTCGACACCATCGAGCTGGCCAAGACCGCCGGGTACACCAACGTGGTCTCCCACCGCTCGGGCGAGACCGGCGATACCTTCATCGCGGACCTGGCCGTGGCCGTGAACGCGGGCCAGATCAAGACCGGCTCCCTGTGCCGCTCCGACCGGCTCGAAAAATACAACCAGCTCCTGCGCATCGAGGAGGAGCTCGACGAGGACGGCGTCTACTACGGCCCCATCCTGGCGGGCAGCTTCTTCGACGAATAGAAGATCACAAGGGGGAGGGCCGCACGGTCCTCCCCTTTCTCCTTACGCCGCCCAAGCACGGCCCGCTGCGGGAAAGCCCCGAACACGCCCATCATCGGCTTGCCTTCCGTTCCCTTTTTCTCTACGTAGCGACCAGCACTTGTACGGCACCCCAATATTTCAAACGCGGAGAGAGAGACATGATCCTGCTTGACGGAAAGGAAACGGCCGCGACCATTCGCGCCGAAATTCGGGAAGAGGTGGACAAGCTCACGGCCAAGTACGGCCGCAAGCCCGGACTGGCCGTGGTGCTGGTGGGCGGCGACCCGGCCAGCCAGGTCTATGTGCGCAACAAGGAGCGCGCCTGCGAGGACTGCGGCATCCGCTCCATCCCCCACCGCCTGGAGACCGCCAGCCAGCTCGAGCTGGAAGGCCTCATCCACGAACTCAACAACGACGTGAACGTGGACGGCATCCTGGTCCAGCTGCCCCTGCCCGAAGGGCTGAACTCCCAGAAGATCCTCGACATGATCGACCCGAACAAGGACGTGGACGGCTTCCACCCGGTCAACGTGGGCAAGATGTCGCTGGGCCTGCCCGGCTTCAAGCCGTGCACCCCGGCGGGCGTCATCAACCTGCTCAAGCGCTACGGCCTGGACCCCGCCTGCAAGCGGGCCGTGGTCATCGGCCGGTCCAACATCGTGGGCAAACCGCTGGCCATGATGCTCTCCCAGAGCGGCCCCTGCGCCAACGCCACCGTGACCCTGTGCCACTCGCGCACCGCCGACCTCAAGGCCGAATGCCTTGAGGCGGACTACATTTTCGCGGCCATCGGCAAGCCGAACTTCGTGACCGCCGACATGGTCAAGGAAGGCGCGGTCGTGGTCGACGTGGGCATCAACCGGACCGACGAGGGACTGGCCGGAGACTGCGATTTCGAAGGGCTCAAGGACAAGGTCCACGCCATCACCCCGGTCCCGGGCGGCGTCGGCCCCATGACCATCGCCCAGCTCATGGTCAACACCCTCGAGGCCTTCAAGCTCCACGTCGGCGCGTAGGCGCGCGGCTCGCCGAAGCCGGATTTCCCTAAAAATGAAAAGGGCCGGAATTTTCCGGCCCTTTTTTATTGGGCAAAAACCGTTTGGGCCCCGACGGGAAGCATCGGAGGCTGAACGTCCCTCGCGGCGGCAGGCCTACGGCCGCTCCACAACGGCGCTCTCCCCTGCGGAACGCCGCTGGCGGGCCGTGCGCACGGCAAGGGCAAGGGCCATGAGCGAGATGACGGCCAAGACCGGCCAGTGGGAGCTGAGCAGGACCGCGAACAGGCACAGGGCCAGGACCAGGGCCACGGCGCGCGGCAGGGGCTGGACCAGGAGCCTGGCGGCGGCCAGGGCCCCGAGCAGGGCGTTGACCAGGAAAAAGCCGTCGGCGATGGCCAGGATGCCCGCCATGTCGAGCACGCCGAGGGAGACCAGGGCGAGCTGGCCCAGGTGGACCAGGGTGTAGACGGCCAGGACCGCCACCGGCACGCCGCGCCCGTTGCGCCGGTCGAGCAAGGCGGGCAGGCCGCCCTGCCGGGCCAGGTGGGCCACCAGACGGATGACCGCGCCCACGAACATGAGATAGGTGGTCACGCACAGGGCCGCCACCAGGGCGGACATGATCCACGGGGCGGCCGGGCCGAACAGCGGGTGGAGCAGTCCGGCCACGCCGTGCCCCGCCCCCTGCGGAAAGGAGCCGAGCTGAAGCCCGGCGGCCACGGCCAGGCTGACCAGGCCGACGACCAGCCCGGCCAGGACGGCGGCCCGAACCATGGTCCGGCTCGGATCGCGCACCTCGGCCCCGTAATTGCCGACCACCTCCCAGCCGACCACGGCGAAGAAGAGCAGAAGCAGGGTATAGCCCAGGGTCGGCACGGACAGCGGCGGCAAGGCGGACAGTGCGTCCACGCCCTCGGGCGAACGGTGGAAGGCCAGGGTGACGGCGGCCCCGGCCAGAAGCAGGCAGGTGGCCGTCACGGCCAGGACCGTGGTCACGCGGCTCATGGTCCTGAGCCCTCCGGCCAGGAGCAGGGCGCTGGCCACCTGGACCACGGCTGCCGCCGCGCCGTGCGCGGCCGGGGTATCCGGCAGCATCCCCGGAGGCAGGTAGTTGGCCACGGTCAGCATGACCGCGGCCGGACCGAACAGGGCCGCTCCAGCCAGGGCGTAGGCCCCCAGGTCCCTGGCCCACGGCCCGAAGGCCCGGGCCACGGCGTCGGCCGCGCCGCCCTCGCCCGGGAAAAGGGTCCCCACCCTGGCGAAAATGTAGGCGAAGGCCACGCCGAAGAGCATGGTCGCGCCCCAGGCGGGCAAGGCCCACGGCCCGGCCACCTCGATGGCCAGGGGCGGCAGGATGATGATGCCCGAGCCGAGCACCGCCCCGGTCATCAGGCAACACAAAGGCACCGTTCCGATTTTCCGTTGGCTCATAAAGCCTCTCCTCCTTGATTCGCCACTGCTATCATGCGAAAGAATGAAAAAGCCAATTCGAATTTTTCGTGTATCCATTCGGAAAACCGAAACGCTGAAAGATAGGAGGAAGATACCGTGGACATCCGCAAATTGCAGTGCTTCGTGGCCGTGGCCTTTGCCGGGAACCTGACCAGGGCGGCCGAGACGGTCTTTCTCAGCCAGTCGGCCATGAGCGGACAGATCAAGCAGCTCGAGGACTCGCTGGGCTATCCCCTGTTCGAGCGCCAGGCCCGGGGCATGCTCATGACCCCCGAGGGCGAGGCGCTGCTGCCCTATGCCCGGGCGGCCATCCAGGCCATGGAGGACTTCCGCGCCCGGGGCGAGGGACTCAAGCGGACCGCGTCCTCGCGCCTGGTGGTCGGGCTGAACTCGGACCCGGCCTTCCTGCGCATGGCCGAGCTGGCCCGGGCCATGCGCGCCGGATCGCCCGGCGTGCAGCTGTCGTTCGTGGTCTCGCAGAGCCGCTACACGGCGGCCGCCCTGCGTTCCGGCGAGATGCACGTGGGCTTCCGCTTCGGCATGTGGAACGAGGAAGGGGTGCACGACGAATACGTGGCCTCGGTGCCGCTGGCCATCGCCGTGCCCACGCCCCTGGCCGAGGGGCTGGCCCCCGGCGACTGGCGCGCCCTGGCCGCCCTGCCGTGGATCTACACCTTCCGGGGCTGCCCTTTCCACGTGGCCCTGCGCGAGCGCATGTCGGCCTTCGGGGTGGAGCCCAACCCGGTGGAGCAGACCGTGGACGAGGCGATCATGCGCGAACTGGTGGCCGAAGGCATGGGCGTGGCCGTGCTCCGCGAGGACGACGGCCGACGGTTGGAAGCGGCCGGTCTGGCGGTGCTCTGGCCTGAGCGGATGCAGGTTCCGCTCTGCCTGTCCTTCCTCGAGGCGCAGGGAGCCCGCTCGCCGCTGCGCGAGTTCCGCGACGCGGTGCGCACGGTCTGGGGCGCGGAACAGCGGATGGTGGCCTGACCCGTTTGCCACCGCGCCCCGGATTCCGCGCACGAAAAAGCCGACTCACGGTGAGTCGGCTCGCAAAAAGTCCGGCAGGGTGGAGCCTAGACTGTTACGCTGGTCAGTTGGGGCGAGGTGTCGCCCGGCACCTTCCGGTAGGCCGCCACGGCCTGATCCATGGACGCCTTGGCCGGGTTGAACTGATCCTCCAGCCGGGAGGTCAGGTCCTGAAGCTGGGCGGTGTTGTCCAGTTCGCCCTTGAGTTGCTCCAGGAGCTGGTTGAGCTGGTCCAGGGCATCGGAGGAATCCGTGTCCTGGGCGACCTGAGAGAAGATGCGCGCGCCGGCGACCTGGGTTGCCGAAGGGGTGCCCGTGGCCTCGGCCACGTGGAAAATTTCGTTCTGCCCGTTGTCGAAGAAGTCGTTCAGGGCGGTGTTGATGCCCGCGTTGAACTGGGCTATGGCCGTGTCGCCCGCGTTGGTGCCGAAGTTGCGGTCGATGAACTTGAGGGTGTTGAGCAGCCCGTTGCCCAGGGTGTCCTCGTTGACGCCGGACGAGGTGGCCTTGATGAGCATGCCCGAGGCGGCAGCGGCGGTTTCGTCGCCGAACCGCTCGCGCACCCAGTCCAGGGTCGAGGCCAGCTGGCTACGCAGATCCTCGCTGTCCTTGACCTCGCCGTTCTCGTCCTTGACCTCGCCCATGCGGCGGACGATCTCGTTGGCCAGGGTCTCGCCCAAGGTGCCGGGGGCATCGCCGGACCGCTTGGCCGCCTGGCCCGGCGCGTTGACCAGGGCCATGGCCGCCGGGGTCAGCCCGTCCTTGGCCGGGTTGATCTCCGCCATCTTCCCGAGGCGCATGCCCGGGGAGTTGTCCAGCAGCGAGGCCGCGGCCCCCAGGTCTTCGCCCTGGTCCTTCCGCGTCTTGAGCTGGTGCATGAACCCGTAGTTCATATGTGCGCCGGAGATTTGCATACACCTCTTATCGGCCCTCTCTCCCCTTTCTTTACCCCCCTTAACAAAAATCTTCCCTCCACCTCATATCCCCTGCCGAAGGCACACAAAAAGTTTAGAAAGGGAGAGGGGATGGGGGCCCGGGGGAAGGGGAGAGGGGAACCCTTTTCTCAAAGGGTTCCCCTCTCCCCTTCCCCCGGCCGCCGGAGGCATAACAAAAGCCCCGGTACGGCGGGGCCGGACCGGGGCTTTTCAGTGCGCTGTCGCCTTTGTCTAGTACAGGCGGTGTTCCTCTACGTAATCGAGTACGAAGTCCTCGGCCTCTTCGATGGTGGAGACGTCGTCGCGGACCTGGGCCTCGAGCAGCTGGTCGCGGATCTTGCCGATGGCCGGGCCGGGCTTGAGCTTGGCCAGTTCCATGATCCGGTTGCCGTCGAGCAGCGGTTCCAGCTCGAGGTCCGGGATATCGGCGCGTTCGGCCATCTTGAGGTTGTGGTTGAACTCGCGCCAGGAGCCGTTGCGCGCCTTGATGTCGGCGCGGACCATCTCCATGATGCGCGGGTACTCGTCCAGGGAGCGCAGCCTGCGGATGCCCTTGTCGGTAAGCATGAAGTGCGGACGCATGTGGTTCTGGACCAGATCGCAGATCAGGTCGATGTCCTGCTCCTCGAAATGGAGCCGTTTCAAGACCTTGCGGGTGACCTTGGCACCTACGCGGTGGTGCTGCAGAAAATTCCAGCGGCCGCCGTAGTATTCGGCGGTGTAGAGCTTGCCGATGTCGTGGAACAGGCAGGCCACGGTGCCGAACCAGTCGTAGGGCAACTCCTCGGGGTAGGTCTTCATGACGTCCAGGGTGTGCGCCAGGACGGTCTCCTCGCTGCCCTCGTCGGGGTTCTTGATCTGGGAGACGCGGGACAGGGCCGCGATCTCGGGGATGAGCCCGTGCAGGAGCATGGAGTCGAAGAGCAGGCCGAAGAACTTGTGCATGGCCTCGGCCTCGACCTTGCGCCACTCGTCCAGGAAGTCGGACATGGGCACGTAGTCGAGCACGCGGCGGGAGCAGCGCACGATGGCGGCCCAGGAGTTGGCCTCGATCTCCTTGTCGAAGTTGGCGGCGAAGCGCATGGCGCGGTAGGCCAGGGAGTAGTCCTTTTTCAGGGCCTGGTCCGGGATGCCCTTGAAGCGGATCTGGCCCTCGGCGAAGTCGGCAAAGTCGGCGTAGGTCTCCTTGGCCTTGGGAATGAACGGGCAGACCGCGGACAGCGGGATGTCGCCGCGCTGTTCCAGCCGCTTCAGCAGGCGCGGGGTCATGGTCGAGATCGTCTCGTCGGTGTAGGCGGCCTCTTCGGTGGAGGCGGGGTAGAAGAAGTAGGTCACCCCGCCTTCGAGCAGGGTGCCGACGATGCTCTGGTCGCCGGACGCCTCCATGCTGGGGAAATATTTCTTCAACTCATCGAACGGGGCCTCGGTGCAGATGTCCAGTTCCTGCTCGCTGCCCGTCTCGTCCAGGGTCAGCGCCTGGAGCCGGACGTTGATGATATAGGCGTCAAACCCGTTGCGCATTATGGTTTTGCAAAAGCCGACAGCGTCTTTGAAAGGCTGGCTCATATCTCTCCTCTCTCGGCCGCCCGCGCCGCTTTCGGGCGAACGGCCTCACATTGATTCGTTGCAAGGTGGCGCCCTGCGGGCTGGTTTCGCCCCGGCGCGTTCCCCGGGCTCGTGGTCGGCCGACGGGAATCCCTGCTATACAATCTTTTTCCCCGCAATGAAATGGGTTTTTACCCGCCCTTTCAGCACGGAACCGAGCAGAGGCGTGTTTTTCCCCTTGGAATGCAGGGTGGAGGCAGAAACGGTCCATTCCTCGTCCTCGTCGAACAGGAAAAAGTCCGCCGGATCGCCGGGCGCGAAGGTGTTCACCGGCAGGTTGAAGACCGCGCACGGGGCCGTGGTCCAGGCGCGCAGGAAGGTCTCGCGGGTCAGCACGCCGTCCCTGACCAGCCCCCAGGTCACGGACAGGGCCGTGTCCAGACCGGAGATGCCGCACGGGGCCACGTCGAACTCGGTCTCCTTCTCGTGGCCCGCGTGGGGCGCGTGGTCCGTGGCCAGGCAGTCGATGGTCCCGTCGCTCAACGCCTCGATCATGGCCAGCCGGTCGTCCTCGGGGCGCAGGGGCGGGTTGACCTTGGCCGCCGTGTCGTACTCGGTGCCTTCGGCTTCGAGCACGGCCTCGGTCATGGTCAGATAGTGCGGCGTGGTCTCGGCCGTGACCTTGACCCCGCGCGCCTTGGCAAAGCGGATCAGGTCGGCGGACTTGCGGCAGGATATGTGCGCCAGGTGTATGGGCAGGTCCAGGTACTCGGCCAGCAGGATATCGCGGGCCACCTGCAGCGCCTCGGCCACGTCCGGCTGGCCGGGCAGCCCGAGGCGGCTCGAGACCTCGCCCTCGTTCACGCCCACGCCCACGCCCAGGTACGGATCCTCGCAATGATCGATGACCACGCGGTCCCAGTCGGACGCGTACTCCACGGCCAGGCGGAAAATCTTGGTCGACTCCACGGGCACGCCGTCGTTGGAAAAGGCCGCGCAGCCCGCCTGGGCCAGTTCGGCCATGGGTGCCAGTTCCTCTCCCTTGAGCCCCTTGGTCAGCGCGCCGATGGGGAACAATCGCGGGCCCTTGGGCCAGTGCTTGCGGGCCTTGTCGAGCATCAGTTCGGTCACCGAACCGTTGTCGTTCACCGGCTTGGTGTTGGCCATGCACATGATGTTGGAGAACCCGCCCCAGGCCGCCGCCCGCAGACCGGACTCCACGTCCTCCTTGTACTCGAACCCCGGCTCGCGCAGATGCACGTGCACGTCGGTCAGCGACGGCAGCAGCGTCAGCCCGTAGGCCTCCTCCACCTTGGCGTCGCCCGCGTCCAGCGACTCGGCCGAGGGCTTGACCTCGACGATCTTGCCCTTGGAGACGAAAACGTCCACGTCCTTGCCATTGAGGTTGGCGCGCCTGACTATCAAATCGATCTTGGCCATATTGAGCCTCCTGTGTGTGCCTCCGGCGGCCCTGCCGGGGGCCCCTCCGGGGGCTTAAGAACCTTTTGAAAAAGGTTCTTAAGAATCTCCAAAACTTTTTATTGCCGCTTCGCGGGGTGCGTTATCCGCGAACATCCTGTTTTCCAATGAACCCTTTCGCCGAAGGCGACACAGGGTTTCCAAAGGGGGCCCGCCCCTTTGGCCGCCGGAGGCGAAGTCACCCGACCCCGCCGCCGCAGGCGGCATCCCTACTCTTCGCCTTTCCTGGTCATGTACAGGAACAGCAAAGCCATGCGCACGACCACGCCGCTGGCGACCTGGTCGAGGACCAGGGAGCCCGCCGAGTCGGCCAGTTCCGAGCTGATTTCCACACCCCGGTTCATGGGGCCGGGGTGCATGATGCGCACGTCCGGGTTGGCCAGTTCCAGGTGCCGCGCGCCCAGGCCGAAGGTCCGGGAGTATTCGCGCAGGTCGGGCAGCAGTCCGTCCTTCTGGCGCTCCAGCTGCAGCCGCAGGCACATGACCGCGTCCACGCCTTTGACCGCCTCGTTCAGGTCGGAGTAGACCTTGACCGGCCAGGTCTTCAGCGCCGGGGGCAGCAGGGTGCGCGGCCCGCACAACCGGACCTTGGCACCGAGCCGGGTCAGCAGGATGACGTTGGACCGGGCCACGCGGCTGTGGGCGATGTCGCCGAGAATGAGGATGGTCTTGCCCGCCACGTCGCCCCACTCCTGGTGCAGGGTGAAGGAGTCGAGCAGGGCCTGGGTGGGGTGCGCGTGCCGGCCGTCGCCCGCGTTGATGACCGAGCAGTCCAGCCGGTCGGCCATGAACCGGGCCGCGCCCGAGCACCAGTGCCGGATGACGATGGCGTCCGGGGCCATGGCCTGGAGCGTCAGGGCGGTGTCCTTGAGGGACTCGCCCTTGGTCAGGCTGCTTGAGCTCTTGGCCAGGGAAAAGGTGTCGGCGGACAGCCGCTTTCCGGCCACGTCAAAGCTCGTCTTGGTGCGCGTGCTCGGCTCGGCGAAAAAGAGCACCACGCTGCGGCCCTTGAGGGTGGGCACTTTTTTGACCGGCCTCTCCTGCAGTTCCTGGAACCGTCCCGCCGTCTCGAAGATCGCCATGACCTCCGGTTTGGAGAGCTGGGACACGTCCAGAAGGTCCTTGTGTAACCATTTCATGTCGTTTCTTGCCTCCGGCATCCTAGAATAACGCTTGCAGTGTCTCCGGGACCTGGGCGAAGGCCGCGGCCTTGCCCGGCTCCAGCGTGCCGAGGGTGTTGCCCGCGCCCAGGATGCGCGCCGGGTTGCGGGTCACCATGGCGAGCACGTCGTCAAGGGACAGCCCGCCGTTGAAATTTTCCTTGAGATAGCGGGCCTCGTTCCACAGGTCGAGATCGGTGTTCGAGGCCAGGGAATCGGTGCCCAGGCAGAGCGGCGTGCCCGAGGCGAACCACTTTTCCCACGGGGCGCGGCCCACGCCGATGAACTCGTTGGAACGCGGGCACAGACAGACCGTGGCTCCGGACTTGCGCACCGTGTCGATGTCCTCGTCCGTGACCTTGACGCAGTGCACGGCCAGGGTGGTCTCGTCCAGCAGGCCGAGTGCGGAGGCCTGCTCCACCGGGCGCTTGCCCGGGGGCTCGAAGTCGAGCAGCCGGCCGCGCGCCTGGAGCAGGTCCAGGAAGGCGCTGGGCCGACCCGCCATGATGGCCGTCTCGTCGTCGTGCTCGGCCAGATGCAGGGAAAAGGGCAGGCCCTTTTCGCGCGACTCGGCCTTGGCCGCCCGGAGCACGTCGCGGTGGGTGGTGTAGAGCGAATGCCCGGCCACGGAGATGAAGCCCGCCCCGAACTCGCCGGACGGGATGAAGGTCCGTTTGGGCACGGTCTCGCCGATGGCCTCGCAGAAGACCGCGAAAAAAAGGCCGGATGCTTCGAGCATTCCGGCCATCTCCTTGGCGAAACGGGTGGCGATGTCCCCGACCATGACGGTGCCGGTTCGCTTGAGTTCCTGCACGGCCTTGTCGAGCAGGTCCGGTTCGAGGTCGAAGATGGGCTGTCTGAGCAGGTCTTCCACCCAGGTGACGAAGCCCTGCCCTGCGGGGCACTTGCCGCGCAGGTGGGCCAGTTCGAGATGGGAATGGGCGTTGACCAGGCCGGGACACAGAAAAACGTCCCCGAGATCGAGGACGTCGCCGGTATGGGTCTTGCGCAGGGAGCCGAAGGTGCCGACTTCCCTGATGATCCCCTGTTCGACGAGGATGGCGGCGTCTTCGATGACGGGCGCGCCGGGTATCATGGTCGCGGCTCTGGCCGCGCGAACGAGTTCAACCATTTCGGTTAATTCGTCTCCCCTGCTTTCGGTTCGATGTTTACGGTGAAGTGCCCGCGCACGGGCTGAGAATATTTCGTAGTATGTTTTGCGAACGGGGTAAAGGAAAACCGGCAGACATCTCACCGTTGCCCCGCCTCTTCAAGGGGCGCTGAAACCGGATTTCGCCCCGGAATGCCCGCAGCGGCCCGGCCGCCGTCTTGATGCCGGACGGCATTATTCCAGGAAAAACAGTTCCGACTCCGCGAACCGGATCGAATCCCCGGCCACTCCCAGTTCGAAATAGGCCGGGGCCAGTTCGCGGGCGTGGCCGAAGAACTCGCCCGAGTAGCGGCGCGGCACTTCGAGCAGAGACGGGCGGCGGCCCAGCTCCCGGACCTTGTCCTTGACGACTTCGAACAGGGCCAGGGCGCGCGCCGACTGGCCCAGTGCCGGATGGCGCGGCCCGGCCAGGACGTTCTCGTCCAGGGTCGGCTCCGGGGCCAGCCCCAGGCGGATGACCCGGACCCCCTCGGCCCAGAGCACGGGCAACGCCTCGGCCAGTTCGCGCACGGCGCGGTCCGTGGTCCACGGGACGTAGCCGCCCCGCTCCCACAGATCGGCCAGGGGCGTGCCCCGGACCACCAGGCAGGGGTAAAGCCGCGCCGTCTCGGGCCTGAGGTCGGCGGCCGCGCGAACATCGGCCCGGAACAGGCCGGGCCGATCGCCGGGCAGGCCGGGCAGAAGCTGGATGCCGAGCGCCAGTCCGGACTCGTTGACTATGCGGCAGGCCGCCCGCGCCACCTTCCCCGAATACCCCCGCCCCGAGGCGCGCAACGCCTCGTCGTCAAAGGACTGGATGCCCAGCTCGACCATGTCCAGGCCGAGGGAGGCGAGGCGTGAAAGGCCGTCCGGCGCCACGCAATCCGGCCGGGTGGAGCAACGCACGCGGGAGATCAGGCCGAGTTCACGAAACCGGGCGGCCAGGGCAAGAAAAGTCTCGGGCCATGGAGCAGGCAGGGCCGTGAAGGTACCCCCGTAAAAGGCCAGTTCATAGGGACCGTGGCCCCGCTCAAGGGCGCTGTGAAGATCGGCTTTCAGTCCGTCGAGGATGGCGGCCAGATCCGCGTGGTCCCGCCCGGTCTGCTTGTCCTGGGCGCAGAACAGGCAACGGTAGGGACATCCGGCAAAGGGCAGGAAGACCGGCCAGACGCGGACGGAGGCGGGAACGGGTTCGGGGTGGGCGAAACGCATAAGCGGAGGATACGGGCTTTCGCCGTGTTTTGCACCCCTTGCCGCGAGGCCGGGCCGAAGACTACTCTTCGGTCACGGCCGGGAACCCGTAGCGGCCCACATGGGCCCAGCTCACGAACTCGTAATAACGATAGAAATCTCTGAGCCGTTGCATGCCCACGGATTCAAGCGCTTCGGCCATGGCCTTTTCGTGGATGGAGGCGATGACCACCGTGCCCGAAAATTCCCGGACCTCGGCAAAGGGGATGAGCGGACAACCGAAGGCGCTGCCCGGCTCCTTGGCCTCGGAGTGGGTGAAGGCGATGGATACGTCCCTTCCCCAGACCTCGCGGATGCAGTCCATGACCTGCTTGCCCGCCGAGCCGGAGCCGTAGACCAGAAATTCCCCAGTCGTGCCGGACCGATCGTTCAGCGATGTCCAGGCGTCGACATAGTCGCGGGCCGGGCGCTTCTGCCTCCACCAGGGCAGGAGCACGCCCTTGCGCTCCTTGCGGAAGGCCATCAGGATGCCGGCCCGGCCGACAAAGGAGTACAGGGGTTCCCGCATCAGGCTGTCCACGGCGTGTTCCACGGCCAGGACACTGGCCTGCCCGTATTCCTCTTCCGTACCGAAATAGTCGTGGAAGACCATCAGCCCCCCGACGTTGAGGTGGCGGTGCCAGGCCATGACATCCAGGGCTATGCCCGATTGCGCCCCGTCCGGGCTGATCCGGGGGAACCCGTGGTCGCCGTCCACGAACAGGAAATCGAGCTTGCCGCCCGTCCACTGTTCGCCCGTGACCACGCTGGAGCCCTTGAGCACGTGGCAGTTATCCGCCGCCAACTGATCCAGAGCCTTGTGGTAATACTTGTCCTCCGGAAAGATATCCATGGAGTGGAAGTTCCCGCCGTGCTCCTCGACGTGCTCAAGCAGGATCGGGGTGGAACCCTCGCCGTGAAAGTAGCCTATCTCGGCGATGTCCCCGCGAATCCCGTATTCGTCCAGCAGTTGTTTCAGATAGTGCATCTCTCCTCCGGCAGCGGTTTAGGGGCCTTTGCAAAGGCTCTGGCCTTTTCGACCAGTTTCCGGGATTCCGCGAGCAGCTTGTCTATCCCGGCTGACGAATGGACGTCCTGTGCCCGTTGGTCGTGGCTGCGCACGGAGTACAAGGTCTTGGGGATGTGTTTGAAGCGCGCGCCGTTCATGGCAAAGCGCAGGAAGCATTCGTGGTCGTTGGCCGTGTATTCGTTGTCGTAGTAGCCGAACCGTTCATGCAGTGAGCGACGGTAGAGCTTGGACACGCCGCACAGGTACCAGTCGCAGAAGCTCGCCTCGAAGCTGTAGTCCGGCAGCCGGAACTCACGCAGGATGCGCATGGCGTCGTCCACCACGAACATGTCGGAAAAAACGAAGTCCGCCTCGTCGCGATTGAGCGGCGCGGCCAGTTCGGAGAGCATCTGCGGATGGCAGATGTCGTCCGAGGCGACATAGGTGCAGTACTCGCCCGAGGCCATCTCGAACCCCTTGTTGTAGGACGGGGTGTGCCCCAGCCGGACCGGGCTCTCGTGGATGACCAGGGAGCGGCCCCCGGTGCGGTACCGGGGGTATTCGGCGCGGGATACGGAACCGTCCGGCTCCAGCCGCGCGGCGTGGGACACTTTGTCCTCCGCCACGCTCCGGCGAAACGCCGCAAGGACCTCGGCGGTGTCGTCCGGGGAGGGATCGGCCACCACAATGATCTCGATGTTAGGGTAGTCCTGGAACCAGATGGAATCCAGGCACGCGCCCAGATACTGCGCCTGGTTGTAGGTGGGGACCACCACCGATATGAGTTTTGCCGCTTGCTTCATAGTATTGATTTGCGCTTTGTTCATTCGCCGACCATTCGATTGGCTGCCCGGGAAAACGCTCCTGGGCCCGGCCCGTTACTCGCCTGCCTCCCGCTCGCGGAAAGAGGCGTAGGCCTCGGCCAGCCCCTCCTCCAGGGGCCACTTCGGGCTCCAGCCCATGGCCCGGAGGCGGCGGCTGTCCAGAAACTTGCGCGGCGTCCCGTCCATCTCCGGCCGCTCGAACCGGATGGCCCCCTTGAAACCGACCACGCGCCCGATGAGCTCGGCCAGTTCCCGGATGGTCAACTCGCTGCCCGAGCCGATGTTGACGATCGCCTCGCCCGAATATTCCTCCATGAGAAATACCAGGGCGTCGGCCAGGTCGTCCACGTGCAGGAACTCCCGCAGAGGGGTCCCGGAACCCCAGACCGCCACCTCGGCGTCCCCCGAGGTCTTGGCCTCGTGGAATCGGCGGATCAGGCCCGGGATGACGTGGGAGTTCTCGGGGTGATAGTTGTCCCCCGGCCCGTAGAGGTTGGTGGGCATGACGCTGATGGCGTCGAACCCGTACTGGCGGCGCAGGGCCTGGCAATGCTTGATGCCCGCGATCTTGGCCACCGCGTAGCACTCGTTGGTCTTCTCCAGCGGGCCGGTCAGCAGGGCGTCCTCGGGGATGGGTTGCGGGGCCTCGCGCGGGTAGATGCACGACGACCCGAGAAACAGGAGCTTGCGCGTCCCGCTGTGGTAGGCCGAATCGATCACGTTGGTCTGGATGAGCAGGTTGTCGCGGATGAAATCCGCCGGGTAGGCGCTGTTGGCGTGGATGCCGCCGACCTTGGCCGCGGCCAGGAACACGTATTCGGGCCGCTCCTCCTCGAAAAACCGAGCCACGTCGGCCTGGCGGGTCAGGTCCAGCTCCCCATGGGTACGCAGGATCAGGCTTGCATACCCCGCGTCCCGAAGCCGCCTGACAATGGCCGAACCCACCAGTCCCCGGTGGCCGGCCACGAAAATCCGGGCATCCCTGCGCATCATTCCCCCCGGCACATGGACGGCGCGCCGTAGCCGTTTTCCCGGCAGAGCACCTCGGCCCCGGCCTTTTCCAGATCGGCGGCGACCATCTCCGCGATCATTTCCATAAAGGATATCTTTGGCGTCCAGCCCAGCCGCTCCCTGGCCTTGGCCACCTCGCCGGTCAGGCTGTCCACTTCGGTCGGGCGGTAGTACCTGGGGTCGATTCGGATTAATTCGGCACCTGTTTTGATGTCAAACCCGACCTCTTCGACACCTTCGCCCTTCCATGCGATATTGTAGTCCAGGCTGGCTCCGGCAATCTCCACCAGTTCGCGGACAGAGTAGCTCGTCCCGGTGGCGATGACGTAGTCGTCCGGACGCTCCTGCTGGAGCATGAGCCACATCATTTCGGTGAAGTCGGCCGCGTGCCCCCAGTCGCGCCGGGAGTCGAGATTGCCCAGCCAGATTGAGGACTCCAGCCCGGCCGCGATGCGGGCCAGGCCGCGCGTGACCTTGCGGGTGACGAAGGTTTCGCCCCGGCGGGGCGATTCATGATTGAACAGGATGCCGTTGCAGGCGTACATGCCGTACGCCTCCCGGTAGTTGACCGTGATCCAGTAGGCGTAGAGCTTGGCGGCCGCATAGGGCGAGCGCGGGCTGAACGGGGTCATCTCGCTCTGCACCGCCGTCCCGGAATTGCCGAACAGCTCCGAGGTCGAGGCCTGGTAGAAGCGTGTCTTGTCCACCAGCCCGAGGATGCGGATGGCTTCGAGCAGCCGCAGCGGGCCGAGCGCCGTGGTGTCGGCCGTGTATTCCGGGGTCTCGAAGGACACGGCCACGTGGCTCTGGGCTGCCAGGTTGTAAATCTCGTCCGGCTGGACCTCCTGCACGACCCGGATGAGGTTCGTGGCGTCGGTCATGTCACCGTAATGAAGGATGAACCGCTGGTCCTTCTCATGGGGGTCCTGGTACAGGTGCTCCACCCGTTCGGTGTTGAACAACGAGGCCCGGCGCTTCAGGCCGTGCACCTCATACCCCTTGTCGAGCAGCAGCTCCGCAAGATAGGAGCCGTCCTGCCCGGTTACCCCGGTAATCAACGCTGTCTTTTTCATTCTCTACCTGTCGCAGCCATGAGTTTCGGGACGGTGCCCGGACAATTTTCTCATTTCAATCATAAACCGACTGTATGATTGTTCGGCATAAAAGCCAAATACCTTAAGGTTTTTTGCCTCATTTTATTCACCGACCAAACGATACTCAACCCGAAGGCCAGGCAAGACGGTCTTTTCGACGCCATTTCCATGACGCCGGAACAGGGCGATGCAAGGATCGGGCCTGCCCCAAGTCCGGCCATCCCGAACAGGGAAAGAAATCGGGTGTGTATTGCCCCCGGCGCGGGTTTGGCGTATCACGGCCCGATGAAAATAGGCGTCCTGCAACTCAATCCCATTGTCGGCGATCTGGACGGCAACGCGGCCAGGATACTGGACGCTGCCCGCCGCGCGCACTCCCTTGGCGCGGAACTCTGCGTGACCTCGGAGATGGCCCTGACCGGCTATCCGCCGCGCGACCTGCTGCTCTACGAAAGCTTCGTGGAACGGGTCCGGGAGCGGGCCGAGGAACTGGCCGGGGCGCTCAGGGACGGTCCGCCCCTGCTCCTGGGCGCGGTGGAACGGAACCCGTCCGGCCTGGGCAAGCCGGTCTTCAACTGCGCCCTGTTCTGCGAGGGGGGCCGGATAACCCGGTCCGTGCGCAAGACCCTGCTGCCCACCTACGACGTGTTCGACGAGGCGCGCTACTTCGAGCCCGCTCCGGCCGGGGACCCGGAGGCCAACATCATTCGCACGCACGGCCTGACCCTGGCCGTGACCGTCTGCGAGGACGCCTGGAACGACAAGGACTACTGGGACGCCCGGACCTATGCCCGCGACCCGCTCGAGGAGGCCGCGGCCCAAAGCCCCGACATCATCGTCAACCTCTCGGCCTCGCCGCTGTTTCTGGGCAAGCAGCAGCTGCGCGAGGACATGCTCGGGGCCGTGGCCCGCAAGTACGGGGTGCCCATGGTCTACGTCAATCAGGCCGGGGCCGACGACGACCTGGTCTTTGACGGCCGGTCCTGCGCCTTCGCGCGGGACGGCGGCCTCATGGCCCGGGCCCAGGGGTTCGAGGAGGACGTCATCGTGGTGGACACGGACAACCCCTCGGCCAACACCGTGGCCGACGACGATTTTTGCCGCGAGGCCGAGACTTGGCGCGCCCTGGTCACCGGCACCCGCGACTACGTGCGCAAGAGCGGCTTTTCCAAGGCCCTGGTCGGCCTGTCCGGGGGCATCGACTCGGCCGTGACCGCCGCGGTGGCCGCCGAGGCACTGGGCGCGGACAACGTGACCTGCGTGCTCATGCCCTCGCCCTATTCGAGCAGGGGGTCCATCGACGATTCCCTGGAACTGGCGAAGAATCTCGGGATCAGGACCGTGACCCTGCCCATTGAGCCGATCATGGCCCAGTTCGAGAAGACCCTGGCCGAGCCCTTTGCCGGGTATGAACCGGACACCACCGAGGAGAACATCCAGTCGCGCATCCGGGGCAACCTGCTCATGGCCATGTCCAACAAGTTCGGGGCCCTGCTCCTGACCACGGGGAACAAGTCCGAGCTGGCCGTGGGCTACTGCACCATATATGGCGACATGTCCGGCGGGTATGCGGTCATCTCGGACGTGGACAAGACCGGGGTGTTCAACGTGGCCAAATGGTACAACGCGAACGTCGCCCCGAACATCCCGGAGGCGATCATCACCAAGCCGCCGTCCGCGGAACTGCGGCCCGACCAGAAGGACCAGGACTCCCTGCCGGACTACGCGGTGCTCGACGCCATCCTGGCCAGGCACATCGAGCACCACCAGTCGCGCGCCGAGATCATCGCGGCGGGCTTTGACGAGGCCACGGTGAACCGGGTCCTCAACCTGGTGCGGGGGGCGGAGTTCAAACGCCGCCAGGCCGCGCCCGGCATCAAGCTCACGCCGCGCTCCTTCGGCACGGGCTGGCGCATGCCCCTGGCCTGCCGCCGCGACCTCTAGAGGAGTGTCAGGGCCTTTGCGAGCAGGTCGAGAAACTCGCCGCTCATGGCCAGGACATCGCGGAAATAAAGGCGCAGCCCCTTGCGCCGGGACGACTCGTCCCCCTCGAAGACCTGCCTGTAAAACAGCCGGTTGTGCAGGCCCCCACGCCGTTCCGCCAGATAGGTGACGTTGTTCTTGTCCAGCTGGTCCAGGATGGCCATGCCCTTGGCCGCCATGGCCGGGGTGTCGTCGGCCAGCACGGTCCGGGCGGCCTCGGCCACGCTGGTCCACAGTCGGATCTCACGGCGCAGCCAGCGGCCCGCCTCCCTGACGTCCACGCGCGGCGGCTCGGGCCGGAACAGGTCCTTCATGTGCTCCACCCTGCCCGACAGAACGGGCTCTTCGTCGAACTCGACCCCCTCCCCGTACAGGATGCTCGCCCGCGAGGTGTTCACGCAGGGCACCCCGGACACGCGAATTTCCTCGGACAGCCACAGGGCCGCGTCCAGGAAGTTGAGCGTGGTGAAGAGCGGCTCCCCGAAGGGCGTGGTCACCGGGCAGAGCTGGGGATGTTCGTTGACCAGCTCCCGCTCTGCCGTGCCGGGCGCGTCCTTGACCGTGCCCCGCGCGTAGCTCAACCCCCACGGGTTGGCCGAGGCCAGTTGCGCCCCGACCAGCACGCAGCGCTCGCACCCCAGGTGGCGGGCCAGGGAAAAGGCCGTGGAGATGACCGAGCCGTGGAGCCGGAGGGAGTCCCGCTCCCCGAATATCTGCGGCAAAAACGAGCCGAACAGGTACTTCTGCCGGAAACGGTCCCCGCCCAGGTCGGACAGGCAGTGAGCCACCAGGATGGTCTCGGGCATCTTCGGGATGTGCCGGAAGACCACCCCGGAGTCGATGGAGGTGTCATTGATGACCACGAAATGCGGCTGGATGGACGCGTCGGCCAGGGGCTTGACCGCGTTGTTCACGCAGATGACCACCCCCCGCTCCCGGTTGCGCCTGATCCAGTCGAGCCTTTCGGGCAGGTCCGGCCCGGCGGCCACCAGGATGGCCTCGGCCCCGCGCAGCCGGTTGCGCAATCCGGCGATGGGCGGCGCGGTCAGGTATTCGCGCACGTTCTCGAAGGCGTGCACCTGCTGGTCGTAGAGCAGCCCCCGGTGAATGTCCCGCAGGGGCCGGGAGCGGCTCAGTCCCTGGCCGGACAGCCCGTAGATGGCGTGGCGGTAGTGCAGGATTTCCAGGTATTCCACCACCCGATCAGCCCATCCGCCGTACAGTCGGCGCACGCGGTCGGTAATGAAGAAGGCCGGAGTGCCCAGCCGGAACATGTCGCCGGGCAGCATGTCCTGCAGGGGCGGGTCGAAGGAGCGGGGATCGCCGGTGAAGCAGAACAGGTTGGGCCGGTTCAGCCCGGCCAGCTTGAACGCTTCCAGGAAGCGGATAAGCGTCCGCTCGTCCGGCTCGAACAGGATCACCACCGTGGTCCTGGAGGCCAGAGCGGCGCGCAGCTGCGGGGTATCGGCCGTGCCGAGCAGGACCACCAGCCGGGTGGCGGAAAGCGCCTCCTCCATGGAGGTGTCCGGCGCGAACAGGGAATAGGCGGCGGCCGACGGATCCTCAAAGGGGTGGAGGAAGGCCGGATTCTCGAACCGGCACAGTTGAGGGTGCTCGGAAAAACGGTGCGGGCCGGGATCGGCGCCGCCGTCTCCCTCGGGCTCCACCTGCACGCCCCGGCAGAGGACGCCCAACTCCACCAGGGCGGCTATCTTGCTGTTCTCCATAGGTCCCCTCGAACTCCCCGGTTCACGGTTTCACACTGTGCAACTTGGCCCCGCCCCGCCGCTTTTGTCAAGGTAACCGGGCCTCTCCGCGCATCGGGTGCAGGCAAGGCTTTTTTCTTCCCGGGTTTCATAGTATAGGAGCCACGCGGCGCACGGCTTTCAGGGAGGACGCATGAACGATTCGAAACGGCGGAAGAAAAAGGCGGAGTGGACCAGGAACATGCTCCTGCTCCTGGCGGCGGCCGCCGTCATCGCCATCTTCTTCAACCTCGATCTGATGCGCAAGGGCGAGTCGGTGTTCTCCAATACCGCCGCCAAGAAACTCAAATTCTCCGGGGGGCTGGGCCGCCGGGACTACAGCGGACGGGAGATCGAGCGCATGCTCGGGTACATCCGGGCGCGCAACGAACTCTTCCAGGAGGTCAGGGTCCAGACCTCGCCCCAGGACCAGTACAAGGCGGTCACGTCCGATTCGGACGTCATCTTCGAACTCTACGTGGTCATGACCGACGGGTTCACCATCTCCACACCGGCCCGGCGCGTACCCCGGCGCGATTTGGTGACCGTCCTCCTGAACAAGCTGGACAAGGACCTGCGCGCCTACCAGAAGCTGAAAGAGGAGGGACGCAACCCCTCGTCCATGATCAACATCATGTGATCCACCGGGGCATGCAGACGCTATGACCGAGATTTTCGACACCATTATCTGCGGCGGGTCGCTGGCGGGCAGCGCCGCGGCCGTGACCCTGGCCCGACAGGGACGGTCCGTGCTCGTCCTGGACAAGGCCGAATTCCCGCGCACCAAGCTCTGCGGCGGCCTGCTCACCTGGAAGACCGTGCGCCTCCTGGACCACCTCTTCGGCGAGACCCCGCAAACCCTTGGCGAGCAGGGCATCGTCAAGTACGTGTCCGACCGCTACGCCATCCGCTCCCTCACCTCCACCCTGGCCGAAGGGACCGTATCCTACCCCTTCCACCTGACCGACCGGGCCGAGCTGGACAACCGGCTGCTCCACCACGCGCGCCAGGCCGGGGCCCATGTCCGGGAAGGCGAGGAAGCGATCCGCTGCAACCCGGAGTCCGGAGAGGTTTTCCTCAAGGACGGCCGGGTCGTCCGGGGCAAATACGTCATCGGTGCGGACGGGGCCCACTCCACGGTGCGCGCGTCCTTCCCCGAGGTGAACCTGCGGGCCATGCGCCGCTTCACGGCCGCGACCATCGAGGTCAAGATCCCGGCCGCCGCCCTGCCCGAGCCGGTGGACCGGCCCATCCTGTACATCGGCTTCCTGGATGCGGGCTACGGCTGGGTCTTCCCCAACGGCGACAAGCTCCTCGTCGGCATCTGCGGCCTGCGCCGCAAGGACACCCATTTCGCCAAGCTGTTCCGGACCTATCTCAACGTGCTCCGCGTGGACCCGGCCGCGCTCACCCACCAGCGCGGCCATCCCCTGCCCTACGGCAGCTTTCTGCACGACCCGGTGCACGCCAACGCCCTGCTCGCCGGGGACGCGGGCGGCTACGTGGAACCGCTTTTCGGCGAGGGCATCTTCTACGCCCTGTGCACCGGCATGTACGCGGGCCGGGCCGTGGCCCACGCGCTGGGAAACGACACCGCCCCGGGCCCCGAATACCTCCGCAACCTGCACCGCACCATCCTGCCCGAGCTCAATGGTTCCAACACCCTGCGCTGGGTCCTGTTCCGGGCCATGAAGCTGTTCGGCTGCGGGGCCATCAGCCGGTTCGTCAACCTCGGGGCGGGCCCGCTGGGCGACATGGTCCACGGCAAGCGCTCCTACCACTGGCTGAAAAGGAAGGACTGGGGATTCTGATCGCCCCGGCCGCGACCGGCCCCGGCTTGAATCATCGCGCCGGGTCATCTATAAGGAGGGACGGCGCGACCGCGCCGCACGACCTTGCAAGGGAGCATCCATGGCCGCAAACATCCTGATCATCGACGACGAGGAGACCATCCGCCTCTCCCTGCGCGGCATCCTCGAGGACGAGGGCTTTTCCGTGGTCGAGGCCGAGTCCGGCGAGCAGGGCCTCGAACTGCTCGGCACCGACATCCCGGACATGGTCTTCCTGGACATCTGGCTGCCCGGCATGGACGGCCTCGAGGCGCTCGGGATCATCTCCCGCGACTACGAGGGGCTGCCGGTGATCATGATCTCGGGCCACGGGACCATCGAAACAGCGGTCAAGGCGCTGAAGAAAGGGGCCTTCGATTTCATCGAGAAGCCCTTGTCTCTGGAAAAGGTCGTGGTCTCGGCCCGCAACGGCCTGGAGTTCTCCCGCCTGCGCCAGGAGAACCAGGCGCTCAAGACGCGCATCTCCTCGGAGCAGCCCATCACGCTGACCGGCGAGTCCAAACCCATCGCGGACCTGAAGGAGGTCATCGGCCGGGTCGCGCCCACCGAATCCTGGGTGCTCATCACCGGCGAGAACGGCACGGGCAAGGAGATCGTGGCCCGATCCATCCACAACCAGTCCGGCCGCGCCGACCGCCCCCTGGTGGCCGTCAACTGCGCGGCCATCCCCGAGGAACTCATCGAATCCGAGTTGTTCGGCCACGAAAAGGGGGCCTTCACCGGCGCGGAAAAGGCCCAGGAAGGCAAGTTCGAACTGGCCGACGGGTCCACCCTGTTCCTGGACGAGATCGGTGACATGTCCCTCAAGACCCAGGCCAAGATTCTGCGCATCCTCCAGGAACAGGCCTTCGAGCACGTGGGCGGGCGCAAGACCATCAAGGTGGACGTGCGCGTCATCGCGGCCACCAACAAGGACCTGGCCAGGGAGATCGAGGCGGGCAACTTCCGCGAGGACCTCTACTACCGCCTCAAGGTCTTCCCCCTGGAACTGCCGCCCCTGCGCGACCGGGCCGGGGACATCCCGCTGCTCATCGCCGACTTCATGGACACCCTGGTCCGCCAGCACGGGTTCAAGCCCATCGCCTTCGCGCCCGAAGCCCTGGACGTGCTCACGCAGTACCGCTGGCCCGGCAATGTGCGCGAGCTCAAGAATTTCGTGGAGCGCATGTTCATCATGTTCGCCGGCGACACCGTCACCGCCGACCGGCTGCCGCCCGAGTTCAAGCCCGCGCCGCGCGCCCCGGAACCGGAAGCCCCCACCGCCCAGGCCAGCCCCATGGACGACCTCATCAGCCAGGGCCCGGCCGACCTCAAACAGGCCCGCGCCGACTTCGAGGCCCGATTCCTCGAAGCCAAACTGCGCGAGTTCGACGGCAATATCTCCCAACTCGCCAAGGCCATCGGCCTGGAACGCAGCTCGCTGTATCGCAAACTCAAGGCCTACAACATCCAGACGGACTAAAGTCACGGGGGAAGGGGAGAGAGGGAACCCTTTGGGAAAGGGTTCCCTCTCTCCCCTTCCCCCGACCCCCCCATCCCCTCTCGCCCTCCAAACTTTTTTGTGCCGCTTCGCGGGGTTGTGGAAACAACTTAAGAAACTGCTTTTCTTGCGGTTCTGCATTCGATGCAAAATGCGGAATAAAGAAACCAAATAGGAAGGTACCTTTTTATCTTGACAGGCGGGATCGGGGGACTATATTCGTGGATAAAAGGAAGGTACCTACCCAATTGGGTGCCATAACCATGAACCGAAAGGAGTAAGATCATGTTCGGATGGAACAACGACGCATACGGCGGCCGAGGATTCGGTCGAGGCAATGACGGGCAGGGCCGGAGACGGCGCGGCAACGGCCAGGGAATGGGTTTCGGCATGGGCCGTGGACGGTCGAACAAGGGATTCGGGCGCGGGCAGGGGCGCGGACAAAACCGGGCCGGTGGCGGCTTCGGCGGGTACGGCCAGGGCTTTGGCTGCGGTCAGAGTTTTGGCAACGGTTTCGGGCCGAGTTACGGCCAGGGCCGGATGGGGCGCGGGCCGTGCGGCATGGGGTTGAACCGGTTCCGGCCGGGCCGGGGCGGCGCGTTCCGGACGGCCATGGACACCGCTGACGGTTTCGGGCCGAACGCCGGGTTCTGCCCGCTGTGCGAGCAACACTGCCCCCTGGATGCGCCCGCCTGCCCCAAGGGCGAACGGTACGCCGCGAGGGTGCGCTAAGCCATGACGCCCGACAATCCCGCAAGCGACGCCGAGCTGGCCGGGCTCTTCCGCCTGGCCTCCCGGCTCATGGCCCGCGCCTCCCACCGCCGCGATTTTTCGCACCACGCCCAGCACCTCGTCCTGTCCATCCTGCTCGAAAACGGGCCCATGCCCCAGGGTGAGCTGCTGGAAATCCTCGACGTGCGCTCCTCCTCCCTGAGCGAGCTGCTGGGCAAGCTCGAGGACCGGGAACTCATCCTCCGCGAACGCAACCCCGAGGACCGGCGCGGCTTCATTATCTCTCCCACAGACCGGGCCCGCGCCCTGGTCCCGGACAACGGCGACGACACGGACAGCCTGTTCGCTTGCCTGGACCAGGCAGAGCGCGACCAGCTGCGTTCCATCCTCGGCAAGCTCGTCGCCTCCCTGCGCGAGGACCCCGCCACCGGCGGTCCCGGACGCGGCTGCGGCAGGGGCGGACACGGCCAAGGCTTCGGCAAGGGCCGTGGCGGGCGCGGCCAGGGCATGGGCCGGGGACGGCGCGGCGGACGCTAACCCCCCCCCCGCAACCGGCGCGTTTCGGACGGATTCGTCCAACTTTTCCGGCCCCCCTATTTACAGGGAGGGGTATGATGGTCATACTTTCCGGAGAGGACGAAACCGATCAAGGACGCCGACATGAGCTGGGACCCGGATAGATACGAAGCATGGTTCGACACCCCCGAGGGGCGCTACGCCCTGGACCGGGAGGTCATGCTGCTCCAGGACGTCCTGGCCGGGTGGCCCCGGCGCAAGCGCAAAATCCTGGAGATCGGCTGCGGAACCGGCCTGTTCCTCGAAACCCTCTACCAGATGGGGCTCGACGTCACCGGCCTGGACCGCTCGCCCGAGATGATCGCGGCCGCGCGCCAGCGGTTCGGCAACCGGGCCGAGCTGCACGTGGGCCACGGCGAACACATGCCCTATTCGGACAACGAGTTCGACTACACCCTGCTCTGGTCCGTGCTCGAATTCTCCGGCGAGCCCGAGGCCATGCTGGCCGAGGCCGCGCGCGTGGCCGAAAAGGGGCTGCTCATCGGCTTCCTGAACAAGAATTCCCTCTATTACTACATGAACGTGCGCGGCACCGAGACCTCCCTGTCCCGGGCGCACTGGTTCACCTGGTGCGAGATGCAGGACCTGGTCCACCGGGCCACGGGCTTTCGGCCCACCCTGGCCCGCTCGGTCCTGGCCGGCCCCATGAAGACCTGGAAATCCACCACGCTGTCCAACCTGGCCAACGGCCACATCCTGCCCCCGGCCCTGGGCGCGTTCGTGGCCGTGCGCGTGGATTTCGTCAACATGAAGCCGCTCACCCCGCTCTTCGCCTGGAAGGGCGAACCCGAAATGGGCTAGGCGACATGGCCCGATCCCGCTTCCGACTGTCCGTCGTCATCCCGGTCTGGAACGGCTGGGACCTGACCGAAGCGTGCCTGCGCTCCCTGGCCGAACACACCCCGGGTGACGATTTCCAGGTCGTCCTGGCCGACAACGGCTCCACGGACCAAACCCCCACCGCCGCCCCGGCCCTGGGCCAGACCCTGTTCGGCGACAGCTTCCTCCACCACCGTCTGCCCGGGAACCTCGGCTTCGCCAAGGCCTGCAACGCGGGCGCGAAAGCCGCTTCCGCCGCGTACCTCTTCTTCCTGAACAACGACACCCGGGTCACGGAAAATTGGCTGCCGCCGCTCATGGACGGGCTGCGAGCCGACCGCCGACTGGCCGGGGTCGGCCCCCTGCTCCTGTTCCCGGAAGACGACTCCGTGCGCGCCGGGCGGGTCCAGCACCTGGGCATCGCCGTGGCCGACAACATGGAGTTCCGCCACCTCTACGAATATTTCCCGCCGAGCCACCCGGCCGTACTCCGCAGGCGCACCTTCAGCGTCATCACCGCCGCCGCCCTGCTCATGCCCACCCCCCTGTTCCACGCCCACAACGGCTTTCACGAGGGGTTCGTCAACGGCATGGAGGACGTGGACCTGTGCTGCCGCATCGCCCAAAAAGGCGGCCGCTTCTCGGTCGTGCCGCAGAGCATCATCCACCACCACACCCACGGCACCGAGGGCCGCTTCGACCATGAGTCCGCCAACCTGCGCCTGCTCCGCGCCCGCTGCCGTGACGCCCGCGAAGACTTCTGTGGCCTGCTGCGCGAAGACGGCTTCGAACCCGGCCTGACCCCGTGGCTCGACCTCGCCGCGCAACTGCCCGAACCGCGCCTGGCCGAGCTGAACGCCGGGCTCGACGCCACGCGGGACGCCGACCGCCTGAGCGCCCTGCTCCTCCAGGAGCCCCTCTGGGACCAGGGGCACGCCCGGCTCACCGCCCTGCTCGAACAACAGGGCCAACCCCGCGAGGCCATGGCCGTGGCCTACCTCCGCTCCCTGCTCTGCCCCGGCCTGGACGCCTTCCGCGAGTGCACCCGTCTGCTGCGCCTGTGCGACATCCACCGCATGGCCGACCGCTACGCCGCCCGGCTCAACGCCCTGGAACACACCCTGGCCGACCGCGACGGACTGCGCAAAAAAGCCAACTCCCTGCTCCACACCACCCGCGACGACGCCGTCCGGCGGCAGATCGAGACGTTTCTGGCCGAATAGGTTGGAGGAATCGGGGCGCTGCCCCGAACCCCGCTGGGGCGCTGCCCCAGACCCCGCCAGAGAGCCCTTTAAAAAGGGTTCTCTGGACTCTCCCAAACTTTTTGTGTCGCCTGCGGCGAAGGTGGGGACGCGGGGAGGCGGATTGTTGCGCGTGGGGTGTGGAGGGAGCTTGGCTGGGTGGTGTCCCGAAGTATTCGCGCCGGTAGCCAACGCCGCCCCCTCCTGCGGGGGAACTTGAAAACTCTGCGTTGCGGCGTTTTCTAATGGGAGGAAAAAACAATTCCCCCGCGCTCGCACCCCGCGAAGCGGCTACAAAAAGTTTGGGAAAAGGAGAGGATGGGGGGTCCGGGGGAAGGGGAGGAAACAGCCCTTTTCAAAGGTTTTTTCCTCCCCTTCCCCCGGCCGCCGGAGGCATTCTTTTACAGAACCTGTTTGATATCCAGGTCCAGGCCGCTGTTTTCCATGGCGAGGGAGTCGCCGAGGACGCAGATGTCGCCGTTTTGGGCGACGGTGCGCACGGCTTGGGCGAGTTCTCGGAAGTCGTTTTCCGAGGCGTTCAGGGCCTGTTCGCGCACGGTTTGCAGGTAGGCGTCGTCCTGGCTGGTCAGGTGGCGGGCCAGGGCGGTGAAGCCCTTGGCGTCGGGCAGCTGGTAGGCGTCGATCTCGCCGATGGCGCCGATGATGGACTTTTCCAATTCGTCCGCGTCGATGGTCACGGTGTCGAGGTATTCGGCCAGGCCATCGAAAGCCTTGACCGTGTCGGCCACGTTGGGGTCGCGGTAGGAGACGAAGGCCAGGGCTCCGGCCAGACGGTCCAGGATGCAGAACGCGCCATAGGCCCCCCCCTGCACGCGGACCTTTTCCCAGAGATAGCCGGTGCGGATGAGCTTGTTGACCACCTGGGCCGCGCCGGTGAGCCGGATGCCGTGTTCGGCCACGCCGCACCCCTTGCCCACGTAGTTGACCTGGGCCGGGATGGCCAGGCCCTCGCGGGCGGGCAGGACCGGGACTGTACGTTCGGCCGGGTCCGGGCCTTCGGCGGGCAGGGCCTCGACCACGGCCAACATGGCGGGCTCGGCCAGGGCGAAGAGGTCCTGATCCATGGTGGCGTTGAGGATCAGGGTGGACTGGTTGAGCAGGAGCGTGCGGAATTGTTCCAGGTCCTTGGCGACCTTGCGGAAGTCGTCCTCGACGCGCTTTTCCAGGTCGCGCAGGAAGAACAGGTTGGTCAGGCCGGTCATGGCCTCGTCCATGGCGTGGGCCGCGTGGGTCCGGGCGCGCAGCCGGGTGGCCACGATCATGTGGCCCGAGGGCACCAGACGCTGTTCGGCGCGGGCGCGGGCCTCGGACACGATGCGGCTTATACGTTCCTTGTTGTCCAGTTTGGCCGAGGTCAGGACCTCGGTGACGATTCCGCAGGTGTCGGCGATGCGCTCGCCCGTGGCCTTGGTGCGCAGGAACAGGCGGGCGGCGGCCTCCTTGGAGTCGCGCACGGGCGAGGCGAACGGCTGGGCCCAGATGCCGCCCGAAATCCGGGCGATGCGCTGGGACAGGTCCACGTAGTCGCGCTCGGTGGTGCCGGACTCGGTCAGGGCGCGGCCGAAGACGCCCGCATAGGGCAGCAGCTCGTCCGGGATGACGGACAGGTCGAAGCCGAAGTCCAGGTAGGCGATGCCGTTGGTGGCCAGGTCGTGGAAAAGCAGCTCGCGGCCGCCGAGGGTGCGCACCTCGGTGGGAATGGGCCGGTTCTCGGCGGGCAGGTCGGCAACCGATAGGCGCGGAATGGTCTTCAGCGCCTCGGGCGCATCGGGCTCGGCCTGGAGGCGTTTGAGCTCGGCCGCGTCGTCGATGACCGCCTGGACGGCGTCCGGGGTCATGGCCTGCTTGGCCGCCTTGAGCCGGTCGGACTCGGCCTTGGCCTGGGTCCGGGCCAGTTTGTGGTCGGGCTCCAGGAGCACGGTGGTCCGGTGCGGGTTGTGCAGGAAAAGCCGGGCCAGCAGTTCCTCGAATATCTTGTCGCCGTTGGCCAGCCAGGCCTTGACGTTGGCCAGCGGCTTTTCGAAGGGCAGCAGGGCCAGTGGATCGCCCTCGTTCTCGTCGTCGTAGAGCCAGGTGGACAGGGCCTGGAACATGAGCGACAGGCCACGCGGGTAGGAGCCGGTGTTGTTCTCGCGCAGGGAGAACTCCACGGAATTGACGGCCGCCTCGATGTCGCGGGCGTCTATGCCGTTTTCGACCAGATCCTTAATGGTGTTGAAGATGATCGACTCCACCTTGATGGCGTTGGACGGATGCATGCCTTTGAGGCCCACGGAGAAGAACATCTGGCGGATGTCGGCTTCCAGACCCACGCCGGCCAGGTCGTCGCCCAGGCCGGAGTCGGTCAGCGCCTTTTTCAGCGGCGAACTGGGCAGGCCGATGAGGATGTGCTCGAGGATGTGCAGGGCCAGGTTCAGGTTGGCGTCGGCGGTCTCGGCCAGCAGCCAGTTGACCGTGAACATGCCCTTGGCCAGCCGGTCCGAGGCCGGGTAGCCCTTGCGCACGGTCCTGGCCTCGGTGAAGCGCGGCTGGAGCGGCACCCGGGTCGGGGTCACGTCGATGGCCTCATACTGCGAGAAGACCGCGTCCAGGATCTCCAGGCGCTTTTCCGGGTCGTCGTCGCCGTAGAAGAAGGCGTACCCGTTGGACGGATGGTAATGGTCGCGGTGGAAGGCCATGAACTTGTCAAACGTCAGTTCCGGGATGACCGCCGGGTCGCCGCCCGAGTCCAGGCCGTAGGTGGTTTCCGGGAACAGGGACTGCTGGGAGTGCTCGTAGAGCAGGGAGTCGGGCGAGGAATACGCGCCCTTCATCTCGTTGAAGACCACGCCCTTGTAGGTCATGTCGCGGTCCGTGGATTCCAGTTCGTAGTGCCAGCCCTCCTGTTTGAGCGTGTTCTCGGTCAGGCGCGGGTGGAAGACCGCGTCCAGGTACACGTCCACGAGGTTGTAGAAGTCCTGCACGTTGGCCGAGGCCACGGGGTAGCAGGTCTTGTCCGGAAAGGTCAGGGCGTTGAGGAAGGTCTGGAGCGACCCCTTGAGCAGTTCCACGAACGGCTCGCGCACCGGATACTTGTCCGAGCCGCAGAGCACCGAGTGCTCCAGGATGTGGGCCACGCCCGTGGAGTCCTCGGGCGGAGTGCGGAACGAGATGCCGAAGACCTTGTTCTCGTCCTCGTTGATCATGGACAGGACGCGCGCCCCGGTCTTGTCGTGGCGGTAGACCACGGCCGTGCTGGCCAGTTCCGCGATTTCCATTTCCCGTATCTTGGTGAAGCCGAAAGTCATAAGCGCTCTCTTTTCTTTTGTATTCGATCATGCGCCGGATGCCCGAAGCCGGAGCCGCCCGGCGGAAAGCCTCGGTATACACTACCATGACCCGCCGGGCAAAGTGGAGAAAAATGCAAAAAACCCTTGACGGAGAACCTGCCTGCCCTTAGTGTCTTGAAAACGGTAATCATTCCTATAAAAATTTCAACCTCTGAAAAAAGAAAGGAAATTTAATATGAGCAACGACTTCGAGTCCAACGACACCATGCCTGATTTCGCCAAAGTGGGCCAGCCCGTGCCCGAATTCACGATGGAGGCCTTCGACCCCGCCGAGGGCGGTTTCACCGAGGTGGACCTGGGCGCGCTGCGCAAGGAAGGCAAATGGGCCATCCTGTTTTTCTATCCCGCGGACTTCACCTTTGTCTGCCCCACCGAGCTGGCCGACCTGGCCACCCGCCACGAGGACCTGAAAAAACTCGGGGCCGAGGTCATCTCCGTGTCCACGGACACCAAATTCTCCCACATGGCCTGGCGATCCGACGAACGCATGCTGGAAAACGTCAAGTTCAAGATGGCCTCCGACCCCACCGGCGAAGTATCCCGGTTCTTCGACGTGTGGGACTTCGAGACCGGCCTGGCCCTGCGCGGCACCTTCGTCATCAACCCCGAGGGCGTGCTGGTCTCGTCCGAGATCAATTTCTATAACGTGGGCCGCAATGCGGATGAGCTGGTCCGCAAGGTGGAGGCCAACACCTACCTCATCGACCACCCCGCCGAGGTCTGCCCGGCCAAATGGACTCCGGGCGAAAAGACCCTGACCCCCAACGACGGGATGGTCGGCAAGGTCTACGAAGCGCTCAACGACTAGACGGCAGCGATCTCACACTCTCGCTGACCTGTTGCATGAAACGCCCCCCACCGGACGGTCCGGCGGGGGGCTGTTTTTTGGGGAAAGGGACAAAGGGCGGCCCGGCGCTCAAAGGCCCGTCGAACGGCTTGCCCGCCGAACGGTTCGACGGCCCGCCCCTCCTCTTCGCGCAGTTCGATTCGATTGAAGCGGACCAGGTCTCCGGGCATACCCGCGCAACGCGAAATCTTTTTTCCCTTCCGTGCCTCAACTTTTTTTCAAAACATCCGATCAGTGAGTTAATGATTGTTTTTTAAAGGCCAGCGTCGCCGCGTCGGAGGATTGACCCTTTTGCGGCCCTGCAACTCGCCATGGGATCACTCTGCAACAACCTGTTAAGATTTGATTTATTTTTGTTTTCTTCGGCGGAAACGTGCCTGGAAATCCCGGCCCGCATTTTGCAAAACAATTGTACTTCGGGTTCTGAACGGGAATTGTTTTCCCCTTGAACATTTACAAAAAGAATGATTGGAATCTTGAGGATACGATAACCAAGCGGAACGTCCGCGTCCGGAACCGATGGATGCATCGGCGGTCAAATCGTTAATACAGTGTACAATTGATCGGCGCGGACTCTGGAGACAAGGATCGGCGAATGGAAGAGAACGGCAAGAACGTCATCATAATACCTGCCCGGAAGAACTCCTCCAGGATCAAGGACAAGAACGTCGCCCTGGTGGGGGGGCATCCGTTGATCTCCTATACGATCCGGCTGGCCAAGGCCTTACGCGGCATCGACAAGGTATACGTCGACACCGACTGCAACGAGTATGCGGCGTTGGCGCGCGACTATGGCGCGGAGTCTCCCTTCCTGCGCGATCCGAAATATGCCGGGAATGCGTCGTCCCTGGGCCAGTCCCTGGAACAATTCATTGCCCGCCTCCACCGAGAGGAGGGCGTGCTGGCAGTCCGCCACGTGTGCCTGCTCCCCACCAGCCCTTTCAGAAATCTTCACGACGTACAGAAAATGGTCGACGGCCTACAGAGCTTCTACGCCGTCACGAGCGTGACGATCCCCGACGTGCACGTGATGCAGAGCCATCTCATGAACGGCGACGGCCTGGTGCCGTTGAAGGATTTCGTGAAAATGGCAGGCGAGCAGTATCATTGGATGAAGTGCCTGGGCAATTTCATTGGCACCAATCACAATGATTACGCGCCGGCGGAGATGAACCTCTACAACAACTTCGCCTACAAAGTGGTAACCAACCCCATTGAGCTCATCGACATCGACGTCCACGAGGATCTCCATTTGGCGAACAGGGTCGTTGCCGCCGGTCTCTACGATTTCGGATTGGGGGCGCTATGAACGTGATCGTCCATTTTCAGAAAAACGGCATCAGGGATGAGGTGTTTCTCGCCAATCACAACCTGTTCAGCGAACTGGTCGACCATCTGTTCGGCACGCTCGAGACATTCGGCGACGTTGCCGTCCTGTGCCAGGACCCTGCACTGGCAACCGAGATACATTCCTTGACCGGACGCGAGAGCCGGATTCTCGATTCGTCGATGAAGTTGCTCGACGGCGAGAAGCTGCGAGACTGGTCCAAGACCGTTGTCGAAACAGTCCTTCCCGGAGCCGAGCCCGAACCGGCCCTTATCGTTTCGCCTTTTGCCGGTATGGTGACCGGAGCCCGGATCGCGTCGTTCCTGGACAGCGCCGGGAAGCGGCAGGCCTTTTCCCTGAGCGAAATCGGTTCCAACGCGAATCCTTTCTGGCTCAACCTCATTTCTCCCCTGAGTCGGAACGGGGATGTATACCAGGACACGAACACCACCACCCTGCCCCGTTTTTTCAATCCGAAAGCGCCATTTGTCGATGTGCCGGAGCTGGAGAAGCGGTGCGGCAAGGCGAATGTGCTGGGGAGCCAGTGGTTGCCTCCCATGTACCGCGAGGACAGGGCGTTGGTCATGTTCCGCGGCGGCGCATGCTGGGAGTGCATCATGGCCGCGCCCGGCGAGGAGGAAACGCCTCTGCTGTATGCCCTGCCGCTGTTCGACATGTCTCTCGCCCAGCCCCTGTCGTTGCCTGCGGGGGCTGCGTCATGACCACAATAGGCGCTTTCATCCAGGCGAGAATGAGCTCGTCCCGCCTCCCCGGAAAGGTCCTGAAGGAGATCAGCGGGAAGCCGTTGCTGGAATATGTCTTTGAAAGGATGGAGAAGGTGCAGGGGCTGGATTTCTTTGTGGTGGCCACGTCTTCGGACGATTCGGACCGCCCTGTTAGGGATTTCTGCCGCTCCCGCGCCGTGCCCTGTTACGGGGGCCCGCTCGACGACGTGGCCCTGCGCTTTGTCGAGGCCGCCCGCGAATACCCCTGCGACGCCATGTTGCGCTACTGCGCGGACAGCCCGCTGGTGGATGTGGCGGTCATGGCCCGGGCCCTCGCCCTGTTCCGCGCAACGGACGCGGACGTGGTCACCAACGTCCATCCGCGCACCTACCCGGCCGGCCATTGCGTGGAGGTCGTCCGGTCCGACGTCTTCGCCCGGGCGTACCCACTCATGAAAGGCCCGGAACTCGAACACAACACGATGTATTTCTACAATAATGACGACAAGTTTAAGATAACGAACTTCGAGTGCGAGGAACCGTGCGCCGGTGAATGCAACTGCGTCGACACCGCAGCGGACCACGCATTCCTGGAGCGGCTTGTTTCGGCCATGTCCAGGCCCCATTGGACATACGGCTGGAAGGAACTCTCCCTGTTGGCGGAACAGATTCGGGGTGGTTCGCGATGAAGGTCGGCGTCATCGGGCTCGGCATCGGCGGACAGCATGTCCGCGACTATCTGGACCACCCGGCGGTCGATTCGGTCGTGGTCAACGACCTGGACCCGCGGCGGTCCGAGGTCCTGGCGGCCGAACTGGACCGCGTCGAAATCGCCCGCCAGACCGATGACCTGTTTGCGGACGAAGCCGTAAAGATCGTGTCCGTATGCTCCTATGACGACGCGCACCACGAACAGATCGTGGCCGGTCTGAGGCGCGGCAAGCACATCTATGCGGAAAAGCCGCTATGCCAGACCCCGGCACAGGCCCGGGAGATAGCCGGGCTGCTCCGGGAGGGAACGGCCAGACTGTCCTCGAACATGGTCCTGCGCACCTGCCCCCTGTTCGTCGGCGTAAAGGAAGCCCTCGGGCGAGGCGAGTTCGGCGACGTTTTTTCCATGGACGCGGACTACCTCTGGGGACGCACCGAAAAGCTCACCCGGGGCTGGCGCAACAGGATGGAAAACTACTCCATCATACAGGGGGCTGCGGTGCATATGATCGACCTGGTCATGTGGCTGATCGAAACCCGCCCCGTGAGCGTCTCGGCCCATGCCAACGGCCTTGTGACCGGCAAGCAAGGCGGGCGGTTCCCTGATTTCGCCAGCCTGTCGCTGATATTCGCAAACGGCATGATCGCCCGGATCGGGGCCTACGGCGGTTGCGTCCATCCCCATTTCCACCGGTTGCGGGTGTTCGGGGAGAAAAAGACTTTCACGCACGATCCAACCGGCAGCTACTGGCTCGATTCCTGCGAGCCCGGGACAGCCGGGATCGAGGCCGAGGGCGCGTATCCCGGCCGCGAGTTCCGCCCGCGCGCGCTCCACTCCTTTGTCGATGAAGTGCTCTACGCCCGCCCCGCCCTGGTACGACAGGGCGAGGTCTTTGACGTCATGGCCGTATGCTTTGCCGCGGAGCAGTCCGTGCGGGAAGGCGGACCGGTGGCCGTAACATATTGAAAGGAAACTGTATGATGAAGCGATCCATCCCATTTGGCCGCCCCATGCTGGGCGAGGAAGAGAAACAGGCCGTGGCCGAGGTCCTGGACGGGCTCATGCTGGTGCACGGCCCCAAGGCCAAGGAGTTCGAATCCGACTTCGCGGACTGGTGCGGGGCTCCCGGCGCGCTGTCCGTATCTTCGTGCACAGCCGGACTGCACCTCTTCTGGTTCGACAACGGCATCGGCCCCGGCGACGAGGTCATCGTTCCGGCCCAGACCCATACCGCGACCGCGCACGCGGTGGAGTACTGCGGGGCCAAACCCGTCTTCGTCGACGCCGACCCCCTGACCGGGAACATCGATCCCGACGCGGTGGAAGCGGCTGTCACGCCGAACACTAGGGGGATTTCCCTGGTCCACTTCCTCGGCATCCCGGCCGACATGAAGCGGATCATGGAAACGGCCCGCAAACACGACCTCGTGGTCCTCGAAGACTGCGCCCTGGCCATCGGCACCTATTACGACGGCGTGCATGCCGGGCTTCTCGGCGACGCGGGCGCGTTCTCGTTCTATCCCGTCAAACATATGACGACCGCCGAAGGGGGCATGATCATCAGCCGGAACGCCGACCTACTGACCCGACTGGAGCGGAAAAAGGCCTTTGGCGTGGACCGCTTCGTGGGCGAGCGCAAGATCCCCGGCGTGTACGACGTGACCATGCTCGGGTTCAATTATCGAATGAATGAAATGCAGGCCGCCATCGGCATTGAGCAGATCCGTAAACTCAACGGCTTCCTGGAAACGAGAAAGAACAATTTCAGTACGTTGGCAAAGGCCCTGGACGATATCGACGAAGTCACGGTCATCGGCCGCGAGACCCCGGAGAACAGCGTCAGCAGCTGCTACTGCCTGTCCGTGGTCCTGGACGAGCCGCTGCGCGACAAACGGACCGCGCTCATCGAGAACATGAAGGAACAGGGGGTCGGCACCAGCGTATACTACCCCGCCCCGGTCCCCTGCCTCACCTATTACAAAGATAAGTACGGCATGGATTTTGCTGATTTTCCAGTTGCACAGGCCATCAGCAGCGGTTTGGCGCTGCCGGTGGGCCCGCATTTGGACCAAGACGACATGGCATATATCGTCGAGGCCCTCAAACAAGGATTGAGTGAGGTATAGCATGATTGAAATCAAGGGAAGGCGGATCGCCCTAATCGGCGGCGCCGGGTTCATAGGACATCATCTTGCGTTGCGTTTGAAGGAGCTGGGGGCCGATGTCACGATCTTCGACAGCTTGCAGGTCAACAACCTCCTGAAGTTCGCCGCATCCACGGACGAAAACGCGCCGTTCTACCTCTCCATGCTCGTCAACCGTCTCAACCTGCTGAAGGCCGCAGGCATTCCCCTGATCGTCCAGGATGCGCGCCAGTACAACGAGTTGAGCATGAAGCTGAGCAATTTCGCTCCGCAAACGGTCGTTCACCTGGCCGCCGTGGCCCACGCCAACGTGTCGAACAAGGATCCTTATTCGACCTTCGACCACAGCCTGCGGACGCTGGAAAACTCCCTAGACTGGGCCCGTTCCCAGGCGGAGCATTTCATCTACCTGTCTTCGAGCATGATCTACGGCCATTTCCCCGGCGGCTACGTGACCGAGGAAACCCCGTGCGAACCGCTGGGCATCTACGCGGCGCTCAAATTCAGCGCGGAAAAGATGATCCTCTCCTACAACCAGGCCTTTGACCTGCCCTACACGATCATCCGTCCCTCCGCCCTGTACGGCGAACGGTGCGTGTCCCGCAGGGTCGGCCAGATCTTCATCGAAAAGGCCATGTCCCAGCAGGACATTTCCATCCACGGCGACGGATCCGACCGTCTCGACTTCACCTACATCAAGGACTTCGTGCAGGGCGTCATCCGGGCCATCCAGAATGAAGCAGCCAAGGGCGAGACCTTCAACCTGACCTATGGCGAAGGCCGTTCCCTGATGGATCTGGCGAACATCGTCAGCCAGCATTTCCCGGCCTGCAACGTCCAATACCTTCCCAAGGACAAGCTCACTCCAGACCGGGGCACCCTGTCGGTGGACAAGGCCCGCGAGCTCATCGGCTACGCTCCAGAATACCCCCTCGAGAAGGGATTCGTGGAGTATATCGGATGGTACAAGGAGAATTGGGACAAACTGTCCCAGGGCTGCAGCGTCCTGGGCTAGGGAAGACGCGGCCGTAAGATGTCCGGCCTTGGCCGGACCCGGGCCGGATGGACACGAAAGGAATGATCGAGTGAGATTCGAAGGCGTCGCACAACTGGCCAGGGATGAGTGGCTGTCCGCAGTGACAGGGATTCCGAGCTGGAAGCTGTCCGTGGAAAGCGTCGGCTCCCGGGTCACGAACCTGCCAGAGCTGGGCGACACCCCCTGGTTCGCCTACGCCAAGGTCGACACGGACTGCATCGAGCAGGCCAACTACCTGTCCTCACTAGGGTTTTATGTGGCGACCACCGAATTGACCTTTAGCGCCGACCTGAATGAAGGCTGGCCCCTTTCCGGCTGTGTGCGGAAGGCCCGCCCCGAGGATGAAGACGCCGTGGCGGAAATAGCGGCCCACGCCTTCGTGCACGACCGCTTCCACAAGGACCCAGTCCTTCAGGCGCAGGCGGGCCGCATCAAGAAGGGTTGGGCCGCGAACTACTTCCGGGGGACACGGGGCGATTCGATGATCGTCCATGTCGAGGACGGCAGGGTTCGCGGTTTCGTGCAGCTCCTGTTGCACGGCGAGGACCTGGTCATCGACCTGATCGCCGTCGAAGGCGCGGCCTGCCGCAAGGGAATAGGCTCCAGCCTGATTTCGAGCCTTGCCAAGCTGTTTCCCGAGGCCCGACGCGTGCTGGTCGGGACGCAGGTGACGAACATCCCGTCCCTGTCCCTGTACGGCAGGTTCGGGTTCAGGATGATCCGCTCCAACTACGTGCTCCACGCCACGGCCGACGCCATTGCGGGATCCAGGGGCGGCCAACCAACCGGAAAAGCGGAGTGACGATGAAGATCAACGGTCACGATATAGCCGACAAAACGTTCATTATCGCCGAAGTCGGGAACAATCATGAAGGCGACTATTCATTGGCCGAGCGAATGGTCGGTCTTGCTGCCGAGGCCGGAGTGGACTCGGTCAAGTTCCAGACCATCCGGGCCGACCGCCTAGTGGACGGGGCCGACCCGGCGCGGCTGAAGACCCTGCGCTCCTTCGAGCTGTCCTACGACCAGTTCGAGAAGCTGGCCAGGGTCTGCGAACGCGAAGGGGTCCAGTTCCTGTCCACGCCGTTCGACCTGGAGAGCGCCCGACACATCGCCCCCCTGGTCGGAGCCTTCAAGATCGCGTCCGGCGACGTGGGGTTCACCCCCCTGCTGGAAACGGTCGCCGGGTTCGGCAAGCCGGTCATCATGTCACGGGGCATCTCCGATGCGGGCGAGGTCCGCGGGGCCGTGGAATGCATCCAGGGGGTCTGGAAGGATGCGGGAATCCTGGATCCGGGCCTGGCCCTGCTCCACTGCGTTGCCGAGTACCCCACCGCGCCCGAGCGGGCCAACCTGCTGGCCATCCGGGGGCTGGCCGCCGAGTTCGGCCTGCCGATCGGCTATTCGGACCATACCCTGGGCATCGAGGCGGCGGCGCTTTCCGTGGCGCTTGGCGCCCGCATTGTCGAAAAGCACTTCACCCTGGACCACAACCATTCCGCGTTCAGGGACCACCAGCTTTCAGCCGACCCCGACGAGATGCGCGAACTCGTCCGCCGGGTCCGCGAGGCGGAAAAACTCCTGGGCCATGGTTCCCTCGAACCGGAAGGCGAACGTTTCAACAATGCCGAGGCGTTTTCGCGCAGCCTCTGCGTCGCCGAAGATACCCCGGAAGGCACGATCCTGACCGAGGCGCACGTCGCGTTCCTGCGGCCCGGCAACGGGCTGAGCCCGTCCAGGATCAACGAAGTCCTGGGCAAGGTTGTCCGCCGTTCTATGAAGAAGGGCGAACAGATCGCCATTGAACAGTTAAACTGATCCCGGAGAAAGAAATGGAAGAACGGAAATATGCGGCCACGGATGCGGGTTTCCATGAAGGCATCGAGAAGATGCTCGCTCTGGAGACCGACCCCAAGGAATACATCCACCACTTCTCCTGCTTCACGGGACACGTGAACCTGTCGCGCTATCTCTTCTTCTACGAGTGCTACAAGAAGACCGTGGACCTGTGCGGGCACATCGCCGACATCGGGACCTGGAAGGGGGCGTCGTTCTTTTTCTTCGCCAAGCTGGTCAGGTTGTTCGAGGAGCAGTGCCAGACCCAGGTGCACGGGTTCGACTGGTTCCAGGGCATGGCCCCGGACAGCGAACGGGACAATCCCGTCCACGAGGGGACGTATAAGGCCGATTATGAAAAGGTCCTGGAGCTGGTACGAATCCAGGGGCTCGAGGGACTGGCCTTTGTCCACAAGCTCGATCTGGTGACCGAACTGGGAGCCTTTTTCGCGGACAAGCGCCAGATGCGTTTCAAGATGGTCTTCCTGGACTGCGGGTCCGCCGCGGTTCTGGAGAGCTCCATGGAGCACTTCTGGCCCCGGCTCGTGAACGGCGGCGTGTTGATGCTCGACCACTACAACAACGCGTGCTCCCCTTCGGAGTCGGAAGTGATCGAGCGGTACATCGGCGATCGGCCCATGATGCAGATGCCGTTCGCGCGCCAGCCTTCGGCCTATGTGATCAAGTAGAGACCGGGAGCTCTCATGAGTGCATTCGTTGATTTTTTCCGCGCTCGGCTGATGCGCCTGACCGGACGGACCGAGAAGTTGGCCTACGTCTATCTCGAAACGCACGGCGCGTGCACGAACAATTGCTACATGTGCCCGGCTAGGGCCGGCAGCAAGCCCCGTTACGTCATGAGCGACGACCTGCTCGAATCGATTCTCACGGAACTGGGGGAGCACGGATTCGACGGTGAACTGCATCTGTACGGGCAGAACGAGCCGCTGCTGGACAACCGACTCTTCGACCGAATCGACCTGGCCTCGAAACTGGTGCCCAAGGCCCGGCTCATACTCATTTCGAACTTCTCCCGCATGACGGACGAGCAGAAGGCCAGGCTGCTCGCAGCACCGCTCAACCGGCTGACCGTGAGCCTGTACGCCGCGGACCGCGAGACCTACAAGGACGTTTGCGGAAGCGACCATTTCGAGGCCGTCATGCGCAACGCGGCCCGTTTTTCCTTGGCCTGGGCCGAGACCATGCCCTACGGACTGTCCATGGACATCCTGCAGACCAACGAGCTCGGGGACGCGGAAAAGGCGATCCACCTGCTCGACCGTTTTCCCATTTCCTGGTGGAAACTGCCTCCGGTCTACAGCCTTCGCGACGTGATTAAACCGGGCAGGCCGAAAGCATGGAATTTCGGGCAATGCCTTTTCAGCACGCTCAAGATCACAGGCCGAGGCGACATGTCCCCCTGCGGGATAGATCCCGATTCCGAACTCCATTTGGGCAATGCCCGCGACGGCGTCTACAAGGGGGTGAACTCCCGAAAGGCAAGGCGGTTGCGCCGTTCACTCTTCTTTTCTTCGGGAAAAGGGCACCCCTCTTTCTGCCGGACTTGTGATTATTCGCGCGACAACAAGTTGTTGTATTTTATCTTACCGGAAGGGGTGCGCGCATCGGTTGTGGGGAAACTGAACCATTCCGACGGCGGACGGCACCATGAAGTCTTTCGCCGCAACAGCAGCGACGAAATACGGCAACGCGCCCGGGCCCTTCGCGGGGACGCGGAAAAGCATGGCGACCCGCTGTTCCGGGGAAACATGGAGTGGCTTCTTCAATAGAGCCAAGTCTGCCCAGGCATTGGGCGGGAGTGACAAGCATGCATGGTCATTGCGACAAGTTCGATAAGACGCTGAAGAATTTTGCGGGGCTGTCCTACGATCCCCTAGTCGGGGACGGCGACCCTTACATGCTGTTCTGGTCCCCGCTGGGCGGGGCGCTGGAACTGATCAGTTGGGACTTGAGCCTCGCCCTGCTCCTCAACCGACGGGGCATGCAATGCCGGTTCTGCCTGTGCGACGGCATCATGTCCGGGTGCACCCTGCGCTCATTCGACGACGGCAAGCGTATCGAGGACTGGCCCAGGGTCTGCGAGAACTGCTTCGGTTACGGCAAGGCGCTGCTGGAGCAGGTCGGGATGCCCTACGTGGCCATGAGCAGCCGTCTGGATGGACATTCCGCCGCCGAACTCCGGGAACAGGCGACGACCTTCGCTGCGGGCGGGGACGTGCCCGGATTGGCCGGAGCCAAGCCCGATTTCAATGCCCACACTTCCACGGTCCGGTATTTCAAGGGCAAGGAGGTCCACGCCGGGCCTGCGATGTATGAAAAGGTCCTGCGGGAATACTATTACAGCGCCCTGGTCAGCGGCCTCGTCGCGGGTAAGCTCATCGAGGGCGGGAACATTCGCAAGGTGCTGACCTCCAACGTGCAGCACGCCGAATTCGGCCCGGCCTTCGACCTGTTCCTTGAAAACGGGATTCCGGTCGACGCGTGGGTGAGCGGCTTCAAGGAGCGCCACGTCTATTACACCCATGCGGCAACATGTCGCGGGGTCAACATCCTCGACCTGGACGACGAGGAATGGGGCCGGGTCCAAGGTGGAGCCCTGGGAGCCTCCGAAGAGCGGAAGCTCGACGCGTACCTCAACGAGATCAGCCGGGAACGCGGGGTCAAGCTGTTCGCGGATTCTGCGGCCGACGATTTCGCCAGGCTCGGCATCTCCGGCGACAAGCCCGTCTGGATACTGTTCACCCACGTCCACTGGGACATGATCTTCGAAGAGGGGGTCGATTATTTCGAGAACGTCCAAGATTGGATCATGGAGACCGTGGGCTACATGATCGATATCCCGGGCGTGGACTGGATCGTTCGCTGCCACCCCGGGGAGCTGTTGGACGGCACCATCCTGCAGACGCACAAGCTGATCGAGGAACGCTTCCCGGACCTGCCCGAGCATGTCCACATCGTGCACGGGGCCGGGTTCAACAGCTACGAGCTCCTGGCCGGGGCCGACGGCTGCGTAACCATCCGGAGCACCGCGGGCATGGAGGCGCTGCTCATGGGCAAGCCGGCCATCCTGGGCGGGCCTTCCTACTACGGGAGAAAGGGTTTCACCCTGGATGCAGATTCCAGGGAGCATTACAAGGAATTGCTCAAGGGCGCAGCCTCGGTAAAGCCGCTGAGCCCGGAGCAGACTCGGCTCGTGCGCCTGTTCGCCTACCATCATTTCATCGAGCGGCAGGTCCCGTACAACGTCTACGACTGCTCGACCATGGAATTGAACGTCGGGTCCGGCGAGGGGCTGGAGCCCGGCTTCGACATCGGGGCGGACATCATCTGCGAGGGCGTCCTGCATGGGACGCCCTACGGCATCTCCCAAGGAAGCCTGGAGTGAACCATGGAACACGCTGACAACAATTCGGTCCACCTGCTCGAATGCACCCTGCGCGACGGGTCCTATGCGGTCGACTTCCAGTTCACCCGGTCCGATACGGCCCTGCTGACCGGCGTTCTGGCCGGTCTCGGGTTCAAATACATCGAGATCGGCCACGGCCTGGGGCTCGGAGCGGCGCGGGGCGGCAAGGGCCTCATGCCCGACACCGACGCCGACCTGATCGCCGCGGCGGCGCCCGCTTCGGGCGACTCCCTGATCGGCATGTTCTGCATTCCGGGCCTGGCCACCCTGGACGACCTCCGGTTGGCGGCGGACAGCGGCCTGGATTTCGTGCGCGTGGGGGAGAACGCCCCGGACAGCGAAAACGCCCATCAATTTCTGGAGCAGGCCCGCAAGCTCGGCCTCAAGGTGGCCATGAACTTCATGAAATCCTATGCCGTCTCGCCCGAGGAGTTCGGGGTCCGGGCCCGGGCCGCCAGGGAGCACGGCGCGGAGATCATCTACCTGGTGGATTCCGTCGGGGGCATGCGCTCAAAGGACGTGGCCGAATACATCGACAGCGCCATGGCCCAGGCCCCCGGCGAGATGGGCTTTCACGGGCACGACAACCTCCGGCTGGCAGTGTCCAACTGCCTGACCGCGTTCGAACAAGGAGCCCGCTACCTCGACACGACCCTCTACGGTCTGGGCCGGGGCGCGGGCAACGCCCCCACCGAGGCGCTGGCCGCCCTGTTCGACCTGGAGGGCGTGGACACCGGCGTGGATGTGGTCGAGGTCCTCGAGGCCGCCGAGAATCACATGTGGCCTTTGATGTCCCGTTTCAACGTGCCGGACATCATGGGCACGGCCATGGGATACGGCCAGTTCCACTCGTCGTTTTTCCCCAAGGTCCGTGAGGCCGCCGTCCGGCACGACGCCGATCCCAAGCGGCTGGTCATCGCCATGGGCCGCATCGACCCGGTCCACCTCGACCCGGACGTGCTGGAACGGGAAGCCGCCGCCCTGGCCGGGACCGCCTGCGGCGACAGGAACCAGAAGCTCGTCAGCTTCGGGGACGACACGTTCGCGGGCCACCGCATCAACACGTCGGCCAAGGCGGTCCGCGATCTGGCCGAGGCGCTGCACACCACCTGCGCCAAGCGTCGCAACGCGATCCCCGTGCTGGAGATTCGCCCCGCCGCCGACCCGAATTCAAAGATACTGGCTTCGGAGTTCGTCAAGGAAGGGCCGAACTACGTCCTCGGGCGCGTGGTCATCGATTCCGTGGAGGCCGGGGCCGAGGTCATCGAGGCCTGCCGGGACAAGGTCTCCATGTTCCTTTTCGACATCTCGCCGCGCCAGGGGCTGGGCCCCATGATGCGCGAGCTGTCCGAACGATCCGGCCACCCCGTCTACCCGGTGGACGCCCTGGCGGCCCGGGACGCCTTCCTGGTCTCGGCCATAGAGTCGGCTGGCGGCGATTCCGTGCTGCTCTGGGGCGGCGACGGTTCCCTGGCCTGGAAGCTGGACGGGCACGGTATTTTCCAACAAATGGCCTGGCGCGGCGCGAACATTGAGCTTCCCGCCGGGGTCGCGGTCATCCGCGAGGCGAGCGAACTGGCCCTGCTCGCCATGCGGCCGTCGGTCGTCGTCTGCCGCGAGGCGCCGGGCGCGGAACAGGCGGCCTCCATGGCGCGCGTCCTGGCGACGGACGGCGCGTTGATGGACGCCTGCCCCGCGCCGAGCGAGGCGCTCCGGGACGCCGCCGGGGACGCCTACGTACGGCTGGATTGCCGGGGGGCGTATGACGGGCTGGTCTCGTCGGTCCTCGGCGCGGCGGGCCAAATGTCCGATTGGAGGAAAGCATGAACGCGGTTGAGCGATTGGCGACCCAGGCATCACGGCATGCAACGAGCGTTTTCCTGGTGGACGCGGTCAGCGGCCGGGAATTCACTTACGGGGACGTCGCCTCCGTAGCCGGAGCGGCCGGCCATTTTCTTGCGGGCCTCGGCCTGCGCCCGGGAGACCGGGTGGCCCTGGCCCTGCCCAACGGCGTTGCCATTGCCTGCCTGTATTTCACCTGCTGGCTCAACGGCTACACCGCCCTGCCGGTGAATCCGTTGCTCCCGGCGGAGACCATGGAGGACATCCTTTGCAAAGGCGGGGCCAAGGTCCTGGTCACGTCAAAGGAATCCGAAAGCGGACGCAAGGCCGGTGTGCCGCAAGGCTGCCACAGGCTCTGCCTCGGGGACGAGATCCCGGAGGGGTTCGAGAGCTGGGCCCCCCTGGCGCTTGAGGCTGCGCCCCTGGACGACGCGCTTCCCGATCCTTCGCTCCTCATGACCCTGTCCTTCACCTCGGGCACCACGGCCGAGCCCAAAGGGGTGGCTCACCGCTTCGAGGGCATGGTCGCCAATGCCGAGGCGTTCCGCGACATGAATGCTCTGGGGTCGGCCAACCGGTTCTTCAACGTCCTGCCCATGACCTACATGGCCGGGTTCTACAACCTGCTCCTGCTGCCCTGGCTGTGCGGCGGCAGCGTGGTCGTCTCCGACACCCTGGGCCCGCGCGAGGCCCTGACCTTCTGGCCGACCGCCCGCAGGCACAACGTGAACACGCTGTGGCTGGTGCCGACCATTCTGTCCATCCTGGTCAAGATGAACCGCAGCGACGACCCCTCGGCCTGGCCTGCCGAACATGTCCGCCGCTGCTTCGTGGGCACGGCCCCCCTGCCCGCCCCCCTGCGCCGGGAGTTCGAGGAGCTGTTCGGCCTGAAGGTGCTGGAAAACTACGGCCTGTCCGAGACCCTGTTCCTCACGGCCAATACGACCGGGGAAAACCGTCCCGGGACCGTGGGCAGGCCCGTGCCCGGCATGGGCATACGGCTGGTCGGCGAGGACGGGAACGACGTCGCCCCCGGCTGCGACGGCGACCTGGTGGTCGACTCCCCCATGCTCATGGCCGGATATCTGGAGGGAGAGGATATCGTCCCGCCCGAAGTTCCGTTCCCCACCGGCGACGTGGGCCGCATGGACGCCGACGGCTACATCTCCATCACCGGACGGAAGAAGAACGTCATCATCCGGGGCGGCGAGAACGTCAGCCCCCTGCGCATCGAGGAAGTCGTCCTGTCGTGCCGCGGGGTGGACGAGTGCGCCGTGGTCGGCATCCCGCACCCCGAATACGGCGAGGCCATCGGGGCCGTGGTGGTGGTCTCCAGGCCGTATGCCGAGGTCATCCGGGAATTGTCCGAAGTCTGCCGGAAAAAGCTGGGGCCGCACGAGCCCAACGTGTATTTCGAGATCGACGCCCTGCCCAGGACGTCCAACGGCAAGGTGGACAAGAAGAGCATCCGCGCCCTGCTGGCCGAGCGGACCGATTTCAACGGCCGCCGGGAGGCTCCCCGTCCGGCCGCCCCGCAAGCGCAGCGCCGGGTCATCGACCTGAGCCAGGACCTGTCCGTGAACATGAAGGTCTTTCCGTCCGGGAACCACCCCGGGTTCGAGTTGGAAAAACACGTCACCATACCCGAGGCGGGGCGCCAGGTTTCCAGGGTGGTCATGGGCACGCACACCGGGACGCACGTGGACGCGCCGGTCCATTTCATCGAGGGTGGCGGCGACATCACGCAGACGCCCCTGTCCGTCTTCGTGGGGCCCGCCAGGATGATTGATTTTACCGACCTGGAGCCCGCCACTGAGATCTCCCTGGACATGCTCAAGGCCCGGGTGGGCGGGCGCCCCCCGGAACGGCTCATCCTCCGCTTCGGCTGGAACATCTCCATGGGCATGGACACCTTTTTCAAACGGCACCCCTACATCAGCACCGAGGCGGCCCGGTGGATCGCCCAAAACGGGGTCCGGCTCCTGGGCATGGATTCGCCCCAGCCCGACGACCCCCGGTCCGTGGCCAAGGGCGGGCCGGACAGCCCGGTGCACAAGATACTGCTCGGTTCCGGCGTCACCCTGCTCGAGTACCTGTGCAATCTCGATGCGGTGCAGAGCGAGGAATTCGAGATCATCGCCCTGCCCCTGAAACTGAAGGATGCGGACGGTTCCCCGGTGCGCTGCGTCGCGATCGATCACTTTTGAGGAGAAGACATGGAGAACCTTCAGGATTACATAGCGAAATGGCTGGGCGACATGGGCGGGCCCAAGGGGCTTCCCGAGCGTCCGGCCTTGGATGACGATTATTTCCAGGCCGGATACATTGACTCCATGGGGATCATGGACCTGGTCCTGGAACTGGAGGGCGAGTTCGGCTTCACGTTCAGGGAATCGGATTTCCAGTTGCGGGAATTCTCCACCGTGATCGGTCTGGCGGCCATCGTCGATCGCCGGATGAAGGAGAGTGCGCATGCATCACTATGATCGCGGCCAGATGGGCGAGGCCCTGACCGCCGTGGGCGTGCGGGCCGGTGACATTATCTTCTCGCACGCCAACGTCGGCTACTTCGGCTATCCAAAGGAAGGCCGGGAACCGGAAACCGTGTGCGAGACGATCCACGGTGCGTTCTTCGACGTGCTCGGCCCCGACGGAACGCTGGTCATGCCCGGCTTCAGCTACTCGGCGTGCAAGGGAGAGCCGTTCGATCCCGCCAGCACGCCGGGCGTGGGCGGCCTGCTGGCGGACTGGTTCATGGCCAGGCCGACCGCCGTGCGCTCCCATGACCCCATCTTTTCGGTGATCGCGGAAGGGGCGCGGGCCAAAGACATGACCGACGACGCCCCGGCCGCGTGCTTCGGCAAGGGCAGCTTCTGGGAGCGGCTCGTGGCGGCGGGCGGCAAGGTGGTCAACCTGAACCTCAACGTCGGGTACAACGCCCTGTTGCACCACGTGGAGTGGCTGGCGAACGCCTCCTGGCGCATGGAAAAGCCCTTTGCGGGCACAGTCGTCTCGGACGGCGCCGAACACCCGGTCACGGCCCGGTATTTCTGCCAGCGCCCGGACGCCCCGTACGCGGACTACGACCGGTTCGCGGCCATGGCCGAAGCGGCCGGGCTGGTCCGCAAGGCCCGTGTGGGCCGGGGCCAGATCGCGGCCATCGAGGCGGACGAATGCGTCCGTTTCTTCCTCGAGTCCCATGCACGGGACGAAAATTTCCTGAAAAACGACGATTGTCGTGCGGAGGGGTGCTGATGCCCAAGCCGACCCAGGCCAACGCCGCGTCCATGAGGGCGCTCCTTGAACGGCTGTTCCCGCTCCACCGGGCCCTGGTGGGTCCCGGCGCGCAACAGACCCTCGAGGCCATCCGCGAGACCCTGCCCATTGAGGTCAGCGAGTACCCAAGCGGCGGCAAGGCCTTTGACTGGACCATCCCCAAGGGATTTTCCGTGAACGAGGCCTGGGTGGAGGGCCCGGACGGACGCCGGGTCATCGACTACGCCGACTGCCTCTACCATGTGTGGAACTACTCGCAGCCCTTTTCCGGCACGCTCTCCCTGGACGAGCTCAAGGCCAAGGTCCGCACCGAACCGGCCCTGCCTGACGCCGTGCCCTGGCGGTTCTCCTATTACCGGGAGGACTGGGGGCTGTGCGCGAGCCAGAACCTGATGGACTCCCTGGAAGAGGGGGACTACCGGGTCCACATCGACACCGAGCTGTCGCCGGACGCCCTGCGCATCGGTGAATATTTCCTGCCCGGCGAGTCGGACCGGGAGATCCTGATCACCTGCTACATCTGCCATCCCCTCGGGGCCAACGACAACCTCTCCGGCACCGTGCTCGGCGTGGAGCTGTTCAAGCTGCTGCGGCAGCTGCCCCGGCGCAGGTACTCGTACAGGCTGGCCATCTGGCCCGAAGGCATCGGCTCCATCGCCTACCTGGCCAACAACCCGGAACGGATCAAGCGCACCCTGGGCGGCTACGTCCTGACCTGCTGCGGCGATCCCGGCACCCTGCACTACAAGCACAGCATCGAGGAGGGGTCCCTGTTCGACCGGGCGGCCCTGCACGCCCTGGAACATTGCGGGCAACCGTACGAGATCATGCCGTTCGCCTTCCACAGGGGCAGCGACGAGGCCTATCTCAGCGGACCGGGCTTCAAGCTGCCCATGGGCTCCATCATGCACACGCCGTATGGCCAGTTCCCTGAATACCACACCTCGGCGGACGACCTGGATTTCGTCACCGACGAGGCCCTGCTCGGCACGCTTCAGGTCTACTGGAACGCGCTCATGGCCATCGAGGCCAACCGCGTCTACGCGCCCACCTACCAGACCCTGCCCTTCCTGAGCGGGCACGGGGTGTACCCCTACGATCTTGGGGCCGGGGACGGGAGTCTCATGGTCATGGCGGCCGACGCGTATTACCACCTCATGGGCTTCGCCGACGGGCAGGTCGATCTCCTGTCCATCGCCGAGAGGACCGAGACGCCCATGGAACTGTTCGCCCGGCCCGTGGAAGCTTTCCTGCGCGTGGGCCTGTTGCGGGAAACGGAGGAAGACGGCTGATGTGCGGCATTGCCGGATATTACGGCGCAGCCCCCCTGCCGGACGAGAACCTCGCCCGGTGCCGGGAGCTGATGCACCACCGCGGCCCCGACGGCCACGGCGCGTACAGCCACGTCCATCCGTCCGGCCGCTGCGTCCATCTGCTGCACTCCCGACTCGCCATCCTGGACCTGTCACCCAAGGGCGCACAGCCCATGCGCCACGGCGATTCGATCCTCTGCTACAACGGCGAGCTGTACAACTACCTGGAGCTGAAAAGCGGCCTGGAAGACCGGGGCAAGAGGCTGGACACGACCAGCGACACCGAGGTCCTTCTCCGGCTGCTGGCCGAGGCTCCGGACCCGGCCCGGGCCCTGAACCGCTGCGAGGGCATGTGGGCCCTGGCCCTGTACGACGAAAAAGAGGGCAGCCTTCTGCTGTCCCGCGACCGTTTCGGGGAAAAGCCGCTGCTGGTCTGGGACACCCCCGAAGGCGTGTATTTCGGATCCGAGATGAAATTTCTGGCCGCCCTGCGCGGTACGTGGCCCGCCCCCGACAGGGAGCAGTGCCTCAGGTTCCTGGCCCACGGCTACAAGGCCCTGTACAAGGTGGAAAACACGTGGTTTCGGGGCGTCAGGGACCTGCCCGCCGCGACCTTCCGCATATTGGACGGAACCGGGAGCCGCGAACGGCGCTACTGGCGGCTGGCCACGGAAACGGACGTCTCCCTCGACTTCGAAGAGGCGGTCCGCCGCGCCCGCGAGTCGCTCATCCGGTCGGTGGAGCTGCGCCTGCGGGCCGACGTCCCGCTGGCATTCTGCCTCAGCGGCGGAGTGGATTCCAACGCCCTGGCCTCCCTGGCCGCGATCAAGCTGGGGTACGACGTGCACGGCTTCACGGTGATGGACGATGACGGGCGCTATGACGAGAGCGAACAGGTGCTTGCCTCGGTGGCCTCCCTGGGCATCCGGCACACCCCGGTCCGGGTCCGGCGCGACGGGTTCCTGGACAACCTCAGGGAACTCGTCCGCGCCCATGACGGCCCGGTGGCGACCATCTCCTACTATGCCCACTGGCTGCTCATGCAGGCCGTGGCCGAAAACGGGTACAAAATCTCCATCTCCGGCACGGCGGCGGACGAGCTGTTCACCGGGTACTACGACCACCACCTGCTCTACCTCGCCTCGGTGGCGGGCGACGCAAAGCTGCACGCCCGCTCCCTGGCCGCCTGGCAAAAGACCATGCTCCCCATGGTGCGCAATCCCCTGCTGCGCGACCCGGACGCCTACGTTCGCGACCCCGGGCGCAGGGGGCATATCTTCGACGGCGCGGACAAGAACAAGGCCCGGCTGCGCGTGCCGTTCACCGAGCCGTTCACCGAACTGCGCTACTCCGATTCCCTGCTTCGCAACCGCATGTGCAACGAGCTGTTCCAGGAAGTGATCCCGGTCATCCTGCGGGAGGACGACCTCAACGCCATGTACTGGTCCGTCGAGAACCGCTCCCCGTTCCTGGACAGAAACCTCGTGGAGACGTGCGCCGCCATACCGGACGCGCTGCTCATGCGAAACGGCTACGCCAAGGCCGTGTTGCGCGAGGCGGTCAGGGGCATCGCCCCGGACAATATAGTGAACGAACACAGGAAAGTGGGCTTCAACGCGGCCATCACCTCGTTCCTGGACTTCTCCGACAGCGAGGTCCGGGACGCGGTGCTGGCGGACTCCCCGGTCTTCGACATGGTCCGCAGGGAATCGGTCGAGGAGATTCTCGGCCGCGACACGGTGGCCAACGACGACGCCAAGTTCCTGTTCGCCGTGCTGAACGTGAAGTTTTTCCTGGAACAATTCCAAGGCGGTCGAAGCGCGTTTTCCATTGAAGACAACCCCCAACGGGCGAATTGAGACATGATAGCAGTCATTGATTACGGTTTGGGAAACGTGCGCAGCGTGCTGAGCGCGGTGGCCCGACTGGGGTACGAGGCCGTCCTGAGCCGGGACCCCGAAGAGCTGGCCCGCGCGGACAAGTTCATCCTTCCTGGTGTCGGCGCTTTCGGCGACGCCATGGCCCGACTGCACCGGCTGGGGCTGGTGGAAATCCTGAACGAATTGGTGCTCGGGCGGGGGAAGCAGGTGCTCGGCATCTGCCTGGGCATGCAGCTGCTCTGCGAGAGCAGCACCGAGTTCGGCGACCACGAGGGTCTGGGCTGGCTTCCGGCCGAAGTGCACCGCCTCAAGGGCGGCAACGGACTGCGCCTTCCCCATGTGGGCTGGGACGACCTCCGTCAGGAACATGACACCCCTTTGTTCGCCGATATCCCCGAAGACGCCCTGTTTTACTACGTCCACACCTTCCACGCCATGAGCAGGGACCCGAAAATCGTTGTCGGGACGTGTGATTACGGCATGCCTTTTGCTGCCTGTATGTCCATGAACAACGTCCACGGAACCCAGTTCCACCCGGAAAAAAGCCAGTTGCACGGCCTGACCCTGCTGAAGAACTTCCTGGCGCTCGAAGGAGATCAGTGATGCTCCGCAAGCGGCTCGTGACGGTCCTAACGTTCAACGAAGGGGTGCTTTTCAGGACCAGAAACTTCATCCCGGACTATCGCTACACGCTGAACTTCGTGGACGCCTGGAGCGTCGACGAGATCATCGTCCTGGACATCACCCGGGAGCCCGGCGAGTACCGGGGCTATTTCGAGGAGGCGGTCTCCTGGTTCGCCAGCCAGTGCTTCGTGCCCCTGACCGTGGGCGGCGGCGTCCGCGGGCTGGACGATTTCGAAAGGCTTCTCGGCCTGGGCGCGGACAAGATCGCCGTGAACAGCGGCGCGGTGGAGCGGCCGGAACTGATCTCCGAGGCCTCGCGGCAGTACGGCTCCCAATGCGTCGTCCTCAGCATGGACGCCGCCCGCACGGAAGGCGGCGGGTATGCCGTGCGTTCCCACTTCGGGGCGCGGGACACGGGCATGCCCCCCGACGCCTGGGCGCGCAAGGGACAGGAGCTGGGCGCGGGCGAAATCCTGGTCCAGTCCATCGAGCGCGACGGCATGCTCGAGGGCTATGACAACGAGTTGAACAATCTCGTCTCCGGAGCGGTCGACATCCCGGTGCTCGGGTGCAGCGGTGCCGGGAATTGGGAACATTTCGAGGACGGCTTCAAGGAAGGCGGGTTGTCCGCCGTCTGCACCACCAACATCTATCATTTTACGGAATCGAGTATCGCCAGCGCCAAGCTGTATCTGAAGCAGAACGGCGTACTCATGCGCTGAGAAGGAATCTGTTCATGGACGCACCATTCAACAATAGAGCGACGTCGGGCAGGCACATCAAGGTCTGCGCCAAGTGCCTGATGCCCAACTCCCGTCCCCGTATCCAGTTCGACGAACAGGGCGTGTGCAACGCCTGCCGCCACGGCGAGAGCAAGCCCGTCGTGGACTGGGAGGCCAGGAGGGCGGAATTCCTCGAGCTGCTCGACCTGCACCGCTCCAAAGACGGCTCCTGGGACTGCGTGGTCCCCTGGAGCGGCGGCAAGGACAGCTCCTACGTGGCCCACAGGCTGAAATACGAGTTCGGCATGACCCCCCTGCTGGTCACCTTCTCCCCGATGATGCCGACCGAGATCGGCAACGCCAACCGGGAGGCGCTGCTCAACCAGGGATTCGACTCCCTCTTTTTCCGGCCCGACCAGAAGATCATGCGCCACATGGCCCGGCGCTTCTTCGTCGAGCGCGGCAACCCCAAGATCTGCTGGGACGCGGGCGTCAACGCCCTGCCCGTCCGGGTGGCTGCGGAAAAGAACATCTCCCTGGTCTTCTACGCCGAACATGGGGAGAGCGAGTACGGCGGCAAGGTGCTGAGCGAGGAGCACCAGAAGAAACGTGACTTCACCGAGGTCATCGAACACCAGATCGGCGACGACCCGAACAACTGGATCGACGGCACAGTCTCACGGGCCGACCTCAACCCGTACCTGTACCCGCCCCTGGACATGGTCAAGAAGCGGGGCGTGACCGCCTATTATTTCGGCTATTTTTTCCGCTGGAGCATGCTCGAGAACTACGAGTACATCCGGGACAAGTACACCTTCCAGACCGCCCCGGGCGGCCGTACCGAAGGGACGTTCACCAATTTCGACAGCGTGGACGACAAGATCGACGGACTTTACTACTACATGCAGTTCGTCAAGTTCGGCTTCGGCCGGGCCGTGCGCGACGCCTGCCGCATGATCCAGAACAACCAGATGACCAGGGAAGAGGCCATCGCAAACGCCCTCCCGTTCGACGGCGAATTTCCCGCGCGGTACCACGCGGACGTCCTCGAATACCTGATGATGGACGAAGAGGAGTTCCGTTCCGTGGTGGACCGGCACCGGAATCCCGAGATTTGGAAAAACGAGAACGGGTCGTGGGCGCTGACCTTCGACCCCGCCGGCCCGGATAAAAACTACGCGGAGAAGACCCATGAGTAAGATATTCCCCTGCGACCTGTGCGGCAGCGACGACGCCGTCGAGGTCCCGTACGCCCGATTCTACACCGATGACCAGCCCATCCACATCTGCAAGGGGTGCGGCTTCGTCTATGTGCGCGAGCGCCGTTCCGCCAAGGAGATCGCCCGGACCTGGAGCGACGAGCTCTTCGGCGAGATCTACACCGCGGCCTGGCCGTCGGTGAAGGCCCGGCACAAGTACGTGGCCGAGTTCGTGAACAACAACATCGGCCTGTCCGGCAAGAGCCTGGTGGAAGTCGGCGGCGGCGAGGGACATTTCCTGGACCTGAGCCGCGAGTATGACGCCCAACCCTTCGGCATCGAGCCCTCAAAGCGCAACTGCAAGGCCATGCAGTCCCGCGACATCCCCTGCTTCGAGGGGACCATCGAGGACTATGCGGAACAGGGCGGCAAGCAGCGCTTCCAGGTGGCGGCCAGCCTGTGGACCGTGGAGAACTGCATGTCCTGCATCGACATGTTCAACGCCATCCACGACTGCCTGGAGGAGGACGGCCGCGTGGTCGTGGCCACCGGCAGCCGGATTCTGACCCCCTTCAAGAAGCCGCTCAGCTACTATCTGTCCACCAACCCGGCCGACAGCCATAGCTTCCGTTTCTCACCGAACACCCTGACCGGCCTGCTGGCCGAGACCGGATTCGAGGTGGAGCACATGAACCGCCACATCGACACGGACTATCTCGTGGTCATCGGCAAAAAGGTCAAGAAGGGCACGAAGATCGAGTGGCAGGGCGACGACTACCGCAAGGTCCATGACTATTTCGAACGCTGGCACAGGGAAACGCTGCACTACCTGTAGGCCCATTGTTCCAAGGGAGAGGCGATGCTTACCAGATGCGGAATCAACGACTACGACCCCAGTTGGCTGCGCGGCCTTATTTCCACGTTGCGCAACACGCATGAACTGATGGCGACGATAAGCCGGGACATGCATTCCGGCCATCCTGTCCGCGTGGCCGTCTACGGTGCCGGGGTCCCCGGCTGGCTGGCCGTATCCCTCATGGCGGAATATCCGGAACTGTTTCCCGTCCTGTACCTGGACAGGGACGCGGCCAGATTCCGCGAAGTGGATTACAACCTGAATGTCCTGAAAAAACCGGCTCTTCCCGTGAAGACCCTGGGGGAATATGTTCCGGGAGAAGCCGACGTCCTCTTGTGCGCGACCAGTCCCGGATCCTATGCGGACATCATCAAGGACCTAGACTCGCACTCCATCGGGTTACCCAGATATTTCATGCATTTCAACAGCGGTCTCGACTGCATCCACGAACGGGGCGTCCCCTTCCTGCTGACCACGCCGGGACGATGCGGCACGATGTGGATGAGAAGGATGTGCCGTTTCCTGGCCCCCACGGTCGGCTACAACGAGGTGCATTGCATCAACGAGGACCTGACCTGGAACTACGAGTCCATCCTGGGAATGCGGATCGGGCAATATGCCGTCGGGCATCACGAGTTCACCCCGGAGCTGCGGGCCGTCATCGAAGCCGGGGAACTCAACTCCGTCTACCTGTTCCGCGACCCGAGAGACATCGAAGTTTCCTACAGCTTTTTCTCGAAGCGCTTTGGGGATACGCAACGATATGAATTCGATGAAGATACCTACTCATGGACCATCCAACACATGCGCTCCTGGCTTGGGAATTCCGCCAACAAGCCGGTCCGCTTCGAGGATCTCAAGGCCGACCCCGGGGGCGTTATGCGGCAGTTCTGCGGACTCGTGGGCTGGGAGGTCGACGGAGGGACGTTCAACAAAGTCGTGGATGCGACCACTTTCAAGCGCCTGAGCGGGCGCGACGCAGGGCAGGCCGTGAACAATGCCCATTACCGCAAGGGGGCGTCCGGGGATTGGAAGCTGTATTACGACGAGAGCATAAAGGACAGGGTCAAGGAACTCAGCGGAGACCTGCTCGTTGAACTGGGGTATGAACGGGATATGGATTGGTAGCGAACCGGGAGCCATGGGGCCCCGGAATGCCGGAGGCGTTGTGTATGCAGGATGATATTTTGAAACAGGCCTATCCTGAAGTCGGCTTCGGCTCCCTGGTCCAGGTCCTGGGCATGGACCGGGTGACCATCGGCGCGGGATCGCTCGTCAGCGACGGCGCGTGGATCAATGTCTGCTCCCCGGCTACCGGGGGCTCGGTGACCATCGGCAAATGCGTGCAGGTGGGCCGCTATTCCATGCTCAATTCCGGCGGCGTCCTGGAGCTGGGCGACTACTGCCTGCTCGGGCCGCACGTGGTCATCTCCAACGCGGACCACGTGACCGACGACGTCAACTTGCCCTATGTGGCCCAGGGGGCGCGGCTGGGCGGCGAGACGCTGATCGGGGACAACTGCTGGCTGGCGGCTAACGTCTGCGTCGTCGGCAGCGCGACCGTCGGCCGGGGCAGTATCGTGGGCGCGGGCAGCGTGGTCACCCGCGACGTGGAGCCGTTTTGCATGGTGGCGGGCAACCCCGGCCGCGTGGTCCGGATGTACAACCCCGAATCGGGTGCCTGGGAAGGCGCGGCGAGCAAAGAGGAAAAAGAGCGGATCCGGCGGGCCAGGGAACGGAAACCACTTCCCGGACCGGAGGAGTACCGCCGGTTGCTGGACAACGGAGGCGTTCGCGGACTGGACGCCGTGTTTGCCGGAAACGGCGTGTGCCTGTGATTATTTCAAGGAGCCAGCGGTGAAACTGAAAGAAGTCGAAATCGAAACGCATACGGTGTGCAACGCGCGCTGCCGGTACTGCGCCTACCCCGGAATGGCCAAGCGGGTCGGCAGCAAGCTCATGTCCATTGAGCTGTTCGACCGCATTCTTAAAGAGCTGGATTTCGCCCGGCCGGACATCGAGCGCATCCATCTGCACCATGTGAACGAGCCCTTGGTGCGCAAGGACATCGCCGATCTCGTGGCCCGGGCCAGGAAGGCCTACCCGGACAAGGAGGTGGGATTCTCCACCAACGCCATCCTGATGACGCCCGAGCGGGCCGAGGCCGTGCTCAAGGCCGGACTCAACCTGCTCTACACGACCATCCCCAGCAGCGACCCGGAGGCATACAGCCACATCATGGGCGTGAAGGCGGACGTGAACAGAGTCATCGCGAACATCGCCGCGTTCATCGAGATGGCGGGCCCGGATGTGCGCATCGTGGTCCGCAGCCCGCTGTCCTTCGACCAGGGGCTGATCGACGCCCTGGGACATTTCGACGGGATAACCATGGAGCACGTGCCCCTCTCCTCCCGGCTCGGCGCCGTGGAGCAGGACATGCTGGACGCGTCTGGCGGCATCACCTGCAGCGGAGCGCCCGCCCCCTGCTCCAAGACCTGGATGCTGCATTCCCTGGTCATCCTGCACGAGGGCGACGTGCCCATCTGCTGCAACGACCAGGAACACACGTGCATCGTCGGCGACATCCGCGGCCAGTCCATCGAGGCGCTGTGGAACTCGGAACGGTTCGACGAGGTCCGGGGATGGATGATGGGCAAGAACCGCCCCGACGGCATCCCGTGCAATATCTGCGAATACGGTTGCAGGGAGGGCGAGTGATGGCCGCGACCGATCTCCGCACCCGCGTACGCCGGTTCTACCACCACGCCAGGACCAACTGGCCATGGACCCTGTACCAGCGCATCGGCATCAACAACCTGGTCACGAACATGGCCCTGTGGCCGGAAGACGGTGAAACCGGGGAGCCGTGCCGCCTGGAGCGCAAGGACTACCAGGCCCTGCTGGCCCTGGACGTCATGGAGCGTTTCCGCAAGTTCCCCTTCGTCTTCGACAAGGTCCTGGAGTACGCGGCCAGCATGAAGATGCTGCGCCTGACGCCCGACTCCGTTCTGCTGGACGCGGCGGGCGGATTCGGCGAGTACACCGCAGCCGCCAAGGAGCTGTGCGGTCTGGAGACCGTCTACTGCCTCGACGCCGTGGACCTGCCCGACCGGGGCGACGGGGTGCGCCGCCTGGTGGGCGGGGTATCGAACATCCCCCTGCCGGACGAGTCGGTCGACGCCATCAGCTGCCACCACTCCTTCGAGCATTTCCAGGGCGACGGGGACAAGGATTTTTTGGCCGAGGTGGGCCGCGTGCTCAAGCCGGGCGGCCGGGCGGTCATCATCCCGTTCTTCCTGTGCAACCGGTACGCGGAAATCCGCAACGTCCTCGGGAGAAAGCCGTTTGATCCCAAGGCCAAGACCGTTTACGACCCGTTCGGCACCTTCCCCGGATGGGGTCCCTACGAGCGGTTCGCCAGGGTCTATGACGCGCGCGCCTTTGCCGAGCGGCTGATGCCCGCCATGGACGCCAGGATCACCGTGTCGGTCCATCCGGTCCTGTTCGAGGGCAGGCCGTGCCCGGAGATGCCGGCCAACGCGCACCAGCCCAAACTCAACGGGAACCTGAAGGCCATGATGCTGGTCAAGTCCCGATCCGATGAACGCCCTGTCGGGCAATGAGCGCCCGGAGAAAGCAATGACGCAAGCAAGCATGAGCCCTGAACAGGAGACCGAGATGGTCGAACGCCTCCGCAGCCGGGGGTACGTGGTGGAAAAAATCATCGGCCCCGGAGATATCCCGGACAGCGACAGCTACCGTCCGTACGTCAACCCCTGGACCACCTATCTGCCCTGGGTCGGCCAGGAGGCCGTGTTCTCCGTGCACCGGGAACTGCGAGACAAAGGGGCCAGCTCCCTTGTCGGGTCGGACAGGATGTGGACCCTGCGCACCCTGCTCGAGCAGACGGCCTCCCTGGACGGCGAGGTCTGGGAACTCGGCGTGTACAAGGGGGGCACCGCCCTGTTCATGAAGAACGAACTGCTGCGCCTCCACGCCTCCGACCCGGTGCCGTGCCTGCGGCTGTTCGACACGTTTTCCGGCATGCCGGACGTGGACGAGGGCGTGGACTGGCACAAGGCCGGCGATTTCGACGACACGTCCCTCAACGCCGTGCGCTCCGTGGTCGGGGAAAACGATTTCATCCACTACCACCCCGGCTTCATCCCCGAGACGCTCAAGGGGCTGGAGTCCTCGGCCATCGCCCTGGCCCACGTGGACGTGGACATCCACCAGAGCGTCCTGGATTCGTGCGCGTTCGTCTACCCCCGGCTCGTGCCGGGCGGGTTCATGGTCTTCGACGACTACGGGATCCACACCTGTCCGGGCGCGCGCAAGGCCGTGGACACTTTTTTCGCCGACAAACCCGAATCCCCCCTGGTGCTGACCACCGGCCAGGCGGTCGTGTTCAAGGCCCCATAGGAAACGCCATGGCGAAAGACTTGGTCATAAAACGCACGCACGGACTGGGCAATGTCCTGCTCCTACTGCCTGTGCTCGAGCATCTGCGCGACCGGGGTCAAAGCGTGCGCCTGCTGACCCGTCCCGAATGGACAGAGGCCCTGTCCGCACTGGTGGACGGGATCGGCATCGCCCCGCACGACGGCCGGGCCGCAAACGACTGCGTGGACCTCGACGCCATGACCCTGTCCATCCGGCCCGAGGAACACCGGACCCTGGAACTGGCCCGGCTGCTCGGCGTGGCCGACGACATCGGCCCCGGCCGGTACACTGTGCCCGACGCCTGGGCAAAGCCGTACCGCCACCTTGAAGGCTGCGTGGTCTTCGCCCCGGAGGCGGGCCACCCGGCAAGGGAATGGCCGCCGGAGTACGTCGACGAGTTGGCCCAACGGCTGCTGGGCAGACCGCTGGTCCTGACGGGTTCCCTTTCCAAGCCACGGGTGGCGTGCGACGAGGACCTGCGGGGCAAGCAGGGCCTGCCGCAGATGCTCGGCCTGTTGTCCGTGGCCTCCGCCGTCGTCTCCCTGGACTCCGGGACCCTGCACATGGCCACGAGCCTGGGCGTCCCGGCGGTGGCCGTGTTCGGCGGGGTCGACCCTCGCTTCCGCGTCCGCGCCGGCCAGCGCACCATCGTGCTCCAGGCCGACATGGCGTGCGCCCCGTGCGACAAGAAGGAGACCTGCGACGGCGCCTACCCCTGTCTCAAGTCCCTGACCCCGGACCACGCGCTGGCCGCCCTGGACGACCTCCGTCTCCCGGGCGGACAGGGCCGGGAAATACGCCGAATCAAATGAGGTTGCCATGGCCAAACGCATGCTGATCGTCCCGGAGAGGTGGGAACATCATATCGCCCAGTCCAGCATAGACCATATGCTGGAGTTCCTTGACGGCTACGCCCTGTACGATGCCGCCAAAGGCGGTTTCCAAGCCCTGCCGGACGGATTCTTCCAATCCATCGGAGCCGTCCCCAACCTGCGCACCGCCTATGCCGAGCGGTCCTTTCGCCGTGAACTGTCGCTGATCGCCGATCTGGCTGGACACTCCGGGACAATGGTCCATTTCCTCAACGGCGAATCCGCGACCTACTTGACGCCCCGGCACAAGAACGGCAACACCATCCTGGCGACCTACCACCAGCCCCGGTCCGTGATGGAGGACATCATCCCGGACAAGTCGCACTTTCCGCGGCACGATGGCGTGATCGTCATCGCACCCAACCAGGTCGAATATTTCGAGGAGATCACCGGCAAGGGCAAGGTGCACCTGGTGCCGTTGGGCGTGGAGGAGACCTTTTTCCCGTTCGGCGCACCGCAAGGCCGTGTGCCGAGAGTCCTGTTCGTCGGCAACTGGCTGCGCGATTTCCCCACCCTGGTCCGGGCCGCCGTGCTAATCAAGGCCGAGGCCCCGGAGGTGGAGGTGGCCTGCGTCACCCCCCCGAAGAACCATGCCCTGTTCGACGGGCTGGACGTCACCCTGCTGACCGGCATCCCCACCGAGGACCTGCTCGAACTGTACCGGACCTCGGCCGCGTTCCTGTTCCCGGTGGCCGACTGCACGGGCAACACGGCCCTGCTCGAGGCCATGTGCAGCGGCCTGCCCGTGGTGGCCAACCGCAAGGTCCTGGAGACCGGGTACGTAAACGAGGAGTGCGCCCTTGTGACGCCGGACGGCGATCCCGAGGCCATGGCCCGGCACTGCCTGGAGCTGGTCCGCGACGACTCCCTGCGCCGCCTCAAGAGCGAGGCCGTCAGGCAGTGGGTGTCCGACCGCTTCAACTGGCGGCGGGTCTCCTCCATCCAGAAGGACGTCTATGCCCGGTACGGTTGGGAGGGCTAGGCCGTGAGGGTCCTGCTCATCTCGGACACCGAAGCCAAGGGGGGCGCGGCGATTGCCGCGGCCCGCATGGCCCGCGCCCTGGCCGAAGCGGGCGTGGAGCTGGGCATGGCCGTCAACGACCCGGTTGAAGGCCCCGCCGCCGGACCGTGGGAGCGGTTCGTGCTGCGCTCCGCCCGGACCGCCGACTGGAGCGAGACGCCGGTCCCCGCCCTGGAGGACGAGGTCAACGGGGCCCTGCGCGGGATTCTCGACGAATTTCAGCCCGACGCGGTGTCCGTGCACAACATCCACGGCGGCGGGAAGGTCGGGTGGAACGTGAACATGGTCGGACTATGCGCCAAGCGGGTGCCGACCGTGTGGACCCTGCACGACGCCTGGAGCTTCACCGGCCGGTGCGCCTTTCCGGGAAACTGCCCGGAGTACGCCGACACGTGCGGGAAGCGGTGCCCGTCGCCGGACGGCTACCCCTTTCTGGACCGATCACGGATTTCCCGGGAGTTTTCCCGGAAACAACGCGTCCTGCATACCGCTGAACAGCTCGCGGCCGTAACGCCCTCCCGCTGGATGGCCGAATTGGCCCGCAAGGGCATATGGCAGGGACGCGAAGTGAGGGTGATCCCCAACTGCCTGGACGCAACCGTATACCGGCCGCGCGAGGACGCCGCCAAGCGGTTGGGCATCGACCCGGCAAGGCGGACGGTCCTCTTGTGCGCAGCCGATTTCGCCGATTCCCGCAAAGGGTTCGACCTGGCGCTTGAGGCGCTGGCGACGGGGAAATGCGGGCCGCTGCAGGCACTCGTCATGGGCCGGGGCGGCGATTTGCCCGAGTGGCCGGGCGTATCGGTGGTCCCCCTCGGGTTCGTGGACGGCCCGGAGCGCAAGTCCCTGGTCTACAGCGCGGCCCACGTCATGCTCCACCCCGCGCGGGAGGACAACCTGCCCAACGCGGTGCTCGAGTCCATGGCCTGCGGCACGCCCGTGGCCGGGTTTGCCGTGGGCGGCATGCCGGACCTAGTGACGACCGGGGAAAACGGCGTCCTGTCCGAGGACGTGTCCGGGCCGGGGTTGGCCGAGGCCATGGGCCGCTGCCTGCGGAATTCACGGTCCATGGGGGTTGCGGCCCGGCAACATGTGTTGGAGAATTTTACCGGCCAACAATTGAGCGAACGGTGGATGGAGCTGGTGGGCGGAATGCGCCCGTGCGCCCGGACGCACGCCGCTACGTCGGCGTAAAGGAAACTGGAGTTGCAAATGAACCGAATCACACTGCTGGACATCGACTACAACGCGACCTTCGAGAAAGGCTTCGATCCCCAACTGGTGGATTCGTCCCAGTTGGCGAAAGTCCTGCGGGACGCCGTGAGCACGCACGGCGACAAGGGCGGAATATACGGCGCATCGACCTCGGGGCAGGTGATTTATGAGGCCCTGGACCGAAAAGGGATCGACCGGTTCTTCGACCTCGCGGCCAACAAGAAGGAATTTTGCGGCCTGCCGGTCTTTCATCCGGCGCAGGCCCAGTGGCCGCCGTTCGTCATCATCGCGGTCAGCCCCTCCAACTACCTGTCGGTCCTCAAGACCATCTCTGGGGCCCTGCCGCCCGAGACCGAGTTGATCTTCCCCTGGCGGACGGAGTTCTTCAATCCCGCGATCTGGATGGAACAGTTCGCGGGCAGTGAAAACGGCGCGGCCACGGGGAGCACGGCCATGGAAGCGCGCGGCGGCGACCTGCGCGGGGCCGTGTCCTTTAAGGGCGAACGGGTGCTGCGGACCATCGGCGAACAGGATTTCGACTTCTACCACACCCTGTTGCGCGACGAGCGGGAGATGGCCTTCCTGCAGGAAAACGGCTTGGTCGAGACCTGGATTTCCGAACTGTCCACGCCCGAGCGGCTCCTGGTGGAACACAAGCCCCTGCTGCCGCACTCCCATCTCAACTGGACCATGACCCAGTTCAAGGACGCGGCCCTATTCTTCCTCGACCTGTGGGCAAAGCTCGTGGACCGGGGATACTCCCTGCAGGACTGCCACTGCGGCAACGTCATGTTCGACAACGGGCGGGCCGTGTTCGTGGACCTCTGTTCCATCGGCCCCCGAGAGGCCACCACGGTCTCGGTGCCGTTCATGGACCAGTTCCTCGACTCCTGGATCGCTCCGCTGAGCCTGGTCAAGACCTCGCAGCACCAGATATTCCGGGATAGCCTCGGCAAGAGGCTGCCCCTGGGGCAGGTCCTGCCCATGTGCGGCCAGTCCATCGCGGACGAGGTCAAAAGTCTCGCGGACGTGGGCAGGCGCTGCTTTGCCGCCAAGGACCTCCCGGCCTTCATCCGGGCCATGCGCGGTTGGGTGGAGGACGTGGAGATCGTCTATTCCGACTACGGCTGGGACAACGAGGGCTACCAGTCCGCCGCATTGGAGGACCTGGACAGAAAGACGGCCAAGGAGAAAATTGTCGACGGGCTGCTCGAACGGTTCCGCCCGGCGGACCTGCTGGACCTCGGCTGCAACAAGGGTCGCTACTCTCTGTTCGCCCTCAAGCGCGGCATGAGCGTGGTCGCCCTGGACACCGCCGAAAGCCTGGTGGACAAGCTGTACCTCTACGCCCGCGACAACGGACAGAACGTGTCCTCGTTCTACTGGGACCTGTCGCGGCTCAAAGGGTTCTTCGAGCCGGACAAAAAATTCGGGATGGTCGCCTACCTCGCCCTGATCCACCACCTGTATTTCACGGCCGGGATGCGCATGGATGAGATTGTCGCCCAGGCCGACGCCCTGTGCCGGAACGTGCTCCTCTTCGAATACGTCAGGCCCGTTAAGGACGAGCCTTTCGTGTACAACAACTTCGACGCGAAACGGCACGGCGGATATACGCCCAAGGCCATCAGGGAAAAGCTTCAGGCCCTGTTCGAAACGGTCGAGGAGGTCGAGGTCAGCGAATCCCGGATCCTGTTCGTGGCCTCCCGATAGGGAGACGGCGCCCCGGCGGGGCTACCCTACTTGCTGATCCACAGCGCGGTTTCCTGGAGCTGGCGCAGGAGGTTGACGGACACGGTGCTGGGGAAGAGGTTTTCCATGCGGGTCTGGGAGCCCGTGCCGCGCCGGCCCACGGCCACGGCGGCGTAGTGTCCGGCGCGGGCCTCCTTGAGGATGGCCTTGACCGGGTTGCGGCCGGTGACCATCTTGATGTCCATGCGTTCCTCCGGAATGCCGTGTTCGCCGAGGATGGCCAGGGCCTCTTCGAAGATGCGGGAGGACCGGACGTCGGCGTAGCCTGTCTGGGCCACGTGGAAGAGGGTGAAGGACTGACGCGGTTCCTGGGCGAGCATGTACCCGGCGTGATCGGCCATGCGCAGGGCCGGTTCCGAACCGTCGAGGCAGAGCAGGACGTTCTGGTGCGGGACCTGGGGCGGGCGCTTGCAGACCCAGATGGGAAAGTCGATGTCCTGCCACAGCAGTTCGTGGCACACGGAGTTTTCGAATATCTCCTCGAACCAGGAGAACCCCCTGCGGCCGAGGATGAGCGCGTCGTACAAACCTTCGCGGGCCTCGGCGATGAGTTCCCGGGCCGTGCCCAGGCGGGAGTGGACGACCTTGGTGCGGAGATTTTCGCCGTCACATCCGGCGATGTCCATGATCCAGCGGCGGGCGTCTTCCAGGGCCTTTTTGCCCCTGTCCTTGTTGTGGGCCACGATCTGGTCGGCCGCCTCGTCCGAGAGCGGCAGCCCGGCCTCCTGCCGGTCCCACAGGGCCGAGCGCGGGGCGGCGTAGAACAGGGTCAGCCTGAGGTCGCAAAACGAGTCGAAGGTGTCCTTGAGGAACCGCAGGTTGTAGGAGGCGGCGCGGTCGTCGCCGATGGCGAGAAGCAGTTCTTTCTGCACGGGGGAACTCCTGTTGACGGATACAATCCTGAAACCAGCCATACCGCGTGGAGCCGGGAAAAGACAAGGCCCGGCACTTGTCCTTTAAATCGGGGGCTGATACATCCTCAAGGACAATGCGCACCCCTGACCGCAAGCGGGCCGGATCGTTCCCGGCCGCCCATTTTCCGGCCGCGTTCCTGGCCGTCCTGATCCTGGCGGGAACGGCCATGGCCCAGAGCCTGAGCCTGACGGCCCCGACCCTGGCCAACGAGAACGGCCGGCTCACGGCTCGCTTCGGCATCGTGGTCGAGGACAGGCCGATCCTCAAGGGCGAGTTGGAGGACGGGGCCGTGCTGGTGCTCAAGTGCGAGGTCAGCCTGCTGGAGCCGCGCGACTACTGGCTGGACCGGGAGATCACCGAGGTCCATTTCCGCAGCAGGCTGAGTTTCGACCCGCTGACCCGCGAGTTCGTCATGACCCTGCCCGACCGGCAGACGCCGCTGCGGGGCAAGGACCTGGGCGCGGTCCTGGACGAGGGCTGGGGGACCATCGGCGCCACCCTGGGGTCCTGGTCCCTGCTCGACCGGGGCAGGAAATACTCCCTGCGCCTGCACACCTCCATGAACGAGGAGGACGCGCCCGAGGGGATGATGCGCTTCTTCTATTTCTGGTCCTGGGACGCCGGGGCCGACAACGCCTTCCAACTGGATTTCACCTTTTAGGGGGGGCCCCACGCGTGACGCCCGATCCGATCCGCATCAGCCCCACCAGCAGCCGGGACCAACGAAGGCACCGGCGCGAATACATCATCGCGCTCGTCTTCATCGTCCTCATCGCCGGGCTGACCTGGGCCGAGCTCAAGTACCTGAGCGGCGACTACTACCTGATCCTCAACCTGCTCATCCTGAACGTGGTCTTTTTGCTGGCCATGCTCTTCTACGTGGCCCGCAACGCGGTGCGCCTGGTCCTGGAACGCCGCCGCCGGGTGCTCGGGTCCAAGCTGCGAACCCGGCTGGTCCTGGCCTTCATCTCCCTTTCGCTCATCCCCACGGTGCTCATCTACCTGGTCTCGGTGAAGTTCGTGCAGACCTCGGTGGACTACTGGTTCAAGGGCCAGGTGGAGGAGTCCATGGAACAGGCCCTGGAACTCGGCCGGGCCTTCTACGGTTCCGCCCAGGACCGGCTGGAGCGGCGCGGCGCGGTCATGATCAAGGACATCGTGGACTCCAAGTTCGCCTGGGGCGGCAAGGCCATGGACAAGTACCTGAACCGCAAGTTCGACGAGTACGACCTGAGCCTGGTGGGCGTCATCACCCCGGAGGGCAACGAGCAGAACACCCACGCCTCGGCCCAGTGGAGCCAGGCCTGGCCCGAGATCAAGGAAAAGATCGACTGGCAGTCCCTGCGCGCCGACCCGCGCTCGTGGACCACGATCATCCCCAAGCCCGGCTCGGACCTGGTCCTGGGCGTGACCCCGGTGGACGAGGGCCGGACCGGCTATCTGGTGGTCGGCGAGACCGTGGGCCAGGGGCTGCTGCACCGGCTCGACCAGATCGTGCGCGGCCTGGACGAGTACAAGAAGCTCAAGACCCGCAAGTACCCGTGGAAAATGAATCTCTACCTGACCCTCGGGGTCATGGCCCTGCTCATCATCCTGGGGGCCATCTGGTTCGGGTTCCGGCTGGCCAAGGAGCTGTCCGCCCCGGTCCAGGCCCTGGCCGCGGGCACCGAGCGCATCGGGCGCGGCGACCTGTCCGTGCGCCTGGAGGACCGCTCCGACGACGAACTCGGCTTCCTGGTCCAGTCCTTCAACCGCATGGCCGAGGACCTGGAGCAGAGCCAGAACTCGGTGCAGCAGGCCAACGAGCGGCTGGCCCAGCAGAACCAGGAGCTGGAGCGGCGAGGCCAGTACATCGAGGCCGTGCTCAACAACATCACCTCGGGCGTCATTTCCATGGACGCCGAAGGGCGCATCGGCACGGTCAACACCGCTGCCGAGAGCATCCTCGGCATTCCCGGCGAATTCCTCATCGGCAAGATGCCCCACCGCTTCCTGTCCGGCGACTTCGCGGCCATGGTCGAGGAGGCCCTGGCCCAGCTGTCCACCAAGCCCGGCGGGGTCTGGCAGCGCCAGCTCGACCTGCCCGTGCGCGGCAAGCTGATCAAGGTCCTGGTCAACGTGGTTTCGCTCAAGAACGTGGGCGGCCGGGACGCGGGCCACGTGGCCGTGTTCGAGGATATCACCGAACTGGAGAAGATCCAGCGGCTGGCCGCCTGGCGCGAGGTGGCCCGGCGCATCGCCCACGAGATCAAGAACCCGCTCACGCCCATCAAGCTGTCGGCACAGCGGCTGCAGCGCAAGTACGGCGAGAGCATCGGCGAGAAGACCTTCAACGAATGCACCGGCCTGATCGTCAACCAGGTGGAGCGGCTCCAGAACATGGTCACCGAGTTCTCGGCCTACGCCAAGCTGCCCGAGGTCCAGCCCCGGCCGGACAGGCTCGTCCCGCTGCTCGAAGAGGTCACGGCCATGTTCGCCAACACCCACCGGGCGATCAAGTGGGACCTGTCCCTGCCGTCGGACATCGGCGAGTTCCCCTTTGACCGCGAAGGCATCCGCAAGGTGCTCATCAACCTGTTCACCAACGCGGCCGAGGCCCTCAAGGGCATGCGCGGCGGCGAGGTCCGGATCAGCGCCGCCCGCGACGCGGACGCGGGCACGGTGACCATCTCCGTGGCCGACAACGGCCCGGGCCTGCCCAAGGACTCGTCGCGCATGTTCGAGCCCTACTACACCGAGAAGAAAGGCGGCACCGGCCTGGGCCTGACCATCGTCCGGTCCATCATCGCCGACCACGGCGGCATGGTCCGCGCCGCCTCCAACCACCCCAAGGGCACGGTCTTCATCGTCGAACTGCACGACGCCTAGCCGCCGCTGCCCCGGCGATGCCCGGGCCCGGTTCGCGACCCGATCTTCCCCAACACGTACAACACCTTAAAGTGTTTTAGTGTCTGGCAATGAATATCCACTCGTGGTATTCTCCCTCCCGGATACGACGCTTCGGCAATGCAATGCAGACAAGGTGAACGATACGTGCGCGCAATAATCGCCGGTGGAACCGGCTTTATCGGCAGGGAACTGGTCCGGGAACTGAGGGAACACGGCTGGGAGATTCTCATCCTGTCGCGCAACCCGGGCAAGGTCGCCGCCGTGTTCGAAAACGGGGGCGTCATCGGCATGCCCTGGGACAACGGCTGGGCCGACCTGCTCGGCCCGGATACCGCCGTGGTCAACCTGGCCGGGGAGAACATCGCCGGGGGACGCTGGACCCGCAACCGCAAACAACGCATCCTCCAGAGCCGGGTCCGGGCCGGGGAACGCATCCTCCGGGCCGTGGAGCGGACGGGCGCGGCCCCGGGCGTGCTCATCCAGGCCTCGGCCGTGGGCTACTACGGCCCGCGCGGGACCTCCCCGGTCAACGAGTACGCCGAGTCCGGGTCCGGCTTCCTGGCCGACGTCTGCCGCCAGTGGGAAGCCTCCACCTCCATCCTCGAAAAACTGGGCACCCGGCGTTGCATCCTTCGCACCGGCATGGTCCTGGGCAACGGCGGCGCGCTCCCGCGCATGCTCCCGCCCTTCAAATACTACCTCGGCGGCCCCCCGGGCACCGGCCTCCAGGGCGTCTCCTGGATACACCTCAAGGACGAGGTCCGGGCCATCCGCTTCCTCATGGAAAACCCCGAGGCCAGCGGGCCCTACAACCTCTGCGCCCCGAATCCGGTCAACTTCGCCAAGTTCGCCCACATCCTCGGCACCATCCTGAACCGCCCCTACAAGACCCCGGTCCCACCCTTCGCCCTGCGCCTGCTCTTCGGCCAGATGGCCGAAGAGGTCCTCCTGTCCGGACAGCTCGCCCTGCCCGAACGCCTCACCCAGGCGGGCTTCGAGTTCACCTTCCCGGACCTGGCCGACGCCCTGCGCGACGTGTTGCGGTAGGGGAAATGCCTCCGGCGGCTGGGGCGCTGCCCCAGACCCCGCCAGGAAACCCTTTTCAAAGGGTTTCCTGGACCCTCCCAAACTTTTTATGTCGCCTGCGGCGAAGGTGTGAAGCGGGGTGGCGGATTGTTGCGCGGGCGGAGCCCGCCAAAGCGGTCTTGCGGCGTTTTCTTTCTTCTGAAAAGAGACAATGCTCATTACGACAGGCCATTTCCCAAAAACAAAACCCGCGATTTCGGGCAGGGGAAACGGCGGAAGGCGTCCTCGTCGCAGCCTTCCGCCATCACATGGACCTGAGCGAAGCGAACACGGGATTCTTAAGGCCCTCGGCCTTAAGCGGGTGCAGGACAGCGCTCTGCCCGTCGGAGACGCCGCCCGGCGAGGGCCCGCCGGAGGCATTCCCCACACCGAACAAAGCGCTCAGATCAGCCCGCGCCGCTTGAGTTCGCTCATAAGCGCGGCCACGTCCGTGCTCACGAAGTCCGGGTCGAGGCTCGCGAAGCCCTGAGCCTCGATGCGGCCGGTGGTCACGCCCGCGGACAGGGTTCCGGCGCGTTTGCCGGTCTCCACGTCCATGGGGTGGTCGCCGACCATGAGCGCCCGTTCGGGCGGCACATTGATGCATTGAAGCGCCCGGAGCAGATGGGCGGGGTCAGGCTTGAGACGGTCCGAGCTCTCCCGGGGCAGGAAGACCCGCAGATGGTCCTCGATATCCGGGAAGACCTTCTTGATGGCCGCCGAGATGTTCCGGGAGATCACGCCCGTGGCCACGCCGCGCGCCCCGAGGTCGTCGAGCACCGGCCGGGTGAACTCGTACAGGCAGCCGTCGCGGGCCGCGTCCAGCTCCATGGCCGCGATGACCAGCCGCCCGCGCGACAGGAACTCCAGCCCCTCGGCCCGGTCGCGCTCCATGACCTGCCGGGAGAGCTTTTCCAGCCATTCCAGGGCGGGCGTGCCGTCCGGCACCGGGCGTTCGTCCATGAACACCTCGCCGAGCGCCGCGATCTTGGTCTTCATGAAGTCGAAGTCCAGGGGCACGTCGGCCAACGTACCGTCAAAGTCGAAGATGATGGCGTCGAGTTTCAAGGGGAGCCTCCGGCGGCCGGGGGAAGGGGAAAGGGAAACCCTTTGAAAAGGGTTGTCCCTCTCCCCTTCCCCCGGACCCCCATCCCCTCTCCTTTCCTAAATTTTTTAGGTGCGCTTCGCGCAAGGAGAGATGGGCGGGTGTGTGGTTCGGGTTCGGGTGGTCGGGGTATGAAAGACTATTTCGCCAGTTCGCGCAAGAGCGTCAGGCTGCGCACGTCGTCCTGGAGGTCCTCCTTCTTGGGGGTCTCCAGGGTCTTGGGGATGTCCACGAAGCGCGGGTCGCGCATGAGGTTGCGGAAACCCTCCACGCCGATCTCGCCCTGGCCGACGAGTTCGTGCCGGTCTTTGCGCGAACCGAATTCGTTCTTGGTGTCGTTCAGGTGGAAGAACTTCAGACGGGGAAGGCCGATGACCCGGTCGAAGGTCTCGAAGGTGGCCGCGTAGGTCTCCGGAGTGCGGATGTCGTAACCGGCGGCGAAGGTGTGGCAGGTGTCGTAGCACACGCCGAGCCGGTCCGGGTGGGCCGAGGCCTCGATGATGGCCGCCAGCTCCTCGAAGGTGGACCCGAGGTTGGTGCCCTGCCCGGCGGTGGTCTCGAGCAGGATCATACCCTGCCTGGTGCCGGACCGCTCGATGGCCCGGTCCAGGTTGGCGGCGTAACGCTCAATGCCCGCCTCGACGCCGGCGCCCAGGTGGGAGCCGGGGTGGGTGACCAGATACGGAATGGACAGGGTCTCGATGCGCCTGAGTTCCTCGGCAAAGGCCAGGACCGAGCGCTTGATCAGGTCTTCCTTGTTCGATGCGAGATTGATCAGATAGGAATCGTGGGCCGCCACCGGGTAGTCGCCCCACCGCGCCCGGGCCGCCGCGAACAGTTCCGCGTCGTACTCGGTCAGTTCCGGGACCTTCCACTGCCGCTGGTTGCGGGTGAATATCTGCAGGGCCGTGCCGTCCACCCGCATGATCCGCTCGAAGGCCATGTGCAGGCCCCCGGCGATGGACATGTGCGAGCCCAAATACATGGGACGATCCGCCCGGCTAGTCGATCCAGCCGCCCAGGGCGTCCACGATCTTCTGGGCCTGGGCCTGGGAGGAGATGTTGAACTTGGACTTGGGGCGGTAGGTGCCGTCCACCTTCTGGTAGCGGCGGATGGTGTACTTGTCCGGGCCGTACTCGCCCTTGGCGCGATTGAGTTCCTGGTAGCGGAACACGATGGTGGTCCAGGCGCCCTTGGAAAGAACGACCTTGTCCAGCTCCTTGACGATGAGCTGGTTGTCTTCGGAATAGTTGATGGTGATTTCGTCCACGGTGGCTGCCATACTGCACTCCTGATATATGATGTCCGCAGTGTCGCTGCGGCTGGCGCTACCCATACATATGTAGTGGGGGTATGGCAACCCCGGTATTTCGGGCCTCCCCGGCGGCCGAACCGCGAGGCCGGCCCATCCGACCGGGTGAAACCGGTCATTGTCACCAAGACGAATACAAGGTATCCAGCTGCCCAGGCCCGAGGGAGCCGAGCCGAGGATACGACGACGAGAATGCCCAAACACCCCGCAAGACGACCCCCAAAACGGAACGCGGCCCCGTGCCGCCTGAAGAACCTGGCCGCGACGCTGCTCCTTGCCTGCGCCCTGGTGCTGCCCTGCGCCGGACCGGCACCGGCCGAGCCCGTGGAGCTGGCCGTGGGCGTGGAGCGCATCGACTACCCGCCCTACGGCTCCTTCCGACACGGCGACTACGAGGGCTATGCCCGCGACCTGCTCGATTCATTCGCCATCGAATACGGCTACACCATGGTCTATGTGCCCCTGCCCGTGAAGCGGCTGTACCAGGAGTTCCTGGAGACCCGCACCCTGGACCTGAAATTCCCGGACTCCCCGGACTGGCACCCGGGCAGGCGCAAGGGGTTGCACATCATCTATTCCGATCCGGTCTGCTCGTACACGGACGGCATCCTGGTCAAGCCCGAAAACCTGGGCAAGGGCATGGGGGCCATCAAGACCCTGGGCATCCTGGCCGGGTTCAAGCCGTGGCTGCTCACCCCGCCCATCGACCCCAAGTCGGTCAAGGTATCGGAAAACGCCTCCATCTCGGGGCTGCTGGGCAAGGGGCTCATGGGCCGGGTGGACGGCGTCTACGCCAACGTGGAGGCGGCCCGCCACCTGCTCTCGGCCATGGACCGCACGGACCAGCTGGTCCTCGACCCCTGCCTGCCGCACACGACCGGTTCCTACCGGCTGTCGACCATCAAGCGCCCCCTGGTCATGCGGGAGTTCGACCGCTTTTTGAAGAACCGCTCCGCATTGGTGGACTCCCTCAAGCGCAAGCACGGTCTGGACCGCTAGGGCTACTCCAGTTCGAGGCTTTCGGCCTTGAGCTGGCCGCAGGCCGCCTTGATGTCCGCGCCCATTGAGCGGCGGATGAAGGCGGTCAGGCCGTGGTCCCACAGACGCTTTTCAAAGGCCTCGACCCGTTCGCGGTCGGGCGCGCCGTAGGGCATGCCCTCGGTGGCATTGTAGGCGATGAGGTTGATCTTGCCCTTCTTGCGGTCGATGAGCCGGGCCAGCTGGTCCGCGTGCTCCATGGAGTCGTTGACGTCCTTGAGCAGCAGGTACTCGAAGGTGATCCGCTCGCGCGGGCGCATGGGATAAGCGGCCAGGGCGGCCATGAGGTCGTCCAGGTGGACCTTCGCGGCCTTGGGCATGATCCTGGCGCGCAGGTCCTGGGTGGGCGCGTGCAGGGAGATGGCCGGCAGGGCGATCTCCAGGTCGCCCAGAATCTTGAGCTTGTCCGGGAAGCCCACGGTGGAAACCATGGACCGCCGCCAGGACAGGGACAGGCCGCGCTCGCACGGCAGGTCGGTCAGAACCTTGATCAGGGTGTCCAGGTTGAGCAGCGGCTCGCCCATGCCCATGAACACGAGGTTCTTGAGCTCGTTCATGGACCGGTCGGCCAAATACTGCCGTGCCACCAGTATCTGCCCCATGATCTCGCCGTAGGTCAGGTTGCGCTCGAAGCCGAGCTTGCCGGTGTTGCAGAAGGTGCAGGCCATGGCGCAGCCCACCTGGGTGGACAGGCACTGGGAGTAGCGGTCCTGCATGGGGATGAGCACGGTCTCGATGAGCTTGCCGTCGGCCAGCCGAAGCAGGAACTTGATGGTCCCGTCCCGGCTCTCGGCCACGCGGGCGATTTCCGGCCAGACGATGTCCGCCATGGCGGCCAGCTTCTCGCGCAGGGGCTTGGACAGGTTGGTCATGGCCTCCACGTCGCGCACGCGCTTCTGCCACAGCCACTGCCAGATCTGCTCGGCCCGGTAGCGGGGTTCCTTCAGGTCCTCGGCCACAAAGGCCTCGAGGTCATTCTTGTTCAGCTCGATAAGATTGTGCATGGGCGTTCCTTGCAGGACAGGGGCGGGCGGTGTCAAGGCCCATCGAGGACCGGACTTCATGTGCAAAAAGCGGCCAGGGGTTTGCCGTACGGTCCGCAGTGCGTTATAACCCGTCCGTCCGAGAAAAACGACAATCCGGAGGAACTCTTAAAATGTGCAATAAATTCAGCAGAATCGTCTGCCTGGTCGTGGTCTTTTCCCTGCTCGTCCTGAACGTCGCTTCCGCCCGTGCCGGGCTCGTCTCCACCGAGTCGGCCCTGGCGGCCAGCCGCAGCGCGGACAACCGCGCCATGGTCCTGGCCCAGCTGCAGCGCGAAGACGTGCGCCAGGTCCTGCAGAGCAAGGGGTTGTCCGTGGCCGAAGTCGAGCAGCGCGTCAACGCTTTGTCCGACGCCGAGGTCAACCAGATCGCGGAGCGCATGAACGACATGCCCGCGGGCGGCGGCGCCTTCGGCGTGGTCATCGGGGCCGTGCTCCTGGTCTTCATCATCCTGCTCATCACGGACATGGCCGGAGCCACGGACGTCTTCCCGTTCGTGAAAAAGGCCCGGTAGCCGAAACTCAATGCACCGCATCACACGGGGCGGCGGCCGCCTGGCCGCCGCCTGTCTCGCCCTGCTCCTCCTGGCCCTGGGATCGGGCTGCAGCCTGTACGGCGGCGTCATGCCGCCCTCGCCCACGGGCGCGGAACTGACCCGCGTGCACGACGTGCCCTTCTACCCCCAGGAGGAGTACCAGTGCGGCCCGGCCGCCCTGGCCATGACCATGACCTGGAGCGGGGTCCCGGTTGCGCCCGAGGACCTGACCGCCGAGGTCTACACCCCGGCGAGCAAGGGCAGCATCCAGCCCGACATGATCACCGCCGCCCGCCGCCACGGGCGCATGGCCTACGTCATCCACGGTGCGGACCGGCTGTCCGCCGAGATAGGCGCGGGCAATCCGGTCATCGTCCTGCAGAACCTCGCCCTGTCCTGGTACCCGGTCTGGCACTACGCCGTGGTCACCGGACTGGACAACGGCACCGGCGAGGTCCTGCTCAACTCGGGCACGATCCGGTCCAAGCGCAGCCCGTGGCGGGTTTTCGAGAACACCTGGGGCCCGGACTTCTGGGGGCTTCTGGTCCTGCCGCCCTCGCGCCTGCCCGCCACGGCCCGGGAAAAGGAGTGGCTGGACGGGGCCGTTGGGCTGGAGCGGGCCAAGCAATGGGCCGGGGCCGAACAGGCCTACGCCACCGCCACGGGCCGCTGGCCCCAGAGCCACGACGCCTGGATCGGCCTGGGCAACGCCCGCTACTCCCTGGGCAACGCGCAGGGCGCGGCCGAAGCCTTCCGCAAGGCCGCCGAGGTCAAACCGGACAGCGGCATCGCCTTCAACAACCTGGCCTTTGTCCTGAACGAACTGGGGTGCCGCGACGAGGCCCTTGCGGCCGCACGCAAGGCCGTGTCCCTGGGCGGCCCGCAGGTCGAGGCCTTCCGCCAGACCCTGTCCGATATCGAAAAGTAGCCGCCCGCCTCCCCTTCCGCCTTCCTCCTGTATCGCATCCCTGTCCGCCATGGTTTGCGCGGCTTTGTATTCACAAAATCTATGAGTGCAAAAGCGAGAGTATATAGAAAGAATTGGTTCAGGCGGTTGTATTCCTCTATGTTTCGTATCGGAATTGGGGGAAGGTCTGCTCTTTATTGGGGGAAAGTCCGCTTTTTACTCAAGGAGGAGGTATGACCAACTTTTTCGCCTCTCGGAAAGGGATCATTTCCGTCGGGCTCGTCATCGGCTGCCTGGCCGCGTTGCTGCAATATCTGGGCAACCCCGGGAACATGGGCATCTGCGTGGCCTGTTTCGAACGGGACATCGCCGGTGCCGTGGGACTGCACCGGGCGGGCGTGGTCCAGTACATGCGCCCCGAGATAATCGGCTTCGTGCTCGGCGCGCTGGGCGCGGCCTTCATGGGCCGCGACTTCCGGCCCAGGGCCGGTTCCGCGCCCATCGTCCGCTTCGTGCTCGGCGTGTTCGCCATGATCGGGGCCCTGGTCTTCCTGGGCTGCCCCTGGCGGGCCATCCTGCGCCTGGCAGGCGGCGACCTGAACGCCCTGTTCGGCATCGCCGGGCTCATCGTCGGCATCGGCATCGGCACCCTGTTCTTCCGCCAGGGGTACAACCTGGGCCGGGCTCAGAAGACCTACCCGTCCGTGGGAGTGGTCATGCCCCTGATCATGGCCGGATTCCTGGCGCTCATGTTCATCTACCCGCAGGTGGCCGACGAGGCCAAGTCCGGGGTGCTCTTCTACAGCCTCAAGGGCCCCGGGGCCATGCACGCGCCCCTGTTCGTCTCGCTGGCCGTGGGCCTGCTGGTCGGCACCCTGGCCCAGCGCAGCCGGTTCTGCACCATGGGGGCCTTCCGCGACCTGATCCTGTTCAAGCAGGTCCACCTGCTCTCGGGCGTGATCGCCCTGCTGGTGGCCGCCTTCGCGGTCAACCTGATCCTGGGCCAGTTCCACATGGGCTTCGCCAACCAGCCCGTGGCCCACACCCAGGGCCTGTGGAACTTCATGGGCATGGTCCTGGCCGGACTGTGCTTCGCCCTGGCCGGCGGCTGCCCGGGCCGCCAGCTGTTCATGGCGGGCGAGGGAGACGGCGACGCGGCCGTGTTCGTGCTCGGCATGATCGTGGGAGCGGGTTTCTCCCACAACTTCGGGTTGGCCAGTTCGCCCAAGGGCGTGGGCCCGCACGGTATCGCGGCGGTCTTCATCGGCCTGGCGGTCTGCCTGTTCATCGGTTTTACCATGCGCAAGAAAACGGCATAGGGGGACGGCATGAGTGAATTAGTCGACGCGCGGGGCCTGTCCTGCCCCCAACCGGTACTGGATACCCTGGCCAAGATCGCGGCCATGGGCACGGGCGAACTCGAGGTCCTGGTGGACACCGAAGCGTCCAAGGAAAACGTGGCCCGCGCCGCCCAGGGCAAGGGCTGGAAGGTGGATTCCATCTCCGAGGAAGGCGGCGAATACCGCCTGAAACTGCTCGGGGGCTAGGCTTGGCCCTGGCCAACCTGTTCAAAAGAAAGGCTTCCGGTCCGCCCGCTTCCGGGCGCGCGGACCGGGGGCTGCTCGTGTTCGAGCATACCAGCGAGGTCATTCGGGCCGAGAGGCTGCTCAAGGAGTCGGGCCGGGAGATCCGGGTCATGGGCCCGCCCCCGGAGATCCAGCGGGGCTGCGACCTGGTGGTGGAGTTCCCGCTCATGGAAAAGCTCGACATCCTGCGCATCCTTGACGAGGCCGGGACCGCGCCGCTGGAGAGCGTGCCCGTGACCGGCCCCCTGCTCTCGCCTGTGGACCTCTTCCAGGTCAAGGATTTCGGCGACCACCTCATGGTCCGCGCGGCCAACATGAAGCTGACCGTGGACAAGAAGACCCGGACCATCGTCAACGTGTCCGGCGGCGGCTGCCCGGACGTGCCGTACATCGCGGCCCGGCTCATCGGCCGCACCCTGGACGAGGCACCGGCCCCCCGGGAGATAGGCCACACCTTGTGCGGCTACGCCCTGGAGCTGGCCCATGCCGAGATGGTGCGGTTATGCTCATCGTAGTCGGGACCATACCTGACCCGGCCGTGCCCGTGCTGGACGCCCTGGCGGAGGTGGCGGGCGACGGACTCACGGTGGGCGGCCGCGCCCTGGCCCCGGACCGGGGCACCCCGGCCCTGCTGGCCGCGGCGGCCGTCACCTGCGACTTTCTCGGGGCCAACCCGCCCCACGCCCTGCTGGCGGGCGACGAGGGACTGGGCAACGGCAGCCGCGAGTTGTACCGCCGCCTGGTCGAGGTCCTGCCCGCGCGGCGCTGCGCGGTCCTGGCCTTCCACTATCTCCAGCCCGACGTGGACTGGCACAACCGCGTGCTCATGGCGGCCCAGTCCATGGCCGGGCCGCCCGCCCTGGTGGCGGACGCCGGGTTCATGTACGCGGCCAAGATGAGCGGCTACGCCGGGGAATACGCCCTGTTCACGCCCGACGCCGGGGAGCTGGCCTTCCTGGCCGACGAGGCCGCGCCGCACCCCTTCTATACACGGGGCTTCATTCTCCAGGACGAGGACCGGGTGCCGGAACTGATCAACCGCGCCTACGACCACGACAACGCGGCCCGCTGCCTGCTGGTCAAGGGGCGCGTGGACCGCGTCGCGGACCGCACCGGGGTCCTGGCCGAGGTGACCAAACCGTCCGTGGAGGCCATGGAGGCCATGGGCGGCACGGGCGACACGGTCACGGGCATGGCCTGCGCCCTGATGGCGGCCGGGCTGTCCGCGCCCAAGGCCGCGCACGTGGCCGCCCAGGCCAACCGGTACGCGGGCGAGGCCGCCCGCCCCACCCCGGCCTCGCAGATCGGCGAGCTGATCCCGCACATCCCGCAGGCGCTCTCCCGGGCCATGGGGGAAATCCTGTGACTCGCCACATCACCCCGGACATGACCCTGCTGGACATCGTCCACAAACACCGCGCCGCCGAAGCGGTCTTCCGCGCCCGCGACGAACAGGCGGGCGAGTGCCTGCTGTGCAAGGCCCTGTTCGAGACCGTGGCCGACGTCGCCGCCCGCTACGGGCTGGACCTCGACGCGCTCATGGCCGACCTCGAGGCCGCAATTTCGGAAGAAGAATAGATCGCTCGGGAGAAGAAGGCAGCCCTACTCGGGCAGTTCCCGGCCGGACGCCAGAAACCGCTCGGCCGCGCCGATATCCAGGACCTCCCGCAGTTCCGGACGCAAATGGGCCAGTTCGAGCAGAACCTTGGCGTCGCCGCGTGCGGAAGGATGCAGAGAGTCCAGGAACTCGGCCGGGGGCAGGCCGAGCCGGGCCGGATCCTGCAGGTCCACGGCCCCGTGCCGCGCGGCGTAATCCAGGGTCTTGCCCACGTAGGCGTATCCCGCGTTGTTCTCCAGTTCCACCTCGAACGCCGGGGAGATGGGCGGGAACACCACGACCACCTTGTGCCCCAGGCCTTCCAGCTTGGCCACCTCGGCAAAAAGGGCATCCAGGGCACCGGTCTGGAGTCGATCGCTGTAGCGGAACTCGGTTTTCCCGATGCGCGTCCCTACGTTGGCGACCATGGCCTCGTGGGTCTGCCTCGCCCCCCCGGGCTCGTGGTGGGAACCGTCGGCTTCGAACCCCGCGTCCTCGTTCTCGGAGCGCAGCCCGATCCGGCCGGACCGCCCGTCCAAACGAGGGGAGCCTTGCAGGACCCGGCCAATACCGATCTTGCCCTCTGCCACGTACCAGGACGGCAGAAAAAACATGTCCAGACTGCGCTCGGTGCCGGTGGACAGGGTGTACCGGTACCCGCCGGTGAGCTCTTTCAAGGGCTCCCGGAACCACCAGAAATCGAGCATGACCAGGATCGTCTTGGGCGGCTGTTTCTCCATGTACTCGAAAAAGTTGAGCGCGGTCCGCACGCTGGACATTATCCGCCCGCAGTTGACCATGGGCTTGCTGAAAAACGGCTGCCGGAATTGCAGGGCGCGGGACGAACCGGCCACCACCACCTCGTGCGGCCTCGCTTCCATGAGCGCGTATTTGTAGGCGGCGTGATCGTTGTTGAAAAGCGGGCCGTAGAGGGTGCCCGGGCGCTCCTGCTGGGCGTGGGCGATATCCGTGTACGGAAGCGTCTCCCCGGCCAGATAGACCAGCGAAAAGTTGAAAGCCGCGAATCCGCCGTAGATCAGGACCACCAGCGCGAAGGTTATGGAGAATCGCTTGGGCATCAGAAATCGAAGTACAGGTACCGGACCTGCCCGTTGACGAACATAAAAACCGTGCCCGTGACCAGGGCCAGGGCCGAGAGCGTCCCTGCGGCGTAGGCGAAGGCGCGGCCTTCGCGCAGGGCGGCGGGCACCAGCCGGGCAAAGGGATACTCGTTGCGCCTGCCGAGCAGGATGGCCGGGTCGAAGCGGCGCATGACCTGCAGGGTATTGGGCATGAGCCAGACCACGAGCAGGAGCAGGCCGAGGTAGAGCTCGACGTGCTGGTCGGGCAGGTTGTGCAGCCGGGAGCCGGACACGCCGACCATGGCCTGCATGATGACCCATGCCGAGTGGAAGGATTCGGCCCGGAAAACCACCCAGGCAAAGACCGCGAAGACGAAAGTGACCAGGATGGAACAGGCCGCGACCAGCCGGGTGTCCGGCAGCCTGACCCGCGAGGAGAAGACGCGTTGCACGACCATGGCCACGCCGTGCATCACGCCCCAGACCACGAAGGTCCAGCCCGCGCCGTGCCACAGCCCGCACAGGAAGAAGACGATGAACAGGTTGACCAGGGTGCGGGAGGCCCCTTTGCGGTTGCCGCCCAGCGGGATGTACAGGTAGGTGCGCAGGAAGTAACCGAGCGAGATGTGCCAGCGCTGCCAGAACTCGGCTATGTTCCTGGACCGGTAGGGCGAATAGAAGTTGGCCGGGATGCGGATGCCGAGCAGACAGCCCAGGCCGATGGCCATGTCCGAGTAGCCGGAAAAGTCGAAATAGAGCTGCATGGAATAGCAGAGCGCCGCCCGCCACGCCTGGCCCGGGTCCGGGATGCCGCCGCCCGCCACCTGGGTGAAGATCGGGTCGGAGAAGTGGGCGATGTTGTCCGCCAGCCCGGTTTTTTTGAGCAGCCCCACGGAAAAGAAAAACAGGAAGAGCATGACCCGCTCCGGGGTGAAGCGGATGCCGCCCGGCATGCGCAGCTGCGGGATGGTGTCGTGATGAAAAAGGATCGGCCCGGCCACAAGGTGGGGGAAATAGGTGATGGTCGCCCCGTATTCGGGCCAGGTGTAGCCCTGGATACGCCGGGTGTGGATATCGGTCAGAAAGGCGATGGCCGTGAATGTGTAGAACGACAGGCCGATGGGGATTTCCCCGGCCTGTCCTGTGTAGTCGAAGCCGAACAGGAGGCTCAGATTCTCCAGCAGGAAATGGGTGTACTTGTAGAAGCCGAGCACGGACAGGGCCGTGGCCACCCCGAGGACGAGCAACGCCTTGCGTACGCCCTCTGACCGGGCGCGGCCCATCAGAAAGGCGAACAGCCCGTTGGTCGCCAGGCTGAACAGGAGCACGGGCAGGTACTCGATACGCCAGTAGCCGTAGAAGAAGAGCGACAGGCCGATGATGGAGACAACCTGGGCCGTGGGCGAAACGCGCCGGGCGAAATAGAAGATCAGACAGGCCGCGGGCAGGAACAGGAAAAGGAATTCCGGTGAGTTGAAAAGCATAGGTGCGGCGCTGGTTGAATTGACGGGACACGGCTCCGGCCAGTCCGCCTTTTCTACGGCAACGGGGCAAAATGTCAAGAATACTTCAGTTCAGTTCAGGAAACGCAAGGGTTACATCGGAATCCTCAAGTTTCCTCAACGCGCCTACACAGACGGGCATGGCCCGCCCTCTACCTTCCCTCCCCGCAGCGGTGCGCTCCGGCCCATCCTTGCCCTCTTTAATCGTATGCCACATATTGGCCCAGCGAAGGAAACCGCAACGGTTTTGGAATACCGATTCAACGGCCGGACCAAGCTGGCCAAAAGGCATACTTACCCAATCAAGCGGGGAAACCTGGATAAGGCGCTTGCAGATTCCGGGGTCTCTGAATTGGAAGCCGTTACGTTCTCATCCAACTACGACGATCCGGATTTGGCCGTATTGCGGATTTTCTTGTTGGGGGAATCCCGCGACTGGTATTGGAAAAAACAGGAACCCGTGCTTTCCATATACTCCGCCCCGTCATCTCTCTCAATAGAGATAAAACAAGCTTTGGAAAAGGAACAAATTCCGGCCCGTGTCTCAAAGTGGCTGAAGTGGCTGAAGTGGCTGAAGTGGCTGGAAAGGGCTTCAAATGTAGTAAGAAATGTAAATCAGGAAATCCTCGTTTGTTATGATAAAGAAGCTGAACGTTTTTTGTTCAAAAACAAAGGACATGAAACAGTGAATGATGTTATTAAGGGCATCTTCAATAATTCGCGATCCATCAATTTAATGGCTCCTTTTATTGCATCTTTCCTACGGAGGAGCTGATTTCTTTCTTTTGGAGACGTTGCTTTTTTTGCTTGATCGCTTAATGCGTTCAACTCCTTGTTTGCTTCCCGCTTGAAGTCTTCCCGCTTTCCTCCGAATTTATCCATCAATTCTTGGGCCTTTGGATCATTAGAGGTCAACTTCCCCTTCCCATGCTGCCCCTTGGACTGCACCATTCCGCCGAGGGCTCCGGCGGTGGCGGCCGCGTCGTTGGTCTCTTCGGACTTGCCGCTCGGGGAGCCCGGCGTCCGGCCCGCTCCGGGACCGGCCGGGTCTGCCGCGGGGGTGGGGCCGGACCGGGGCTGCGCCTTGGCCTCGGCCTCGCGCCGGGCCTCGTATTCCCAGAATCCGTCGGCCCCCTGGTTCAGGGTGCTCCTGCCCTTGGGCTTGGCCCTGGCCGGAGCCGGGGACGGACCAGCGGCCCTACCGGAGTCCGCGCCCGCGCCCTCGGGACCGGCGGGCTTGTCCCGCTTGCCGTAGTCGTGGTTCAGGGAAACCCGCTTGCCCTCGTCGCGGGGGTTCCAGTCCACGGGCTTGTCCACGGTCCACCAGTCCAGGGAGCGCTTGTTGCCGTGGTATTTCCTGTTCAGGTTGCCTTCCCTGCGCACCGGCTCCATGACGCCGTCGGCGTATTCGATCCACTTGCGCGGGGCTGGCCGGTGAACCTGTCCGTGTCTATGCGGATGAACGTATCGGTATCCACTAATTCATTCGTATTCTCATCCGTTGCATACGGGCCGGAGGCTTTCGCCCCCGGCCCTCCAGGGGGTATGACCAAGAGGGACCGGCGGCCCCTCGCACCATCTTGCAGACTGTTGAAAAGGGACTGTCTGCGTCGTTGTTTCGGATAATCCGCCTCCTCACGTATGAAAGAATACGCTGCGGGGCGGATTATCCTCGCGCCTGGCATCCAACCCCTTTTGAACAGTCTTAAATGCGGCTGCCCGGCACGTAGTCGCCGGGATAGAGCAACTCGAAGCCCTGATTGACCTTCTTGACGAACGAATCCTCGCGCTTGGTCGGGTCCTTGTAGCGCGGGTCCTGCATCATCTCGCGCAGCCGCTCAATGGTCAGGTCCTCGCCCCAGCCCCGGGCCGAGCCGCGCAGGCCGCTCTCCAGGACCAGGGGCGCAATCTTGGCAAAGGCGCCGATGACCGCGGCCCGGTTGCCCGCGCCCGTGTCGTCCAGGGCGGCCAGTAGCTCCTCGCCGCCCACGGCCTCGGCCGCGCGCAAGGCCGAATCCAGCAGGGACGGGGTGTCGCCCCGGTGCACGGAGCGCAGGGACTCCAGTTCGGACTCGCGCAGCTTGCCCGCCTCGGCCTGCATGGCGTGGTGGGTGTCCAGGACCAGGGGCAGAAACCACTGGTACAGCCCGGCCACCTGTCTGGGGGTCAGCCCCAGCTCGAAGGCCTTTTCGCGCAGGCCGCCGATCAGGTCCTCGCGCAGGGCGAATCCCTCGGGCAGCTCCATGTCCGGCAGCTCGTAGCCGTCCGCTTTCTCGGGCCTGCCCAGGGCGGCGTAGAAGGCGGCCAGATCCTCGGGCGAATCCTGGTCGCCGGGCACGCGGACAAACCCCTCCGGGGTCTTGCCGAGCATGCGCTGGGCATGGACCAACGCCTTCACGGCCTCGTCCTTGGTGGCGTACTTGGCCAGCGCCGGGTGGTCGCGCAGGGGGATCTCGGTCTCGGTGCCGTCCTCGCCCACATGGCGGACGATCCATTCCTCGGGCAGGGTCATCCGCCAATTCTTCCGTTTCTCATTCTTGTCGGTCATCGGTTGTTCTCCTTTTCAATGAAGTTTTCGGGTTCAAGCATCTGCTTCACGTGCAGGACCAGGGACCTGCGGCCCTCGTTGAATTCGGTCCGGCCCCGGTCCGTGGAATAGGTCGGCCGCATGAAGCAGCCACGCCGCTCCAGGTCGGCCATGACCGTGCGCCCGTCGGCGGTCTCGAAGAGCCGCCTGTAGGCCCGGTGCAGTTCGAGCGGGCTGGTCTCAGGCATGGGAAGCCTCCTCGTATGCGGCGGGATCGGATTGTGCGGGATCGGCCTGGGCGGGAGCGGGAGGCGCGGACTCGGCCCCGGCCCTGGCCCCGAGCATGCCGGTCAGCATCCCCCACAGTTCGGTCAGGGCGCTGGGCCGGTCCGTGTAGGCCTCGGACAGGGTCTTGGCGATGGCCGCCACGTTGGCCACGGTGGACGCGGTCTGCTGGGTGCTCGCGGCCCGCTGCTTCAGCTCCCTGCCCTGGGCCACGCGCTCCTCGGACTTGAGGTAGTCGGACGGGGTGTTGAACAGCTCGGTCACGTGCCGGGCCACCCGGTCGGTGTCGAAGTTGTCCATGATCCCGAAGGCGTCCTGCGCGCCCACCAGGGGCGAGAGGTATTCCATGACCTGGGCCAGCCCCTGGGCCTCGTACTGCTTCTGGGCGCGGGACACGGGCGAGGTGTAGCGCACCTCCAGGTCGCCGGGGGCGAGCCCCTCGGGGAACGGCGGCAGCGCCCCGCCGCGCAGCATGATGCGGAAGACCCGCCGAACCAGCGGGCCGAGGAACTCGGTCTGCAACCGGCCCAGCACCGGGCCGAGCACGCGCATCTTCTCGGCCTGGCGGATGACCGCCTCGGTGGCCGTGACGGCCGGGCCCTCCGGGGCCAACTGGTCGCCCAGGAATATCCGCCGGATGGACTCCCGGCGGCCGTTCATCATCTCCTCGGCCGCGCGCAGGTCCACGTTCACGGGCAGCGGTTCGATGCGGTCCGGGGACCCGGCCCGGTAATAGGACAGCCCGCCCGGCCCGGACCGGACCGGCCCGAGAAAGCCGTCGTCCGGGACCATCAGCGGCGGGTCGGACATCTTCTCGGCGGCCATGAGCGCGGTCCGGGCCATGGCGTTGAGCACGCGCACGTCGGACAGCGCGGTCTGCCCCGGCCCCCGGCCGTAGGTCTCGCCCGCGGCCTTGGCCCAGCGCGGGACCATGTACGGCATCTCCAGGTACCCGCTCTCCTCCAGCACGTGGCTGTTCTTGACCTCCAGGTACACGCTGGCGAACGGGAAGTGGGCCGAGCCGAAGCCCGCCGGGTCGCGGTCCATGCGCGGAAAGACCGCGTGCAGGACCTCCACCGGCTCCTCGGGCCGGTCCTCGCCCTTGCGTTGCGTCTCGTCCGAGCAGCCCGCGCCCCATTCCTGGATGGCCTGGCGCGCCGTGAGCTCGTACTTGCGGTACACGGTGTCCACCCGGCCGCGCGCGGACTCGGCCACGAACACCTCGCCCAGCGGCCTGGACGAGAACCGGACCACGGTGGTCGGGTCCGCCTCCACATACATGACCGCCGTGCCGAGCAGGGCCGCGTCCAGATACAACTCGTGCACGTGCGCCTGGAACCCGGTGTCCTCGCTGTTGAACACCGCCACCATGCGCTCGCGCGCCTCCTGCAGAAAGGCGCGGACCTCGTCCCCGTCGCCCACGGCCCGGTCCTTCACCGAAATGTCGAACCAGGGCAGCGAAGGGTTGGTCAACAACCCGCCCAGGGACGAGGCCAGCAACTCCAGCGCGTGCAGCGGCGTGGAATCGAAGATGCGCTCGTCGCCCGCCCGGCCGCGCCCCGGGGCGCTCCCCCCGAGCCCGGCGAAGCTGTTCTTGCGGGGCAACATGTATTCCGTCAGCTCCTGCCACGAGCCTACCCACGGGCGGCGGGCCTCCTCCAACCCGGAGAAGCGCGCAAGCAGGGAACGGGCCAGTTCGGTTCTGTCCATGCTACTCCCCCAACTTGGTCTTCAACGCCTTGCCGGACACCTCCGGGGCGTCCTTCAGCGCTGTCGCGCCTTGGGAAAGCAGGCTCTCCGACTTGCGTTTGCCCTCCAACTGGCGTGCCTCCAGAACCTTGTCGCGGTCCCGGCGGCGCTCGTCGGCCTCCTTGCGGGCCTGCTCGCGCTCGCGGGCCTCCCGCTCCTCCTTCATGGAGTCGTCAGGCCCCTTGTCGGCGCCCAACAGGCCGGTCAGTCCTCCGAAAACGCTTCCGATCAAACTTCCAGATCCTCCCATGAGTGAATCCTCCTGTTAAAGTGTTTGGCAGGAGCATACCCCCGCTTTTCCCGACCACCCCGAAATGTCGGCGAATGTATGGGAAAAACGTTTGAGAGGTATAAAAAATCAACTTGACAGGGGGCGGATACCGACGGCTGGAAGAACGCTACGGTGGAGAGGGAAAGGCATAGCGCAATGGGCACTGCCGCTTTTCAGAAGTGGGAAAACGCCGCAAGACCGCCTGGGCGAGCTATGCCCAACCCCGCCTGCGGCGTTGGCTACCGTCCCGAAGGATTCGCGCCCCACTCCCCGCGCGCCCGGCACGCCTTTCCGCGCACGCACGCCCCTGCCGAAGGCACACAAAAAGTTTGGGAGATTCCAAAGAACCTTTTCCAAAAGGTTCTTTGGCCGTCGGAGACGCCCGCCCGCCGAGGGCCCGCCGGAGGCACAGAAAGAAAAGAGCCCCGCCCGGAGTGACTCCGGACGGGGCTCTTGTGTTCGCGGTGACGCGCTATTGCATGGCGTTGTGCGCGGGGGTGGATTTTTGTCCGGAGACCACGACCATGTTCCGGCCGTTGTTCTTGGCCTGGTAGAGGGCCTTGTCGGCCTTGAGCACAAGATCGTCGTCCGTGGAGGCCAGGGAGCCGCCTTCCACGGAGGCGACGCCGATGGAGGCGGTCACGGAGAAGTTTCGGCCGTTGAAGTCGAAGGCGCAGTTTTCCACGGCGGTGCGCACGCGTTCGGCGAGTTTCCAGGCGGCCTCTTCGCTGGTGTGGGGCAGGAGCACGACGAATTCTTCGCCGCCGTACCGGGCGGCCAGGTCGGTGGTGCGGAACACGGTGGACAGGATTTCGCCGACCTTGCGCAGGACGAGGTCGCCGGCCTTGTGTCCGTAGGTGTCGTTGACGGACTTGAAGTGGTCGAGGTCGACCATGAGCAGAGAGAGGTCGTGATGATAACGCGATCTACGCTTGATCTCGTAGACCAGGCGCTCGTCGAAGGAGCGGCGGTTGTAGAGTCTGGTCAGGCCGTCGCGGTCGGCGCGCAGCTTGACCTCCTTGAAGGCCAGGGCGTTGCGCAGGGCCAGCCCGACGTGATTGACGGCGGAGCGCAGGGTTTCGACCTGGTCCTTGCCCAGCCGGTAGCCGGGTTCGCAGAGCAGGGTCAGGCAGCCGAAGGTCTGGTGTCCGGCGGTAAGCGGCATGGTCACGAGCTTGCCCTGGTCCGGGGCCAGGGAGTATTCGGGCCTGCGCGCGGGGTCGGTGTAGGAAATCTGAAAGCCGTTGACCGCGCCCGAGCCCAGGGAGCAGGCCGAGGCCATGAGCCGTTCGATCCATTCGGACTCCGAAGCCGGGATCATCTTGCCGTTGAGGAATACCTCCACGTCGGCGGCGTTGTCCGAGCCGGTGTTCCAGAAGGCGGCGTGGAGCACCTTGACGGGCAGGATGAGGCCCAGGGAGTTCTTGGCGTTGGCCAGGATGGTGCCTGCATCGAGGCTTTCGGTGGCCGAGGCGAGCAGCTTGTTCAGGAACATGAGCTGGTCGGTCTTGCGGGCCAGCAGTTCGCGTTCGAGCATGATCTCCTCGGTCATCCGGTAGATGTCCGAGTAGAGGCTCTTCACTTCCTTGGCCCGGAACATGACGTCCTGGATCTTGGGCCGGGTCAGGGGCAGGTCCACGGCGGTCAGGAACCCTTCGGCGAGGACCTGTTCCATTTCGACTTCCGCTTCGCCGTCCTGGATGAGGATGCGGTGGGTCTCGTCCTGGTCGCGGTATTCCTGCTTGCGGGATTCGGGGAAGGCGGACCAGACCGACCAGGGTATCCAGGCGGCCGAGGGTTTTTCCTCCTGTTCCAGCTCACGGCTCACGGGCAGCGCGTCCTCGGGAAAATTGCGGACGTGGAAGCCGGGTCCGACGCCGTCGATGATCTGGCGCATCTCGGATTCGGCAAGACCGAGTCCCCACATGAGTTCGGGCCGTCTTCCTCGTTTCATGGACTGTCTAGGCATTCTGCATCGTGCTCCTTTACGACGTCAAAACTTTGGCGGAGAGCCCCGCCCTGCGAGGGATTGAGCAAAATCGGGGCCACGCGGAACGGCAAACGGAAAAGGAGCGGTGAGCGGATCGACAGGGAGTTGATATGGCTGGGGAAAATTGTAGCGAAGGGAGCGGCCGGGCCGGGCCGGACGGCATAATCTGCCCCCTTGGGGGAGCGCCCGGCCATTGACAAACCGGCCGGGAACGGTCTTTACCTAGTCATGACCGGCACAAAACGCATCTGGGGGACGCTGGACCCGTTTTTCGAGGGCGGTCCCGTCATGGGCCGCACCGTGGCCAATGTCGGCTTCCTGGACGCCCTGCTCCAGGCCGACCCGTTTGACGAATACCATTTCTTTCTGCCCGGCAAGCGGACCCTTGGCCCGCTGCGGGGGCATCTGGAACAAACCGCGCCCGGCATGCTCGAGGACGGGCGCGTCCGGCTCATGCTCCGGGAGGCGCTGCCCGGGCGATTGGCGGACACGGCCTACCACTGCTTCCATCTGTCGGACTGCATCGCCAGCCAGCCGTTTCTTTCACGCATGCGCAACCGCCTGAGCGAGCGCATCTTTCCGGTCACCGGGCCGATCCATTCCCTGAGCTACGCGGCCTATCCCAAGGCGTTTCTGCAGCACCTGTGGCCGGGCGCCACCCGGCGCGACGCCATCGTCTGCACCTCGACGGCCGGCAGGATCGCGGTGGAGGGATTCTTCGGGCAGTTGCGCGCGGGGTTCGGATTGAGCGAGGCGACCCACCCCGGGCCGAGGCTCGAACGCATCCCCCTGGCCGTGGACGCGGACGCCTACGTTCCGGGCCAGGCCGAGAAGGACGGCCCGACGCGCATCCTGGTCTTCGGACGCATCTCCCACCACTCGAAGATGGACCTGGTTCCGCTGGTCCGCGCCCTGCACCGGCTGATCCTGGACGGGCTCGACCCGAAGTCCGTGGAGCTGGTTCTGGCGGGCTGGGCCGAGCGGGAGACGCACGTCCTGGACACCCTGACCCACCTGGCTGACAACGCGGGCGTGCCCCTGAGCGTGGTCCTGCGGCCGGACGAAGCGCGCAAGCGGGAGCTGTTCCGGCAGGCGGACGTGTTCGTGTCCATCGCGGACAACCCCCAGGAAACCTTCGGCATCACCCTGGTCGAGGCCGGGGCCTTCGGCCTGCCCGTGGTGGCCTCGGACTACGACGGGTACCGGGACATCGTGACCCACGAAGAAACCGGCCTGCTGGTGCCGACCATGGGGCTCGCCGAGACCCCGGACGTGGACCTGGACGCGCCGCTCAATTTCGACAACCAGTACCACCTCGCCCTGGCCCAGACCACGGCCGTGGACATTCCGGCCCTGGCCGGGGCGCTCGGGCGGCTGGTCCGCGACCCGGGGCTGCGCGCGGCCATGGGCGCGGCCGGACGGGACCGGGTGCGCCGCCTGTTCCACTGGCCCGAGGTCATCGGGCAATACACGGCCCTGTGGGACGCGCTGTGGGAAGAGCCGGTCGAGGCCGGGCCGCTGCGCGACCTGCCCCATCCCCTGGCCCCGGAGTACGGGCGCATCTTCGGCCACTATCCCGCGCGGACCCTGGACGACGGCGTGAAACTGTCCATCGGCCGCACCGGGGAGGCATTTTACCGAAACCGTGATTTTCCCAACGTGTACGCGGGGCTGAAGGACGCCATCGACCTTGAGGCCGTCCGGCGGCTGGCCTTTTTCGCCCGCAACCCGGTTGACAGCGCCAGCCTGATACGCAAGGTATCGGACGTGGCGCCCCACCTGAATGTCACCCGGATCAAAAATCATATCCTGTGGGCGCTCAAGCAGGATATCCTGCAAATCACGGAATGATTCCAACCCGGCGTTCCCGACCCGGAGGCATTTGATGAAAGCTCTCAGAGCGGCCCGCATGGAACGATGCATCGGCTGCCATTCCTGTTCGCTGGCCTGTGCGAGACAGGTCCACAAGGTCCTTTCCTGGAACAAGGCGGGCATCCGCATCTCGTCGTCCGGCGGCCTGTCCACGGGTTTCGAGGCGCGCGTCTGCCTGGCCTGCCACCCGGCCCCCTGCGCCCAGGCCTGTCCCACGGGCTCGCTCGCCCAGCGCCGGGACGGCGGCGTGATCCAGAAGCGCAACCTGTGCATCCGCTGCGGCAAGTGCGCCGAGGCGTGCCCGGTGGACGCCATCTTCCTGGACCACCTGGTCAATCCCTACGTGTGCATCCACTGCGGCCAGTGCGTGCCCTACTGCCCCCACGACTGTCTGGAGCTGGTGGACCTGCCGTCCCGGGAAGAGGAGGAAGGCAGCGATGATTAGAGATTTCTTCCGCGTCATGGTGGTCGACCTGACCACGGGCAAGACCCGGCTCAAGGAGATCCCCGGCCGGGCCGAATACCTGGGCGGCTCCGGCCTGGCCGCGCACCTGTTCCGGGAGTTCGGGCACATCGACCGCGACTGGGACGACCCCGAGCAGCCCCTGATCTTCGCCATCGGCCCGCTGACCGGCTACTTCCCGCTGATGAGCAAGACCTGCTGCGCCTTCCGCTCGCCCTACCACAACCAGTACACCGAGAGCTACGCGGGCGGGAAATCCGCCCTGTCCCTGCGCTTCGCCGACCTGGACGCGCTTGTCGTGACCGGCAAGGCCAAGCGGCTGACCGCCGTCTGCGTGGGCTCGCGCCTGGTGGACGTCCGCGACGTGGAGTACATGCGCGGTTTCGACGCCATCCAGACCGGGCGCGTGCTGCGCAAGATATTCCCGGGCTCGGGCCGCCGCTCGATCATGCGCATCGGCCCGGCGGGCGAGAACCTGTCGGCCTACGCCTGCATCAACGTGGACACCTTCCGCCATTTCGGGCGCATGGGCGGCGGCGCTGTCATGGGGGCCAAGAACCTCAAGGCCATCTGCGTGCTCGGCGACCGGGGGTTCGACCTGCCCGAGGGCAAGGCGTACCCCAAGCTGTACAAGCACATCTTCGAGCAGCTGACCACCACCGAGATGATGGCCAAATACCACGGCCTGGGCACGGCGGTGAACATCAACCCGCTCAACGCGCTCAAGTCCCTGCCGTGGAAGAACCTGCAGCAGACTTCCAGTCCCGAGGCCGAGAAGATTTCGGGCGAGACCTTTGCCGACGACACCCTGCTCCGGAACGCGGCCTGTGCGGGCTGCCCGGTGGGCTGCATCCACGTGGGCTTCGTGCGCGAGCAGTTTCAGACAAACAACCAGTATCTCTACCGCCAGGTGGGCTACGACTACGAGCCCATATTCTCCTGCGGCGGCATGCTCGAGGTGACCGAGGCCCCCGAGGTCCTGCGCATCCTCGACGTCATCGAGAAGGAGGGGCTGGACTGCATGTCCGCGGGCGTGGCCCTGGCCTGGGCCACCGAGGCGCTCGAAAAAGGCGCCATCTCCGAAAATGAAACGCTGGAGCCGCTCAAGTGGGGCGATTCCGAGACCTACATGCGCGCCGTGGAGCATCTCGGCCGCCAGGACAACGACTTCTACCGATTGCTGGCCCAGGGGACCATGAAGTGCGCCAAGCGGTACGGCGGCGAGGACTACGCCTGCGTGCTCGGCCAGGAGATGGCCGGCTACGCCACGGGCGAGGTCTTTTTCGTGGCCGAGGGGCTCGGCTTCCGCCACTCGCACCTGGACTCCGGCGGCTACGCCTACGACCAGAAGCACGACGAAAAGGACGTGGACAAGGCGTTGAACTTCCTGCTCCAGGACGGCCGGGAGCGGATCGTGCTCAACTGCATGGTCGGCTGCCTGTTCTCGCGCGGGGTGTACAAGGACGATCTTTTGGCCGAGGCGCTCGAATCCGTGGGCTACGGCGAGCTGAACGGGTCCATGGAGGACATCGGCAGGCGGGTCCAGCGCATGCGCTGGCGGCTGCGCCTGGAAATGGGCTACCGCCCGGACGAGGTCGTCATCCCCAAGCGGTACACCGAGATCACCACCTGGAAGGGCCCGGTGGACGTGGACTACATGGACGCCCTGCGCCGGGCCTACGCGGCCAAGATCATGGAAATGGGCGCCCCCCCGGAGGACGAGGGCACTCAAGCGCCCCTGTCCACGGCCAAAAAGACGCCCTCTTGAAAAAAAGGGGTTGCCAACCGCCCGCCATTTCGGTAAACCCCAACTTCTCGACCGGTTGCTCGGGTAGCTCAGTCGGTAGAGCAGGGGACTGAAAATCCCCGTGTCGGCAGTTCAATTCTGTCCCCGAGCACCATCTGGAAAACAAGCCCTTGCGAAGAACTCTTCGCAAGGGCTTTTTCTTTTTTCGGCTGGGGGAAAGCGGTCCGTTATCGATTCGAATTGGTGAGTCGGTACTGCTGCCTGGCAAGGACGATGTCCCGGTGATTCGCATTGGCCCAGCGGATGAGTTCGGCCATGGGCTTGAGGAAGGATTTCCCGATGTCGGTCAGTTCGTACTCCACCCGCAACGGGACTTCCGCATAGAGCGTACGCCTTATGAAGCCGTCCTTTTCCAGCCGCTTGAGCGTCTTGGACAGCATCTGTTTGGAGATGTCTTCAACGTTCCGGACAAGCCCGTTGAACCGCAGGGTGCCCTCGGACAACGAATGAAGGACAAGCAAACTCCATTTATCGCCGATGCGGTCGAGCACATCCCGTATCGGGCACGGCTGTTCAAAGGATATCAGCTGGTCGTCTTTCATGATCCAATTCCTGAAGGGTTGGGCAGGTCAGCCGGCACTGACCTGGTCATTGTATTTTGACTTCTTGTCATAAATTTTGGGCTCGGCTATGGTCTAGAAAAAATACTACGTCTCATTAATATACCTAGGAGGCCATTATGGCAACTATCGTACTGATCGGCGCATCCGGTAATGTCGGAACCAGAATTCTGAAGGAATTGACATCCCGCAATCATACCGTGACGGGAATAGCCCGCCACCCTGAAAAGATCGCCCGGCTTGACGGCGTCACTCCGCTAACAGGCGACGTTCACGACGGGAAGAGCCTCGCTCCCCTCTTGAAAGGGCATGACGCCGTGATCAGCGCGGTACGCTTCGTCGACAGCGATCCCGCGGTCCTTGTCCAGGCCGTCAGGGATGCCGGCGTAAAGCGTTATCTCGTCGTCGGCGGGGCCGGAAGCCTTGAGGTCGCTCCGGGGAAAAAACTGATAGATCAGCCCGACTTTCCGGAGGAGTACAAGCCCGAGGCGTCAAAGGGCGCGGACTTCCTGGACTACCTGAAATCCGTCACCGATCTCGATTGGACCTTCCTCTCCCCTTCGGCCCTGTTTGTCCCCGGCGAGCGGACGGGCAAATTCAGGCTGGGGAAGGACCAGCTTTTGAGCACCGAAGCGGGCTCGAGCATCTCGTTCGAGGATTTCGCCATCGCCCTGGTGGATGAGCTGGAAAAGCCCGCGCATGTTCGGGAGCGCTTTACCGTCGGCTATTGATCTGATGCCCCCGTGTCGGCAGTTCAGTTCTGTCCCGAACACCACTCCAGATGCCAAAGGCCCTGCGATTCCTCGCGGGGCCTTTTCCGTTGCGGATTCCAGGGTTGGGCGAGGGTTGCGGCATGGCCGCAACCCGTTGTCTTCGTGTCGCATACTCGCGGCGGCTAGAGAAACAGACGGCTGATGCGCATGATCGCCGGGGCGAGGAGGATGACCAGGATGACCCGGGTGATGTGGAAGGTCAGGACCAGGAAGATGTCCACGTTCAGGCCGCCGGCCATGCCGGTCATGGCGGTCATTGCCCCGGGGCTGGTGCTGATGAAGGCCGTGCCCGGGTCGATGCCCCAGAACTTGGTGAAGACCACGGCCATGACGCTGCCCAGGAGGATCAGCAGCAGCGCCGAGAGCAGGATGGGCACCGCGTAGTGCCTGAGCTGCTGGAGCATGTCCAGGGAGAAGCGCGAGCCGACCGTGGCCCCGACCACGATCTGGATGAAGAGCGACCACTGCCTGGGCAGGGCCAGGGGGGCCGCCAGGCACAGTTTCAGGACGATGACGCCGAGCATGGCGCCGATGATGACGCTGCCGGGCACGTTCAGGCGGCTGGCGAGCAGCCCGCCGGCGAGCGCGGCCCCCATGATCAGAACGAGATGCACGAGTTGTTGCATTGTGTCACACCCAAAGGCGGCTGTCCGCCGGTTGTTGCTGTCGAGGATGCCCTGCCCGGGCGCCGGTCAAACCTCGGCCTTGACGCGGGCCGGTGACGACCAGTAGTCCGGCGGCTCCGCGTTGGCAACCGTCTTTTGCGGTCCGAAACCGCTCGTCCCGACTTTCGTTGCGCGCGGCAACGCCCCGGATGCGGCCGGGCGGGCGACGGCGGACCGGGACGGCCCCCCTGTCCCGGCCAGGGACGGCATGGTCAGGGAAGCGGCCAGGACCAAGGCCAGGAACACGGCACCGGCCAGGTGCGGATGGCGATTCACGGCATCGCCCCCCGCGCCGCGCCTTCGGCGTCCGCCGCTCCCTGAAGCGCCGTGGCCGCCGACGCATCACACAGCCTGGCGGTCTCCATGATCCGCCGCAGGTCGGCCTCTGAGTACTCCCGGACCCGGTCCAGCCGGTCCTTGAAGTCCCGGGCATTGGCAAAGGTCCGCCCGAGCAGGCCGTCCAGCCCGGCGGTATCCACCTCGGGAGCCAGCCGGGCCGCCTCGGCCCCGGTCAGCCGGTAGCGCTCCGGACGGTAGGTCTGCTGCATGAACACGTTCTGCAGGAAGAACAGGGAGACGAAGCAGATGCCCGCCGCCAGGACCGGGGTCACCGCCCAGCTGCTGCAGATGGCCCCCACCGTGCGCCAGCGGATGGCGCGGCCGCCTTTGAGCAGTCCGATGCCGACCACCGCACCCACGATGGCCTGGGAACTGGACACGGGCACCAGCGGAATGGCGGGCAGCCCCAGGGAGACGAAGGCGTCGCTCAGCCCCTGGGAGGAGAAGATGGTCAGGACCAGGGAGTGGGAGACGACCACGATGAAGGCGGCCACGGGCGAGAGCTTCATGATCCCGCCGCCGCCCACGGTCATGATGACCTTCTTGGAATAGGTGAACACGCCCACGGCGATGGCCAGGCCGCCGAGGAAGAAGAGCTGCTGCGCCGCGCTCAGGGTGACCAGGCCGAAAAGGTTGATGGGCGAAAAATCGGAGATGGGCACGAACACGCCCATGACCGTGGAGATGTTGTTGGCCCCCAGGGCGTAGGAGCCGAAGATCCCGGCCAGGAGCAGCCCCAGGCGGGTCAGGTGGTCCTGTGTGAGCATGTGCGGCTTGGTCAAGCGCAACAGCCTGCGGCACAGAACGTACAGGAGCATGGAGAAGAGCGCCGCCAGGACGGGGCAGAAGACCCAGGTGGACAGGATGCGCGTCAGGGCCCCGTAGTCGATGAGCGACCCGGAAAAAAGGTTCCAACCCACAATGGAGCCGACGATGGTCTGGGAGGTGGAGGCCGGGTAGCTCGCCTTGGTCATGACGAACATGGTCACGGCCGAGGCCAGGGCGACCATGAAGGCCCCGGCCAGGGCGTTGATGGAGCCCAGCCTGCCCAGGGTCTCCGAGGCTCCGCCGCCGCTGACCACCGAACCGAGGATGACGAACGCGCTGCACCAGACGGCCGCGGTACGGAAACGGATCATCCGGGTGCCCACGGCCGTGCCGAAGACGTTGGACATGTTGTTCGCGCCCAGGGACCAGCCCAGGAATATGCCGCTCGAAAAAAAGATGGATGTCATGCCCGACGCCCCCTACAGCGAGCGCTTGATGACGTAGATGGCCAGCTTGTCGGCCACGTCCTCGGCCTTGTCCGCGATCTTGTCCAAGCCGCCCGTATAGTCGCGCAACTGCATCTTGTGGCTCAGGCGCAGGGAGTCGTCGCGGAAGATGTCCCGCTGCAGGCGGGAGACGATCTTGTCGCATTCGGTCTCCCAGAACGAGACCTTGTGCATGTGGTTGGTGATCGTGGACAGGTCCTTGAAAAAGGCCCGCGCCGAAAGGACGATGGCCTCGGCGGTCTTGACCACGTTGTCGCTCAACTCGAGGATGCCCGCGTGAAAGGGTTCGGGGATCTCCGGGGACTCGATCTCGATGCGCCACAGCGCGCCCTTGAACCCGCCCAGCAGGTAATCCATGCTCTCGAGCAGTTCGAGCACGTCGCCGCGCGACTCGGGGATGAGAGTCTTGGAGTACAGGGCCGTCTCGATGGTCCGGCGCAGCTCGTCGCCCCGGTGTTCCTTGAGGGTGATGTCGGCCAGCTTGGCCTCGAATCCCTCGGCGTCGCCCGCCAGGTAGGCCTCGGTGCCCGACTTGAAGATCAGCCCCGCCTCGCTGATCTGGTTCAGAAATTCGTCGATCTGTCTTTCTATTTTAATGCTGGAACGGAGGATGTTTATGCTCATGATGCTGATCCCGGAAGTTGGAAGGTTCTGGCGGCGGCCGATCACGCCCGGCCGGGCCCCGGCCGGGAAAAGGGTTCACGGCTCCGGGGGCGGAGCCGCTGGCTGACAAGGAGGTCCGGCGCGGGGGGCGGGGTGTCTTCCCCCGCGCCGGAAGGGGGGCACTACCAGAGCTTGCTGTCGAATCCCATCAGGGGCATGACGTATTGCGCCCAGGGGATCAGACAAAGCAGCACGACGGTCTGCATGACGATGCCGTACTTGAAGGATTCGAAGCTGGAGTAGTGGTTGGCGAGGTAACAGATGGTCGCCGGTTTGCTGTTGAAGTAGAGGACGTAGACCTGGTTGATCAGGAAGGCCATGGGCAGGGCGAAGCCGAGCACGTCCCAGCCGAAGTTCTGGGCGATGCCGATGATGATCGGGAAGAAGATCATGGTCCGCGCGGTCTTGCTCTGGCTGAGGATGGACGAGTAGTTGAACAGCACGGCGATGATCAAGAAGATCATGAGCTTGTTGGGATCGCCGTTGAGGCCCATGGCGTTGAACAGGTTGTTGATGCCGATGCCGACGATGTTGGTGGCCTTGATGCCGCCGCCCAGGACGTAGGCGCCGAAGCTGAACATGAGCAGGTGCCAGGGGATGTCGGTGCTGTTCCAGTCGATGACGCCGATCTTGGGCAGGCCGGAGAAGGACGGCAGCAGGCAGATGCCCGCGCCGGTCAGGGCCACGGCCGTGGCGCTCAGCCCGTGCAGCTTGTCCGTGGCCCAGAAGCCCAGGACCAGGAGGAAGATGACCGCGGCCTTGATCTCGTTCACGCTGACCGGCCCCATGCGGTCCAGTTCGCCCTTGAGCCGGTCCAGGCCGCCTTCGATGGTCGGGCGGTTCTCGCCGCCCCGCACCGGGAAGACGAACTTCACGCCCAGGTACCAGCCCAGGCCGAGGACGATCAGGGCCAGGGGAGCCAGGGCCACGAACCAGTCCATGTAGAATATCTGCGCGCCCGCGCCCGCCAGCATGCTGGCGGCCACCAGGTTGGCGGCGGAACCGGTCATGTAGGCGCTGCATGAGACGTTGATGCCGAGCAGGTTCTGCAGGACCAGGTTGCGCGCGAAGTTGTTGCGCGAGTCCCCGCCCGTGGCCCCGTAGATGGCGCTGATGACCATGAAGATGGGCATGAGCAGGGCCGCCTTGGCGGCGGTGGCGTTGATGAACGCGCCGAGCACGAGGTTGAGGATCAGGAAGGTCCAGAAGACCGGCGTGGCGTGGTGCCCCGCCCGGAGGATGAACTTCAGGGCCAGCCGTTTGGCCAGGCCCGTGGCCACAAGCATGCTGGCCAGGATGAAGCTGGCCACGTTGAGGATCATGACCGGATGGCCGAAGAACGCGTAGGCGGCCTTTTCCTTGAGGATGCCGCTGAAGACCACGGCGATGATCAGGAAAATGGAGGTCAGGTAGTTGGGGATGGCTTCCGATATCCAGAGGATGATGGACGCGACGAAGATGCCGAGCATGGTGTAGCAGTTGGCCGCCGGGACCTTGGTCTGGGCGGCGAAGGATTCGATCTCGAAAAACTGGAAATGGAACAGGCAGAAAGACAGCACGGCCAGCGGGACGCCGACCTTCTTGACCATCTCCATGATCGGCCCCGCGGGAAGCGTGGGCAGCTTCTCCAGCGTGTAGTTGCGCATGTCCAGGGGATCAAAAGAGACACTGTCTTGAACCGTGAGTTTGGGGGCAGTCATGTCATTCTCCTTCCATCATCGGCGCCCGGGGCCCTCACCGGCCCCGGGCGGTATCTTTCGCACTGCGCCGGGGGCGCCGTCTCGCTGTCTAGACCATTCCGATGACGCTCTTTGCGGCTTTGAGGTAGTTTCTGTTCTCGAAGGAACCGATTTCCAGCGCTTCGATGGCCTTGGTCATGCCGGCATAGTCCTCGCTTTCGCAGCAGGCGGTCTCGAGGACCGCCCCGTTGAACTCGATAACGCCGTATTCGCAGATGATCTTGTCCACGGAAAAGCCGAAGCGCTTCTTGAACACGGTCACCGCGGCCAGGCCGGGATGCGCATTCACCACGGCGATGAAGTCGTCGAGGGTGTACTCGTCCTTGTCGAGCTCCACCTGCGCCTTCATGTTCTCGAGGATGGTCGCGACCTCCGCCCTGCCGACGGGGAACTGGAACTTGCCGCGCGGCTGGAAAATCTCGTAGCCGTTCTCGGTCTCACCCACTTTCGTCTTGATGTCGAGCAGCCCGTCGCGGACCTTGACGTTGGCTTCGTTGGTGTGGGCGGACAGGAAGTAGGTCTCGCGGCTCTCGCGGACCTTGAACAGCTTGGCCTGCGCCTTCCACATGGATTTCTTCACAATATCGAGGATGCCCTGGCCGAATACGCGGAACTCGGCCCTGGGTACGATCTTGGAGGCCTCTTCGGCCGAGGTGGCCGTGTTGGCGCCGTATACGTCTGTCATGGTGTTCTCCGGATGGTGCGTTACCAGGTGGTGTAGGGGTTGGCGACAAGGTTGGAGTTGAAGTAGCGGGGATCCCCGGTCACTTCCTCCCCGACCCAGGAAGGCTTCTCAAAGGCCTGGTCCTCGCTCTTCAGTTCGATCTCGGCGACCACGAGGCCCCGGTTCACGCCGAAGAACTCGTCGACCTCCCAGACGAACCCGCCGAACTCGATCTTGTAGCGGGCCTTTTCGATGATCGGCTTCTCGGCCAGGTTATCGAGCATCTCGGTGCACTCGCCGTGCGGGATCTCGTATTCGTACTCCACGCGGGTGGCGCCGGTGGTGATGCCCTTGATGGTCAGGAATCCCTTGTCGTCGATGGTCCGGACGCGGACCGTGCGTTCCTTGGCGCTGTTCAGGTAGCCCTGGCGATAGTGGGTGCCCTTGGCCAGCGCGCGCCAGTCGTCGCCGACCAGCAGGAACTTGCGTTCGATTTCTTTAGCCATTGATTTCTCCAATAAAAGTTTTCGAGCAGGGTTCTGTTCTGCAACGATGGACTTTTTTTACGACTCAATTTACGATTAAAACAAATAATATCTAAGCATAATTGATATGACTTGAAGTTATGAATGAAACCTCACTGAAAGTGTTCATGGCCGTCTGCGAGACCGGCAGCTTCACCAAGGCGGCCAGTGAGCTGTTCATCACCCAGCCCGCGGTCAGCCGTCACGTGCAGGCCCTGGAGCATCTCTACGGGGTGGACCTGTTCGACCGCCGGGGACGGAGCATCGAGCTGACGCCCAACGGCGAGATTCTGCGGGCCAAGGCGCGGGAGCTGTTCGCCCTGCACGCCGAGGTGGAATCGCTGTTCAACGACATCGTCGAACTCAGGCGCGGCAAGATCACCATCGCCGCCTCGGCGACCATCGCCACCTACCTGCTGCCCCCGGCCATCGCGTCCTTCCGCGAACAGTTCCCGGGCGTGACCATCGAGCAGCTCTCGGGCAACACCCACGAGGTCAAGCAGATGGTCGTCAACGGCGATGCGGAAATCGGCTTCGGCGGCGGCGCGGGTGTGGAGACCCGGCAGCTTATCCGGGCCCTGGTGCACAGGGAACGGCTGGTCATCGTGACCCGCACCGACAGCGACATCTGCAAGAAAGAGGAGGTCACCCCAGAGGACATGCTCGGCTACCAGTTCGTCTGGCGCGAAAAAGGCACCCAGATCCGGCTGTTCGTGCGCGAACTGTTCAAGAACACGCCCATGCAGGAACCGGGCGTGGTGGTCAGCCGGGTGGCCACGGCCAAACGCTTCGCCCAGGTGGAGGGCTACCTGACCGCCCTGCCCTACTCGGCCGTCAAGCGGGAAGTGGAGGACGGCAGGCTCGCCACCCTGAACGTCAAGGGGTTCGACTTCACCATGGACTTCAACGCGTTCGTCAGTGCCTCCCGCCGCTTGAGCACGGCGGGCCAGGCCTTCCTGCAACACCTCCTCAACCGCGCCGACTTCAACGACTCCCGCTCCCTCAAAAAACTCCTCAATCTCGGCGAATAGCCCGGCCGTCCCTTCCCCCATCCCCTCTCACCCTCCGAAACTTTTTTGGACCGCTTCGCGGATGATGCCGATTTATGAACGCGCCCTTTTTATCCACTGCCCCAACACGCCGCGAAACCGTCTTATCGAGTTCAGCCTGGCCCACGTTCCGGTTGGCGTTCAGCGGGTGATGGAGTATAGCGTGGTATGCCCCCGCGCCGTGTGGTGCGGGCGGGGCGAACCGGTCCGGTTGGATTTGTTGTGGCGGTGACAGGGGAGTTTCCGCGAAACCGTTTGGGAGGCATACATGTTCCGCAAGCTGATGATACCCGCCGTGGTTGCCTTGGTTCTGGCGCTTTTCACAGGCAACGCGCTGGCCCTGGACCCGGCCGTGATCTACGACCTGGGCGGCAAATTCGACAAGTCCTTCAACCAGGCCGCGCACATGGGGGCCGAGAAGTTTTCGCAGGAGACCGGCATCAGGTACCGGGACTTCGAGCCGACCAACGAATCCCAGTACGAGCAGGCGTTGCGGCGGTTCGCGACCAAGGGCAGCGACCTGATCGTGGTGGTCGGGTTCTCGTTCGCCTCGGCATTGGAGAAGATCGCCCCGGAGTTCCCGGACACCAAATTCGTGATCATCGACATGGTCGTGACCCAGCCCAACGTGCAGTCCGTGGTCTTCAAGGAGCATGAGGGGTCCTTTTTGGTGGGCATGATCGCAGCCATGAAGACGCGGACCGGCAAGATAGGCTTCGTGGGCGGCATGGACGTGCCGCTGATCCGCAAGTTCGCCCTCGGGTACAAGGAGGGCGCGCAATACGTGAACAAGGACATCCGGATTTTCGAGAACATGACCGGGACCACCCCGGCGGCCTGGGGCGACCCGATCAAGGCGGGCGAGCTGGCCCGCTCCCAGTTCGACCGGGGCGCGGACGTGGTCTTCACCGCGGCGGGCGGGTCCGGCATGGGCGTGCTCCAGGCCGCGGCCGACGCCAAGAAGTTCTCCATCGGCGTGGACTCCAACCAGAACTATATCCATCCCGGTAGCGTGCTGACCTCCATGGTCAAGCGCGTGGACCTGGCCGTGTACCAGGCCATGCAGGACATGCGCAACGGCGACTGGCAGCCCGGCCTGAAGGTCCTGGGCCTGGCCGAGGGCGGAGTGGGCTACGCTCTGGACAAATACAATGAAGCCCTGATCACCCCGGAGATGAAGGCCAGGGTGGACCAGGCCAAGGTCGACATCATCTCGGGCAAGATCATGGTCACCAACTACTTCGACATCATGGACCGCTAGCCGGTCGTGGCGGACGGTTTTCCGGCGGCGGGCCCGGTGGTGCCGCCGGGGCTCCCGCCGCGCGTCCGCTTGGCTCGGCGCGGCGTATGGGGTAGCATAATTCACCGCGCCCCGGCCCTTTTTCGACAATCCGGCGGAATCCGGCAGGTTCCGCCCCAGGTGGAGAACCCATGCCCCGCTCGCTCATACCCGCCCTTATGATCCTGGCCCTGGCCCTGTGTTCCGGCACCGCGTCGGCCTTCAAGCCCGCCCTGCTCTATGACCAGGTGGGCAAGTCCGACAGGTCGTTCAACGAGGCCGCCTTCAGAGGCGCGGAACGATTCAAGAAGGAATCCGGCCTCTCGTACCAGGAGTTCACGCCGACCAACGAGTCCCAGTACGCCCAGGCCATGCAGCGCTTCGCGGCGCGCGGGTATGACCCGATCATCGTGGTCGGCTTCTCCTACGCCTCGGTCCTGGAGCAGATCGCCCCGCGCTTCCCGGACACCCGGTTCGTCATCGTGGACATGGCCGTGGACCAACCCAACGTGCAGTCCGTGGTCTTCAGGGAGCACGAGGGGTCGTTTCTGGTGGGCATGATCGCGGCCATGAAGACCAAGACCGGCAAGATCGGATTCGTGGGCGGCATGGACATCCCGCTGATCCGCAAGTTCGCCCTGGGCTATAAGGAGGGCGCGCAATACGTGAACAAGGACATCCGAATTTTCGAGAACATGACCGGGAACACCCCGGCGGCCTGGGGCGACCCGATCAAGGCGGGCGAGCTGGCCCGCTCCCAGTTCGACCGGGGCGCGGACGTGATCTACCAGGCGGCGGGCAGCTCCGGTCTGGGTGTGCTCCAGGCGGCCGCCGACCTGCACAGGTTCTCCATCGGCACGGACGCGAACCAGAACTACATGCATCCCGGCAGCGTGCTGACCTCCATGGTCAAGCGCGTGGACCTGGCCGTGTTCGAGGCCCTGCGCGACGCCGGGAACGGCACCTGGAAGCCGGGTACCCGCCTGCTCGGGCTGGCCGAGGGCGGGGTGGACTACTCGCTCGATCAATACAACGAGTCCCTGATCACCCCCGAGATGCGGGCGCGCGTGGATCGGGCCAAGGCGGATATCATCGCGGGCCGGATCAAAGTGACCAACTATTTCGAGATAATGGACCAGTAGCATGGGCTCCTCTCCCGACCATGCGGCCCCCCCGGCGGTCGAACTCCTCGAGCTGAACAAGTCCTTCGGGCCGGTACGGGCCAACCGGGACGTGTCCATGGCCGTGGCCAAGGGCACCATCCACGGCATCGTGGGCGAGAACGGGGCGGGCAAGTCCACGCTCATGGGCATGCTCTACGGCTTTTACCAGGCGGACAGCGGACGCATCCGCATCAACGGCCGGGACGTGAGGATCACCAGCCCGGCCCAGGCCATCGGCCAGGGCATCGGCATGGTTCATCAGCACTTCATGCTGGTGGAACCGTTCACGGTGCTCGAAAACGTCATCCTCGGGGCCGAGGAAGGCGGACTGATAAAAACCTCCCTGCGCCACGCCCGGCGGGAACTTGAGCGGCTCGGCCGTGAGTACGGCCTGGAGGTGGACCCGGACGCGGTGGTCGGCGACCTGCCTGTGGGGCTGCAACAGCGCGTGGAGATTCTCAAGGCCCTGTATCGCGGGGCCGAAATCCTGATCCTGGACGAGCCCACGGGCGTGCTCACGCCCCAGGAGGCGAGCCGCCTGTTCGCCATGCTCGACACCCTGCGCGGCCAGGGGCGCACGGTCATCCTGATCACCCACAAGCTGCGCGAGATCATGGCCGCCACCGACACCGTGTCCATCATGCGGCGCGGAGCCATGGTCGCCCACCGCAGGACCTCGGAGACGAGCAAGGAGGAGCTGGCCGAGCTCATGGTCGGCCGCAAGGTCCTGCTCCGGGTGGACAAGACCGAGGCCACGCCCGGCGCCCCCCTCCTGGAACTGGACAAGGTCAATTACCGCAACGCGGCGGGCGTGCACCGGCTCAAGGACGTCTCCCTGACCCTCAGGCGGGGCGAAATCCTCGGCGTGGCCGGGGTCTCGGGCAACGGCCAGTCCGCGCTGCTGGAGGTCCTGGCCGGGGTGGCCGCGCCGTCCTCCGGGACCATCCGGTTCAAGGGCGAGGTCATCGCCGGGCAGGGAAAACGCACCGATCCGCAGGGCATGCACCGGCTGGGCGTGGGGCATGTGGCCGAAGACCGCCACCGCACGGCCATGATCATGGATTTCACCGCGGCCGAGAACATGATCCTCGGCTACCACAGCGGACGCGACGTGAACGGCAGGATACTCATGGACCAGGCCAAGGTCCGCGACCTGTGCCGCGAGTACATGGACCGGTTCGACGTGCGCCCGTCCAACCCGGACCTCCCGGCCACGGGCTTTTCCGGGGGCAACCAGCAGAAGCTCGTCCTGGCCCGGGAGATGGAACGCGACCCGGACCTGTTGCTGGTGGGCCAGCCCACTCGCGGGGTGGACATCGGGGCCATCGAGTTCATCCACAACCGCCTCATCGAGTTGCGCGACCGGGGCAAGGGCGTGCTCCTGGTCTCGGTGGAGCTGGATGAGATATTGTCGCTGGCCGACCGCATCGTGGTCATGTTCGACGGGCGCATCGTGGGCGAGATGGCCGCGAAAGGCGCAAACGAATGCGCCCTGGGCCTGCTCATGGCGGGCTGCGCCGGGACGCCGGACAGTGGGGAGGCGGCGTAGATGGCGCAGTCCAAGCTCCCCGGCTGGGTCAATGCGGGGCTGATCCCGGCGCTGAACCTGCTGACCGCCTTCCTGGTCTCGGGCCTGGTCATCCTGGCCATGGGCCAGGACCCGGTCAAGGCGTTCGGCCACCTGGTCTACGGGGCCTTCGGCTACGGCGAGGCCATCGGCTACACCCTGTACTACGCCACCAATTTCATCTTCACCGGCCTGGCCGTGGCCGTGGCCTTCCACTGCTACCTGTTCAACATCGGCGGCGAGGGCCAGGCATACCTCGGCGGCCTGGGCATCGGGTTGGTCTGCCTGTACCTGGGCGACCTGCCGTTCTGGGCCGTCCTGCCCCTGACCGTGCTCGGCGGGGCCCTGTTCGGCGCGGCCTGGGCGGCCATTCCGGCCTACCTCCAGGCCAAACGCGGCTCGCACATCGTCATCACCACGATCATGTTCAACTTCATCGGCTCGTCGGTCATGACCTTCCTGCTGGTGAACTGGCTCAAGCGGCCCGGCTCCCAGCTGCCCGAGACATCGCCCTTCCCGGAGTCCGCGTGGATGCCCAAGCTGCACGAGCTGGCCGGATCGCTCGGCATCGAGATGGCCCATTCGCCCGCCAACCTGGCCCTGGTCATCGCCCTGCTCTGCTGCGTGGGCGTCTGGCTGTTCATCTGGCACACCCGCTGGGGCTACGAGATCCGGGCCGTGGGCCGCAACCCGGATGCGGCCGTGTACAGCGGCATCTCCCCGGCCAGGGCGATCATGGTCTCCATGCTCCTGTCCGGGGCGCTGGCCGGGCTCATGGGCGTGAACGAGCTCATGGGCGAACAGCACCGGGTGGTCATCAACTTCACCAACGGATGCGGGTTCGTGGGCATCGCCATAGCGCTCATGGGCCGCAACCACCCGGCGGGCATCGTGCTCGCCTCCCTGCTCATGGGCGCGCTGTTTCAGGGCGGGGCCGAGCTGGCCTTCGAGATGCCGGCCATCACCCGGGACATGATCTGGACCATCCAGGGGCTGGTCATCCTGTTCACCGGCGCCCTGGAACATCTGTACCGGCACCGGCTGGAGCGCATCTTCCCGCGCAAGGAGGCCCCGGCATGACCGACCTGTGGATGCAGCTGCTGCTCACGGCCGACGCCACCCTGCGCATCAGCACGCCGCTGATCCTGGCCGCCCTGGCCGGATTGTGTTCGGAACGGGCGGCGGTCATCGACATCGGCCTGGAGGGCAAGATGCTCGGCGGGGCGTTCACGGCGGCCACTGTCAGCTATCTGACCGGCTCGGCCTGGCTCGGGCTCGTCTGCGCCATCCTCGCCTGCCTTCTGCTCGCCCTGCTGCACGGGTTCGCCTGTATCACCCACCGGGGCAACCAAGTGGTCTCGGGCATGGCCATCAACATAGTGGTCGCCGGGCTGGCCCCGACGCTGGGGCACGCCATCTTCCACATCAACGGAGACACCCCGCCCCTGCCGCAAGGGGCGCGATTCATGGCCCTGACCCTGCCCGGCGCCGAGGCGTTGCGCGGGGTGCCGGTGCTGGGCCCGATCTACGCCGAGTTGGTCAGCGGCCACACCCTGCTGACCTACGCGACCTTCGCCCTGATTCCCTGCGTCTCCTTCATGCTTTACAAGACCCGGTTCGGGCTACGGCTGCGGGCCGTGGGCGAGAACCCGGAGGCCGTGGACACGGCGGGCATCTCGGTGGCCTGGCTGCGCTACCGGGCGGTGCTCATCGCGGGCGCGCTGTGCGGCGTGGCCGGGGCTTCCCTGTCCACCGCGCTGGGCGCGAGCTTCATCCGCGACATGACCGCGGGCAAGGGGTACCTGGCCCTGGCGGCCATGATCTTCGGCAAGTGGCGGCCCGGCCCGACCGTGACCGCCTGCCTGCTCTTCGCCTTCACCGACGCGCTCCAGGCCCGGCTGCAGGGTGTGTCCCTGCCCCTGGTGGGCGAGATACCCGTCCAGTTCATCATCATGCTGCCCTACGTCATGACCGTGATCCTGCTGGCCGGGTTCGTGGGCAAGGTGACGGCCCCCAAGGCGGACGGCATACCCTACGTCAAGGAGCGATAGATGCCCGACATTCCTGAACTCATCCGTTTGGCCGTCGCGGCCCGCGACCGGGCCTACGCCCCGTACTCCAACCACCCTGTGGGCGCGGCCCTGGTCACGGACGCGGGCGGGGTGTACACCGGCTGCAACGTGGAGAACGCGGCCTATCCGCTGGGCAGTTGCGCCGAGCAGTCGGCCATCTCCGCCATGGTCCTGGGCGGAGGCGGAACCATCCGCGAACTGGTGGTGGTCGGCCCCGGCGACACGCCATGCACCCCGTGCGGCGGCTGCCGCCAGCGCATCCGCGAATTCGCCGGACCGGGCACCAAGGTTCATATCTGCAACGAACGCGGGGTCCTGCTGACCATGACCCTGGACGAACTGCTGCCCGAGTCCTTCGGGCCGAAAAACCTTAACCAACGGTGATTATGAAAGATTTGAAGACATTGACGGAAGAGGCCGCACAGGTCCGAGCCGACGAGGCGTACGCCCTGCGCGCCCTGACCTCCATGGACCTGACCTCGCTGGGCGAGAACGACACCGACGAGACGATCCGCGACCTGTGCTCGCGCGCGGTCACACCCAAGGGACATGTGGCGGCGGTCTGCGTATACGACAAATTCGTGCCCCTGGCCCTGAACGAACTCCGGGGAACCGGGGTGCGCGTGGCCACGGTCTGCAACTTCCCGCACGGGTTGCCCGACGCGGCCAAGGCCGTGGCCGAGGCCAAGGCGCAGGTGGCGGTCGGGGCCCAGGAGGTGGACGTGGTCCTGCCCTACAAGCGGTACAAGGCGGGGCACCGCGACCAGGCCATCACCCTGCTGCAACAGGTGCGGGAGGTCTGCGGCGAAACGGTCCTGCTCAAGGTCATCCTGGAAACGAGCCAGTTGCAGTCGCTCAAGATCATCGGCGAGGCCAGCCGGGACGCCATCGAAGCGGGCGCGGACTTCATCAAGACGTCCACGGGCAAGGTGCCGGGCGGGGCCACCCTGGACGCGGCGGCGGTCATGCTCGAGGCGATCCGCGAGATGACCCCCAAGGTCAAGCGCCCCCTCGGCTTCAAGCCGTCCGGCGGCCTCAGGAGCGTGGCCGACGCGGCGGGCTACCTCTATCTCGCGGACCAGATCATGGGCCAGGGCTGGGCCACCCCGCAGACCCTGCGCTTCGGCGCGTCCGGCCTGCTCAACGACGTAAAAAACCACCTCGGCCTCTAACCGAGCAAACGACAACCCCACCGAGTTCCCACCCCGCGAAGCGGCACCAAAAAGTTTGGGAAAAGGAGGGGATGGGGGTCCGGGGGAAGGGGAGGAAAGAACCCTTTCCAAAGGGTTTTTCCTCCCCTTCCCCCGGCCGCCGGAGGCACCACACATGACGTTCATACCGCAGGAGATCATTCGCAGGAAGCGGGACGGGCTGGAATTGTCCGAGTCCGACATCCGGGCCATGGTCCGGGGCGTCACGGACGGCTCGGCGAGCGAGGGCCAGGTGGCGGCGTTCGCCATGGCCGTCTTTTTCCGGGGCATGACCCTGGCCGAGCGCATCCGGCTGACCGAGGCCATGCGCGACTCGGGGAGGGTGCTGGACTGGCCTTCGCTTGGCATTGCGCGCGGCGTGGCGGACAAACACTCGACCGGCGGCGTGGGCGACAAGGTCAGCCTGATCCTGGGACCCCTGGCGGCTGCGTGCGGAGCGTTCGTGCCGATGATCTCCGGGCGCGGCCTGGGGCACACGGGCGGCACGCTGGACAAATTCGACGCCATTCCGGGGTATGACACCGCGCCGGATCTGGAGACCTTCGCCAAAGTGGTCCGGGAAGCGGGCTGCGCCATCATCGGGCAGACGGCGGACCTGGCCCCGGCCGACCGGCGGCTGTACGCGGTGCGCGACGTGACCGCCACGGTGGAGTCCCTGGACCTGATCACGGCCTCGATCCTGTCCAAGAAGCTGGCCGCCGGATTGCAGGGGCTGATCATGGACGTGAAATTCGGCAGCGGCGCGTTCATGGAGGATTTCGATGACGCGCGGGCGTTGGCCGAGTCCATCGTGACCGTGGCCACGGGAGCGGGCGTGCCGACCACGGCCCTGCTCACGGACATGAACGAGGTCCTGGGCGACACCGTGGGCAACGCGGTGGAGGTCTGCGAGGCCGTGCGTTTCCTGACCGGCGTAAGCCGCGAGCCGAGATTGGCCGAGGTCACCCTGGCCTGCACCGGCGAACTGCTGATGTTGGCGGGCGTGGCCGAAGACATGGCCGACGCCTCGCGCAAAATGGAGACGGCCCTGGCCAGCGGCGCGGCGGCCGAACGGTTCGAACGCATGGTCGCCGGGCTGGGCGGGCCTACGGATTTTCTGGAACGGTCGGGCGAATACCTCGACATCGCGCCCGTGAAGCGGCCCGTGCATCCGGACAGGCCGGGCTTCATCACGGCCATGGACAGCCGGGGAGTGGGCATGGCCCTGGTGGCCATGGGCGGCGGGCGCACCCGCGCGGACCAGGCCATCGACCACGGTGTTGGCATGACCGGATTCGCCCGCATCGGCGACGCGGTCGGCCCCAACAACCCCCTGTGCACGGTCCGCGCCCGCGACGAGGTCCAGGCCGACATGGCCGCCGAACGCATCCGCGCGGCCGTGACCATCGGCGACGCCCCTCCGGTACCCCGCCCGGTGGTCCGCGAACGAATCACCGTCCGGAACGCCGAGGAGAACGTCTGATGCCGCGCGCCTTCATCCTGGTCCTCGACTCGCTCGGCATCGGCTGGGCCCCGGACGCCGACCAATACGGCGACGCCGGGGCCGACACCCTGGGCCACATCGCCGAAGCCTGCGCGCGTGGCGAAGCGGATCGCGACGGGTTGCGCACAGGCCCTCTCGCCCTGCCCTGCATGGCCTCCCTCGGCCTGGGGCTGGCCGCCCAGCTGGCCACCGGAACCGTGCCGCCGAACCTCAAGTCGCCGGTCCTGCGCGGCCGGTTCGCGGCGGCCCGCGAGGTCAGCCGGGGCAAGGACACGCCCAGCGGCCACTGGGAACTGGCCGGAGTGCCCGTCTCCTTCGACTGGGGCCTGTTCCCGCCCGACTACCCGAGCTTTCCCAGGGAGTTGACCGAGGCCATCATCGGACAGGGCGATCTGCCCGGTATCCTCGGCAACCGCGCCGCCTCGGGCACCGAAATCCTCAAGGAGCTGGGCGAGGAACACATGCGCTCCCACAAGCCCATCTGCTACACCTCGGCCGATTCGGTCTTCCAAATCGCGGCCCACGAACGAACCTTCGGCCTGGACCGGCTGCTGCGGCTCTGCGAACTCGTACGCGAACTGCTGAGCGGCTACAACATCGGCCGGGTCATCGCCCGCCCGTTCGTCGGCGAGCCGGGCAACTTCACCCGCACCGCCAACCGCCGCGACTACGCCCTGGAACCGCCCGCGCCCACCCTCCTGGACAAGCTCAAGGACGCCAGGCGCGAGGTCGTCTCGGTCGGCAAGATCAGCGACATCTTCGCCCATCGCGGCATCACCAAGGCGGTCAAGGGGCCGGACTCGGCCACCCTCTTCGACCTCGTCGAGACCGAAGCCGCCCACGCCCCGAACGGATCCCTGATCTTCGCCAATTTCGTGGAGTTCGATTCCGAATGGGGACACCGCCGCGATGTGGCCGGATACGCCGCCGCCCTGGAATACATCGACGCCCGCATCGCCGCCTTCATCCCCAAGCTCAAGCCCGGCGACCTGGCCGTGATCACCGCCGACCACGGCTGCGATCCCACCTGGAAAGGCACGGACCACACCCGCGAATGCGTGCCCGTGCTCCTCTTCGGCCCCCCGGTCCTGCCCGGCTCCGCAGGCCTGCGCGACACCTTCGCCGACGTCGGCCAGACCGTGGCCGCGCACCTGGGCATCGAGCCGCTTGAGAGCGGGGAGGTCATTTCATTGGATTAGGGGAGGCCTTCGGCGGCTCCTTCGGAGAGACCAGGGCGCTGCCCACACGCCCCTGCCGAAGGCACACAAAAAGTTTGGGAGGTTCCAAAGAACCTTTTTCAAAAGGTTTTTTGGCCGTCGGAGACGCCCGCCCGGCGAGGGCCCGCCGGAGGCCTGCCACCGCCGCGCCTACTCGAACCCGTCCAGGGTCTCCTGCATGTACTGGTAGAACCGTCCGGCGTGCAGGCCGTCGGCCAGGGCGTGGTGGACCTGGAGGTTGACGGGCATGGTCCAGCGGCCGTTCTGTTCGGTGAATTTACCCCAGGCGACGCGGGGGAAGGAGTCGTCGGGTCCCTGGACCGGGTGGTGCATGGAGGTGAAGTGCAGCCAGGGCAGGCAGGTGGTGAAGACGAGGTCCAGGCGGTGGGCGGCATCGTCCTTGAGTTCGGTCTGTTGCTTGCCCGTTTCGATGGCCCGGGCGCAGGCGTGGTCGAAGTCGGGCCAGCGGTCGGCGTAGTCGAAATAGCAGAAGGCGAAGCGGTCACCGTCGATGGGCACGGTGGGCGCGGGGTGGACGGTGTCGAACTCGACCACGTCCGGGCCGTCGAGCCGCTGGCGGAACTCGGGGATGCGGTTGGCGGCGCGCATGACCGCGTAGAGCACGGCGCTGAACGGGGCGATGCCGCGCGGCTTGGCCTTGGTGATGAGCGCGGTCACGTCCACGTCGGCGGTCAGGGAGAAATGGGGCGAGGGCAGGGTCCGGAAATAGTCGTACAGGCTCTTTCGGGGCCAGTCGTGCAGGTCGAGTGTCTTCATGCTTTCCGGTCTACGGGACCGATCCGGGCCTGTAAAGCCCTGCCGCGAGCTTGGCCGGATGCGCGAAACACATGCGGCCGAATCTTCACCACGCGACCAACCGATTCTCCCCGACCGGGTGCCCGCTCGGATAGGCATGTCCGGCTCTAACCCAGGACACAAAACTGACCCTGGGTTTTTGCACAAACTAACCATTAGGAATTATGCACAATACGTACGTTGACAAAAAACAGTGCCCATTCTACTCATGGTAGGGAATACTTGCGGCGGCATCGAGTGGAGTCAATTCCGAGGAGCACGGTCATGGTCGAACAGATCAAAGTGGAACTTCCCGAACCCGGCGAAACGGCAACGTATCGACTGGCGGCGGGTGTTCCGGTGCGGTTCGCTTTCGACCTGTCCCAAGCGGATTTCGCGGCCTCGGGGGATGATCTGGTCATCACCCCGAACGGCGGCGGGACCGTGATCCTTGCCGGATACCTGACCCTGGCCGGGGAGGACGCCCTGCCGGTCTTCGAGATGCTCGACGGCCAGCTGGTGCCGGGCGGCGTCTATCTGTTCGCCTTTGACCGGGAATTCGAGACCGCGGCCGACGACGCGCCCGGCGGGTCCGGGGCCGGAACCTACGCCGACGACCCCGGGCTGTTGGGCGACGGCCTGGACGCCCTGGACGGCCAAAGCTCCCTGTTCGCGGCCACGGCCACGCCCCAGGCCGAAACCCTGTCCTCCGCGCCCGTGGAAAGCGAAGCCCTTCCGGCCCAGGACGGCGTGACCATCTACCCCGAGACCACCCCCGTGCAGATCGTGCTCAACCCGGGCTTCGAGGCCTCGGGCTACGACGGCGACCGCTGGTCCTACCTCGACGACGTGAACCACTGGCAGAATACAGGCGGGTCCGGCGAGCCGGATTCTCCCCCGTCACGCGGCCTGGCGTTCCGTTCTCTCATGGTCGCAAGCCCGGACGGGAGCGGCTCCATGAAGACCTGGGGCACGGACCAGAACCCGCAAGAGGGTGAGCGGCTCATGGAGCTCGACGCCCGGGCCGGTTCCGAGGACACCCTGTCCCAGGCCATAGCCACCCGGGCGGGCGAGGACGTAACCATCGTCTTCAACTTCGCTCCGCGCGTGGGGAACACGCCCGACGGCGCGGGCATGGAGACCAACGATTTCCAGGTCTCCCTGGGCGATCAGCTCGTGGCGACGATCACCTGGGACGCGGCCTACGGGGACGGGGCCTGGCTGGTCACCCTGGGCGAGGGCGTGACCACCACCGGCGGCGTGACCGGCAGCTTCCACTTCACCAATTGGGGCCACGGCGAAGGCAACGATGCCTCGGTCGCGGACTGGACCGAGCTCGGCTTCACCCTGACCGCCAACCAGGACCACGCGGCCCTGACCTTTTCCGAGCTCTCGGACCACAACGACGGATACGGCACCCTGATCGATTCCGTGACCGCCTACCGCGATTTCGACACCCTGACCGTGGGCGGGGAGTCGGACGATTTTCACCGCGCCGAGTTCCTGGCCGGGACCGACGGCGACGACGCCATCTTCGGCTCGGCCCACACCGTGGTCGACGGCCTGGGGGACACCTACTCCTACGCCGAGGTCATCGACGGCGGCGCGGGCGACGACGCCCTGTACGGGGGACAGAATTTCCTGACCGTCATCTCCGGCGGCGCGGGCGACGATTTCATCGTGGCCGGCCGCCCCCTCGGCCACGGCCTGGAGGAATCCCACGCCACCGACGAACCCGTGGGCCAGAGCTACATCCTGCCCGGCTCGGGCAACGACTACGTGCGCCTGGGCCAGGGGGCCGATTCCATCATCCTCAACCGCGAAGCCCTGGTGGACGGCGAAAAACTGACCGTGGAAAACTTCACCCCGAGCAACGGCGAGTCGCTCAACGCCGACCACCTCTTCCTGGCCGACGGCCTGCGACTGCAAGGCTCCTCCTACTCGGACGGCGACCTGCACCTGCTCATCGGCGACGGCTCCAACTCCATCGAAGTCACCCTCGTGGGCATGGAACCCGCCGCGCTCGACACCTTCCTCCATACCGGCTCCGAAGCCGATACCCTCAACGACCAGATCCAGGCCATCATCGACTCCGGCGGCCACCTGGCGTAGACGAGAAGAAGCCTCCGGCGGCTGGGGGAAGGGGAGAGAGGGAACCCTTTGAAAAGGGTTTCCCTCTCTCCCCTTCCCCCAGACCCCCCATCCCCTCTCACCCTCCTAAACTTTTTGTATGCGCATTCGCGCGTGCGGAGGAGCCAGAAAAGCTTACCTTTTCTCCGTAGTTTCGAAACGCCGCAAAACCGGTTTTTCAAGTTCAGCCATGCCCGCCTGCGGCGTTGGCAACCGTCCCGGAGTGATCGCGCCGGGCGGCCCTCCGAAACCCATGGACGTCCGGCGCGAACACTCCGGGACACCACCGGGCCGAGCTACTCCACACTCGCGTGGAACGAGCCGCCATTCCGCGCCCCCCTTCGCCGCAGGCGACACAAAAGGTTTGGGAGGGTCCAGGGAACCCTTTTCCCAAAGGGTTCCCTGGCCGTCGGAGACGCCCGCCCGGCGAGGTGCCCGCCGGAGGCACTCCCCACGTTCCCCCAGGCACGCGAAAAAGGCCCCGCCCGGTGATCCGAACGAGGCCTATTCGCGGGTACGGTCAGCGCGGTTATTCCACCTTGAACTCGGCCTGAGCGGGCTGGGCGGTCTTGCCGCCCTTGCGCATGGCGGTGTTGATGATTTCGGTGGCGGTGGCGACCATGCCGCCCATACCGGCGAGGTCGGCGGGGATGATCATGGTGTTGTTGGTCTTGGCCAGTTTGCCGAACTCGGAGACATACTGCTGGGCGACCTTGAGGTTCATGGCTTCGGGTCCGCCGGGCAGGTTGACGGCCTCGGCGACCTTGCGGATGCCTTCGGCGGTGGCGTCGGCCACGAGCAGGATTTCCCGGGCCTGGCCTTCGGCCTCGTTGATGCGTTTCTGCTTTTCGCCTTCCGAGACGTGGATGGCTTCCTGGCGCAACCCTTCGGCGCGGTTGATGCGCGACTGGCGGTCGCCTTCGGAAATGGCGATCTCGGCGCGTTTCTCGCGTTCGGCCTTCATCTGGGCCTCCATGGCGGCCATGACGGTGCCCGGAGGGGTGATGTCCTTGATCTCGTAGCGCATGACCTTGATGCCCCATTCCTGGGCGGCCTCGTCCACGGCCTGGACCACGGAGGCGTTGATGGTCTCGCGTTCCTCGAAGGTCTTGTCCAGGTCGATCTTGCCGATGGCCGAGCGCAGGGAGGTCTGGGCCAGCTGGGAGGCGGCGATGTAGTAGTTTTCGATGCCGTAGGCGGACATCTTGGCGTCCATGACGCGGATGTAGAGTACGCCGTCTATGGTCACGGACACGTTGTCGCGGGTGATGCAGGTTTGGGCCGGGATGTCCATGACCTCTTCCTTGAGGGACCGCTTGTAGGCGATGCGGTCGATGAACGGGATGAGGATGTGCAGGCCCGCGCCGATGGTCTTGGCGTATTTGCCCAGCCGCTCGACCACGAACTGGCTTTTCTGCGGCACGACCACGGCGGTCTTGATGATCAGGACGACCACCAGGAGGACGAACACCAGGGCCGTGATCAGGGAAGTCATGGTTGCGGGATCCATATCTATTGCTCCTTTTCCACCACAAAGGCGTTCAGGTCGTTTTCGTCACGCTTGACGATGCGGACCATGGAGCCCGGCTCCACGGCTTCGCCGCTCCGGGCGCTCCAGAACGAGCCCTGGAACTTGATTCTTCCGGGTTGGGGAGGACGGATGGCGTCCACGACCTCGGCCTGCTGGCCGATGACGTTCGGTTCCTTTTCGTCTTCGGCCTTTTCGCCGGTGAAGGTGGCGGCCATCATCTTGCGGAACAGGATGAGCAGGACCACGGACGAGACGCCGAAGACCACCAGCTGGACCGGAACCGTGGCCCCGAAAAAGGCCGTGCCCCCGGCGATGAACGCGCCCACGCCGAAAAAGACCACGATGAACGCGGGCACCGCCAGTTCGGCGATGACAAAGACCAGGCCCACGCCGAGCCAGATGAGCCACTGTATGTTTTGCGCCGAGGCGAAGTATTCCATGGGACCTCCCGGGTCACCATGAAAGCTAACGGATTCAGCGGGGTTTGTCGATACGGACCGCCGGCGGTCACGCGCCCCGGACGATGGCGATGCGGTCGCCCTTTCTGACGACCCCGCCCCGGACAACCCGGCCGAATACGCCCTCCTTCGGCATGATGCAGTAGCCCACCTGCTTGCGGATGGCGCACCCGTGGTGGCAGGTCTTGCCGATCTGGGTGATCTCGAGCTCGGCCTCGCCCACGGTCAGGCGCATGCCGGGCGCAAGCTCGGACGCGGCCACGCCCGTGGTGGTGATGTTCTCCGCGAAATCGCCCGCCTTGAGGGTCTCGAGCGCCTTCTTCATGTCCTCGATACGCTCCAGCGCGAGCAGGCTGACCTGCCGCCCGCTGCCGCCGTGGGCATCAGACTCCACACCGTAATCCTCGATGAGCGTGATCGCCTCGACCTCATGCTTTTTCTCGCCTTTCCTGTCGCTGATATTGACCGCCTGTACCGTTCCCATGGTTGCCTCCGGGGTTATATTCCATACTTGTGAGGTATAAAATTATCCCGAAACACCGGAAAGGCAAGCCCCACGGGTATTCCCCAGCCTTGTGCACCGGGCCTGTTGCACATTGTTGCGCCTGCCGCCCATCTGGGCTAGGGTGCTTTCGTTTCCGCCGCTTACCCCCGGAAATCAGAAATACCCATGAAAATCCGCACCCTCCTCTCGATACTGTTGCTCCTGGTTCTTGCCCTGCCCGCGCGTGCGCAGGACCCCGACTACCTGTCCATGATGGCCCAGGAATCGGAGATCAAGGCCATCGCCACCGTGACCAAGGTTCTGGCCGTGGCCCACAACGCCGACGGCACCCTCAACAACGTGACCTTCAAGAAGGTCTACGCCATCACCCCCTATGTGCCCGACTCCTTTGTCGGCGGCTGCAAGACCTTTTCCGGCGGCTGGCAGAAACGGGCCGAGGGCATGGTCTACTTCAATCCCCGGCCGGGCCAGAAGGTCTTCGTCACCGTGACCACCAACGGCGGGGCCATCACCAGCTTCACGCCCATGAACGCCGCCCTGGACCACGTGGTCCGCAACGAACCCCACCGGCTGGCCTACAGCCACGGCCGGGCCTCCATCGAACCCCGCGACTGAGCCCGGGCGACTTTTTCCCTTTTTTTACCCTCCCGCACTTGACTTGGACCAATGCTTGGCTATATTGCCAACTGTAGACCGTGGAGGTACGCGTGGTGCAGGAAATCGTATTGGCCGACCGTTTCGAGGAGCGGGCCAAGGTGGTCAAGGCCATGGCCCATCCGTCGAGACTGATGATGATCGACGAATTGTCGCGCGGCGAGCGGTGCGTTTGCGACCTGCGCGACCTGGTCGGGGCGGACATGTCCACCGTGTCCAAGCACCTTGCCGTACTCAAGAATGCGGGCATCGTCGAGGACGAGCGGCGCGGCAAGAACATCTACTACCGGCTGCGCGTGCCCTGCGTGATCAACTTCTTCCACTGCATCGAGTCCGTGATTGAGGCCAAGGGGAAGTAAGAGAACAGGGAATCCCCTGGGCGGTGTTGGATATTTTTTTGGGAAAACACTTGGCTGATTCGCCAAACGAGGTAAGCATGTCTGAACAGAACAACATCTCCTGCGCCTGCAACGGCGGCGCTCCCAAGGCCGTCAAAGACGAGGCCGGGGTCGGGCGCATCCTGCTCCTGCAGGCCCTGGCCGTGGCCGCCTGGTATTTCCTCTACCTGCAACTGCTGCCCTTTTCCGAGTGGTTCGCCTACGGGCTGCTGGGGCTCGATCCGGCAAGCCACCTGGGGTCGGCCGTGCAGTTCTTCGTCTACGACACGCCCAAGGTGCTCATGCTCCTGCTGCTGGTGGTCTACGGCGTGGGCATCCTGCGCTCGTTCGTGACCGTCAATTGGACCCGCGCCTTCCTGGCCGGGAAGCGGGAATCGGCGGGCAACGTGCTGGCCGCCGGGCTTGGCGTGGTCACGCCCTTTTGCTCCTGCTCGGCCGTGCCCCTGTTCATCGGGTTCATGACCGCGGGCATCCCGCTGGGCGTGACCTTCTCCTTCCTCATCGCCGCGCCCATGGTCAACGAGATCGCCCTGGTCCTGCTCTACGGGCTGCTCGGCTGGAAGGTCGCGGCCCTGTACTTCGCCACCGGCATCGGTATCGCCGTGGTCGCGGGCTGGGTCATGGGCCGCATGCGGCTGGAGCAGTACGTCGAGGACTGGGTGCGCGAGATCCGTGCGGGCGAGGCGGCCGAAGAACCGCACATGACCTGGAGGGACCGTTTCATCTATGCGCTCGAATCCGTGCGCGACATCGTGGGCCGGGTCTGGAAGTTCGTGGTCCTGGGCATTGCGGCGGGCGCGGCCATCCACGGCTACGTGCCCGAAGGCCAGTTGGCCGTGATCATGGGCAGCGAGGCGTGGTGGTCCGTGCCCCTGTCCGTGCTGCTCGGCATCCCCATGTACACCAACGCGGCGGGGATCATCCCGGTGGTCGAGGCCCTGCTCGGCAAGGGCGCGGCGCTCGGCACCACCCTGGCCTTCATGATGTCCGTCATCGCCCTGTCCTTCCCGGAGATGGTCATCCTGCGCAAGGTCCTCAAGCCCAGGCTCATCGCCGCCTTCATCGGGGTGGTCGGCTGCGGCATTCTCATCGTCGGCTATCTTTTCAACACTATCATCTAACCGATACAACAGGAGTTTAGCATGAAGATTCTGGTCATGGGCCCCGGCTGCCCCAAGTGTGAACAGGCCGAAAAGACCGTGCGCGACGCCGTTGCCGAAGCGGGCATCGCGGCGGACATCGAAAAGGTCAAGGATTTCCAGGAAATTGCCAAGTACGGCGTCTTCTCCACCCCGGCGGTGGTCATCGACGGCGAGGTCAAGGTGGTCGGCAAGGCCCCGTCCAAGAAAGACGTTCTCGGCTGGCTGAAGTAGCCGCATACCAAGGAGGAAGGCATCATGTCAGATTGCGGTTGCTCGTGTCAGGCGGCCCCGAAATTCGTGTTCTCCTGCTCCGGCGCGGCGGACGTCGGCGAGGTGGCGGACCAGGCCGCCCGGTCCGTGTCCCGGGAGGGAACGGCCAAGATGTTCTGCCTGGCCGGCATCGGCGGCCGGGTGTCCGGCATCGTCAAGTCCACCGAGGCGGCGCAAAAGGTGGTGGCCATCGACGGCTGTCCCCTGAACTGCGCCCGCAGGACCCTGGAGGAGGCGGGCTTCACCGGGTTCGAACACATCCAGCTCGACGGCCTCGGCTTCAAGAAAGGCGAGACCCCGGCCACCCCGGAAAACATCCAGACCGTGGTGCGGTCCGTTTCCGAAGCGTTCTCGAAATAACAACCCGCCTTAAAGTGAACAAAGCCCCCCGCCGCACACGTGTGGGGGCTTTTTCGTGGTCAAAATCGTGCTCTGCTGGACGGGCTCATCCTCCTAAGAGAAAGTGGACTGTCCATCTGCCGGTCCTGATGTCGTAGTCCCGCCAGCCGAAGCGGACGAAGCCCAGGTCCCGGTCGTGCAGGCCGCCCGCGAAGCCGATGGGCAGGTGCAGACTCGGGGTAAGGCTATTTCACTTGATCTATCCGCAGGTCCTCATGATAACATTTGTCGAACTTCGGAGTGTAATCGGGGTTGATGACGATAGCGGTATGCCCCTCGTATTCTTGCATGAACCCAAAGGGTTCCACCACTTCAAGCTGCAAGATTACATCCCCGGGAGCTTCCGGAAACGGCAGATCAAACACCATCAACGGACGTATGGAAACATCATCGTCTCCCCCCCACCCGCGCCGAACGACGGGCTGGGTTACACCACTGGCAAGTATTTCTCCATCGGATACGAACTGATACTTAAGTCGGCCTTCCCCGGTTGCCCTGGAATCCGACAGTTCCCGCCCAGGGACGGCAACCGCGACATCATAGCAGGTGTCATATTTGTATTTGAGGGGGATAGAAATTCGTTCCCCTTTCTTGAGGACATCAAACGGCACGTCCGCTATGGTTTCGTAAAATGTTTCATTGCGAAAAAACGCCTGAAACCAGTTGGTGTTATAGAAATAGACACCACCGGCGGATAACACCATCAATATGACGAGTACTTTTTTCACGACATCTCCAAAAATGGGCCGGAAAGCCTTCTTTCCAGCCCACTACTTTGTTATCGCATCTTGTCTCCGCGATTGAGTAATTCGTATCGATCTCTAAGCCTGTCCGCATAATCCTGGCAATTGTTCTTCTCCCCGCCGATGCCGCAGGCATTGTACTTTCCAAGAGGAGTGCTCGTTTCAGCGCGCCTCATTCTTTTGTCGTCGTACACTTTGTCTTCCAACTTGTATCGGTTGATGTCTTCTCCATCCATTTTACCATCCTGACCCAGCCCGATGTTGTCCCCTGTGCCATCTTCATAAAACCCCTGTTCATGAACGAGCTCCACGTTGTTCTTATCGTCCAGGCGCTTTGCCCCCTTCATCATCTGCCTTGCCAAAGGAAACGTCGCCGGGTTCAGCATGCCGAGTGCGGTCGCAGCTTGTGCCGGGCCAAAGCCCCTTAAGAGCTTTCCGCCTGGCATGTCCAGTTCGCGCTTTCCGAAACGAAATCCACCTTCCAACCCCATCGGATCAACCCCGTTCACCGGGTCATCCAGACAGTACCCGTACCAGTCCAGGTCGCCGCCCTTGTCGCCCAGCGGGTCCGGCGCGGTCCACCTGCCGGTCCTGACGTCGTAATCCCGCCAGCCGAAGCGGGCAAAGCCCAGGTCCCGGTCGTGCAGGCCGCCCGCGAAGCCGATGGGCAGGCGCAGGTCCGGGTTGGTGTCCTCGATGATGCCGCCGAACGGGTCGTACAGCACTTCCTTTATCACGTTGTCGTCCACGTCGGCAACCACGCGCAGGGAGCCGACCTGGTCGTAGAACAGCCCGGCCACGGTGCCGTCGTCGCGGCGCATGGCGAAGGGCGTGCGCTCCCCGTCGCGGTAGGCGAATTCGTATTGATGCCGCCCGTCATAAAACGCGGCCAGGCGCACGAAGTCGAGCCACTGGTAGGCCTCGACGAGTTGGCCGTTCCGGTACTTGGCCACGCGTTGCCCGTCCTCGTCGTGGGCAAAGGTGAAGGCCTTGTCGCGGTCCTCTTCCTCGGCCTTGAGCAACCGATAGTCCGGGCTGTACTCGTACAGGGTGTACACGCCCTTGTCCGACCAGATGGAGCGGAACCCGCGCTCGTCGTGCGAATACTGCCCGCCCCCCGCGCGCATCAGCCGGTTGTCCGGGGTGTACTGGTAGTCGCGGTAATTGGCCCCAGCCGTGGCGGGCAGATAATCCCGCACCCGACGGCCCTCGCGGTCGTACCAGCACTGGCAGATCAGCCGCCCGTCCAGCTTGGCCTCGGCCAGCCGCCCGCCGCCGTCATAGGCATAGGTCCAGGTGGACTTGCGCCCCCTGACCGTCTCGGTTTTCTCCACAATGCGCCCGTCCGGGCCGCGCCTCACGTCACAGGTATATGGTGCTGCCATGGCAACCTCCAGGTTTCGCCCCCGAGGCCCGTCCCCGGGAATCCCAACCAGCATACCCCCGGTTTTGACCAACACCCTGTTTTGTCCAAGAATGACGCCCAAAAGCACCCGATAAGCATAAAAAAGCAACTTGACAGGGGAGGAAGAATGCTTCCGGGCCTACAGCCGTTGGCGAGTCTTCGAGCCCTACGGATGAGGACAGCAGCGATCGGCCAGAGGGGAAACTTTCGAGAAAGTTTCCCCTCTGGGCTCCCCTTCAAAGCTTTTTGTGTGCCTTCGGCAAGCCCGTGCGAACGCCCCTCTCCCCCTGGAGCGACTCGGGTGCGCAGCACCCGACAACGGCTCTCTTGCCGCGCTATGGATAGGCTTGGGAGAGTGGGTCAGCTGTGCATTTTTCGAGGGTTCGCCTGACCGCAGCGTACCCCCTGTACGTGAGGATCAGGCGGGCCCTCGGAAAATGTGCAGATGGCCCGCTATCGCAAGCCGCCCCCCCTGCGCGAAAGCACAACAAAAAAGGGCCCGCTGCATCGGCAGCGGGCCCTTTTTGTTGTTGCTTGAGCGCCCTAAAGTATCGGCAGATACTTGTCCAATTCATACTCGGTGACCTGGGTGCGGTATTCGTCCCACTCGGCGATCTTGTTCTCGACCAGGGCGGTGTGCAGGTGCTCGCCCAGGACATCCCTCATGAAGGTGGACTTCTGCAGGTTCATGGCCGCCTCGTACAGGGAGCCGGGCAACGCCTTGATCCGGTTGCGCTTGAGCTGGCGGTCGTTCATGGCGAAGATATCCTCTTCGATCGGATCGGCCAGGGTGTAGTTTTCCTCGATGCCCTTGAGGCCGGCGGCCAACTGGACAGCGAAGGCCAGGTAGGGGTTGGCGGCCGGGTCCGGGCAGCGCAGCTCCATGCGGGTGGCGTTCTCCTTGCCGGGCTTGTACATGGGCACGCGCACCAGGGCCGAGCGGTTGCGCCGCGCCCAGGCGATGTACACCGGGGCCTCGTAGCCGGGCACCAGCCGCTTGTAGGAGTTGACCCACTGGTTGGTCACGCAGACGAACTCCGGGGCGTGCTTGAGGATGCCCGCGATGTAGGCCTTGCCCTCGCTGGACAGATGGTACTCGTCGTTGGCGTCGTAGAAGACGTTGCGCCCGTTCTTGAACAGGGACTGGTGGACGTGCATGCCCGAGCCGTTCTCGCCGAAGATGGGCTTGGGCATGAACGTGGCGTAGCAGCCGAACTTGCGGGCGGTCTCCTTGACCACCACGCGGTAGGTCATGGCCGTGTCGGCCATCTTCATGCCTTCCTGGTAGCGCAGGTCGATCTCGTGCTGGGACGGGGCGACCTCGTGGTGGGAGTACTCCACCTGGATGCCCATGGCGCCCAGGGCGAAGATGATGTCGCGGCGGATGTTGTTGCCCAGGTCCAGCGGCGGCGCGTCGAAATAGCCGCCCGCGTCCAGGGTCTCGGTGTCCTGGTCATCGGCGAACAGGAAAAATTCAAGTTCGGGGCCGACATAGAAGGTATAGCCCTTCTCAGCGGCCTGGGCCATGACCTTCTTGAGCACGAAGCGGGAGTCGGCCTCGAACGGGGAGCCGTCCGGGTTGACCACGTCGCAGAACATGCGGGCCACGGGCTTTTCCGAGGGTCGCCAGGAGCAGATCTGGAAGGTGGTCGGATCGGGCATGGCGACCATGTCGGATTCGTCGATGCGGCAGAAGCCGAGGATGGACGAGCCGTCGAAGCCCATGCCCTCCTCAAAGGAGGCCTCGAGCTCGCTCGGGGTGATCTGGAAGCTCTTCAGGGTGCCGAGGATGTCCACGAACCAGTACTGGATGAAGCTGACGTTATAGTCCTTGACCGCCTTCATCACGTCGTCCGCGTTTTTGCAGTTGAAAACAGGGATACTCATAAGACTCCTCCGGTTATGATGTTGGAGCAACGGGCCGTCCTCCTGGGCGCGGCCTCGGGCCGAAACGGCCATGCCGGTGCTTTCGAGATGATATGCCTAGATGTTTACCCGCTTTCCGGGCCCGCTATCAATAAAAATGTCCCTCAATTTGTTACGGACGAGGGAAAAGACGCCATTTTCGGGTGAAAAACCGGCTTCGGGCGGCTACCGGCCGAAACGCAGCAGGCAGGCCCCGAACAGAGTGCAGCCCGTGGCCAGAACCTTGGTCAGGTTGAGGCCCTCCTTGAGGCCGAACACGCCGAAAAGCAGGGCGAAGATGATACTGGTTTCGCGCAGGGCCGTGACCAGCGGGATGGGGGCCATGGTGAAGGCCCAGGTGACCAGGGCGTAGGCCGTGAACGAGGCCGCCCCGCCCGCCAGGGTGAAGCGCAGGTTCCGGGTCAGGGAGGCGGTCACCAGGCCGGGCCGGGTCAGGCGCATGTATCCGGCCAGGACCAGGCCGTTGAGGATGGTCAGGGAGCCGTAGAAGCCGAGCGCGGTGCCCGCCAGCCGCGCGCCGTGGCCGTCCACCAGGGAGTAGGCCGCGATGAACGCGCCGGTGCCGAGCGCCAGAAGCGCGGCCCGGCCGTTGCGCATGCCGTCGGTGCGCCGGGTCAGGGCCAGGCTCATGATCCCGGCCGCGATGGCCAGCACGGCGACCAGCTCCACCCCGGACAGGGATTCACCAAGAAACGCGGCCGAGACACCGGCCACGGCCAGGGGCGCGAACCCGCGCGCCAGCGGGTAGACGTGGCTCAGGTCGCCGAAGCGATAGGAGTTGAGCAGAAAGAGCTGGTAGCCCACGTGGAGTAGCGCGCCGATCAGGATGTACGACAGACAGGCCGGATCAGGCAGCGGGGAGAGGATCACCGCCGCCACGCCGAAGGGCACGTGGCCGAGGACCACGCCGGTCATGCCCGCGTGCTTGTCCGCCGTGCTCTTGACGAAGAAATTCCAGGTGGCGTGCAGCAGGGCCGCGCAGAGGACGACGAACATTACCGTGACGGACATGGCGGACTCGCGAAAGGATACAGGATTGAATTCACTTCCGGCGGCCGAAAAACCACCTGGAATAATTCAGGGAAGTATTGCCATATCCGGGCGTTGTCAATCGCGGCTCGGCCCGGTCGGCCCCGGGCCGCCCCCGGCCCAGTCCTTGAGCCCGTACTTGATGAGCAGGTGGTTGAGCTGGCCGGTGTTGCGCAGGGTATACATGCCCTTGTCCAGGATATCGGCCAGGATCCTGGACCGGTCCGTGTTGGCCGGGGACAGGCCGAAGAACAGCTCGCGGGCGTCCGCCTTGCTGCACCCGGCCAGAAGGACCCGGTCCAGCAGGTCCGCCCGCTGCGCGTAGTAGCCGATCACGGCCCGGCTGCCCGGGATGGCCTGGACCCGCCCTTCGGCGAGCATGGCCAGCAGGCGCACGCTGGCGTCTTCGCCGTGCAGGCCATGGAACCGCTCCGGGTGGCGCCTGACGTCGTCCAAGAACCATCGGGGGTAGTCGTGTCCCTGGACGTAGCCGGTGACCACGCCGCTCAGGGACTCCGGCCCGGTGAAGCGCCAGCCGGGGTCCAGGGTGAAGAAGCACAGTTCGCTTTGCCCCAGGGAGGTCTCGGGGAAGACGAAGTCGGGCAGCTCGTCCCGGGTCACGCCGATGAGGATGTCGGCCTGGCCCGAGCGCACATCGCTGACCGCCCGCTTGCGTGGCAGCCTGCGGTACTCCACCGCGAACCCGCGCCGCTCGAACACGGCCCGCAGCATCTCCACCGCATACCCCTCGCGGGCGGAACCCGGCGCGCCGTTGTACGGCATCCAGGTGTCCGAGACCACGACCACGCGCTCCTGGGCCGCAACCGGCCCGGCCGCGGCCAGGGCCAGCAGGCACAGGGCCAGACACCGGGCCAGGCGTCCTGCCCGGGCCCGGAAAAAGGGGACGGTTTCGGTCTCCATGGTCGGCATCGGTTGCGGTCGGCTGGTGCGGCAAGGGCCCCGGCAGGGGCTACTTGACCACCAGCACGGGCTTGGTCGTGGTCTGGAGGACCTTGTGGGTGACCGAGCCGAGGAACAGCCCTTCGAGATCGGACTTGCCCTTGGAGCCCATGATGATGACGTCGCACTTCTCGTTGTCGGCCACGTTGCTGATGACCTCGGCCACGTCGCCGCCGACGACCAGTTCCAGGAAGTCCACGTTGGCGTTGGTCAGCTTGGCCCGGTAGTGGGTCATGACCCCCTCGGCCCCCCGGTTCAGGTATTCGAGCAGTTCGCCCGCGTTGGGCTGGCCCAGACCGGTGGGCACGGTCCTGCGCACGGTCAGCAGGATGACGGTCGCCTCGCTTCCGGCCAGGTCGATGGCCATGTCGGCGGCGGCGTCGGACAGTCGGGACCCGTCAACGGGGAGGAGAATTCGGGAGATGTTCATGAGTCCGCTCCTTTGTGTTTCACTGTCAAATCGCGTCCTTTAAGCGGGAACGCGATTCAAGCATACACCATGGAGCGCGGCGCTGCCAACCCGATTGTATAATCAATCGGCCGGAATCATTCCCAAGAAGGCGAGAACGGCCCGGTCCCGCGCGTCCGTATCGGCCTGGTCCACGATCCCGGTTCTGGCCTCGGGCCCGAGCACGCCGAGCTCGCGGAAAAAGGTCTCGGCCTCGGCCGAGCGGAAACAGATGCCGTCACAGGACCTGAACCCGGCCCGGAACATGGGCCTGGCCAGCCGGGCGAGCAGCCGCCCCTTGAGCCCGTTTCCCCCGAAGGCGAAACCCGGCCCGTCCACCAGGGCGAAGACCGTCTTCTCCTCGCCCACCCAGGCCATGCGCGCGGCCAGAGAGCCGTAGATTACCGGCTTGGAGGCCATGGACAGGATGAGGTCCGGGCGGACGCGGTACAGGACCTGTTTCAAATGGAGCAGCGTGCCCAGGTCGCCCACAGGCGTCAGGCCGCGCGAAGACAGCGGATACATGGCGTATTCCGCGCCCAACGCCTCGAACCCGGCCGCCGCGTCCGGGCCGCTGCCCGGGGCCAGCGCGTTGACCGCGTGGCCCATGGACACCATGGCCGTCAAAAGGGAGCCGTATTCGGCCAGCAGGGTTTCGGCGCTCTCGTGGATGACGGCGATCTTCATGTCGATGCTCCGGCGGACGGTTTGCGACGGGATCGGCTCCCTACCAGACGGCGTCGGCCAGGGTGCCGTGCAGCTCGTAGGGGAACGTGTCCCGCCCCACGGTCATGTCGCCCTTGAGGTCGAACCGGGTGCGGAAGAGGTCGTCCGGATCGATGACCGCTGTGCCCGTGGACTTGTAGGCCAGGGGCAGGCGCATGGAAAAGTCGCGCACGGCCATGTCCCGGTTCTCTATCTCGGCGGTGAAGGCCAGGTCCTCGACCACCTTGTCGCCGGGCAGGACCAGCTGGGCCGAGCGCACGTCCACCCAGCCGTTCTTGGGCAGCCGCGCCCCGTCGGGCAGAAACAGGCTGCCCGAGGCGTGGAGCACGCCCTTGAGGTCGCTGTTGCCGAGCAGGTAGGTCAGGTCCATGTCGCCCTCGAAGTCGAAGACCCCGTTGGAGAACAGCTCCAGGCGGCACTGCGGCCCGCCCGTGTCCAGCCGGACCGAGGCCAGGGGCGAGAAGCCCATGGTCACGTAGGCGTGCTCGAAATGGAGCCGTCCCGGGGTCTGGGCCACGGATATCCTGAAGTCGAGCACCCGGAAGCCGAGCGGTCCGTCGCGGTCGATGGCGGACCAGCTCAACCCCACTCCTGGCAGGCTCTCGTCCAGCCGGGTCAGGGCCGAAGCCCAGATCTTGTCCCACGGCATGAACAGGACCACGCCGATGGCCAGGCCAAGCATCATCAGCACCATCCGGGCCAGGATGCGGCCGGGCAGGGACGAGAACCTGGTGCGTTGCGCGCCCATGCCCTACCTCGCCAGCACGAGGTGCACGTCCGCCAGACGAGGCTCCTCGGGGTTGCGGGTCAGGGCGAACTCCGGGGCCTGCAGGCTGGCCCGGTCGCGCACGTCCTGCAGAAAATCCGTGAGCATGATCAGGGTCAGGCCGTTCAGGGTCACCTGCACGCCATCCTGGTCTTCCGCGATACGCGTGGCGCGCAGGGAGGCCACGTAGTCGTTCAGGGAGCGGTCGTCGAGAATGCGCCGGACCGCCTCCTCCGGGCTGAACTGGACCAGATCCCCTTGGGCGGCCCGCAGGGTGGTGATCTCCCGGACCAGCGGCACCACCAGGCCGTACTGCTCCTTCTCGGCCGCGATATCCTGGCCGAGCGCCCCGGTGAACAGGGTCGCGCCCACGAAGACCGCGAAGCACAGTCCGGCCGTGCCGAGCAGGATGAACTTGAACAGCCGCTGCTGCGAGGCGGGCGGCCAGCAGGTCCACGGATATGTGCAGTGCTTGCGGGCCATGCTACTTCGGCTCCACGTTCAGGCTGAAGGACACGCCCCCGCCCAGTTCGTCGGCCTTGTAGACCGAAAAGAGGTAGCGGTCGTCGTCGGACAGCTTCTCCATGTACTGCGTGAACCCGGCCTCGTCGCCGCTGAAATAGCCGCGCACCCGGCCAGAAGTCCCGGTCAGGCCGACCCCGTCCACGCGCACCCTCTCCCCGGCCGGCTTGCTCAAGGCCGCCAGCACGCCCAGCGGGTCCAGGCCGATGCGCCGGGTCGCCATCAGCTTGCCGTGCTCGAACTGCAACCGTCCAAAGGGCGAGCCGCCGATGTCCGGGCCGAGCACCGAATGGTACAGCTTCTCGGTCTGCGCCCGGATAGTCTTAAGCTGCAGGTAATTCAGGTAATAACGCACACCCTGGCCGCCCAGGAACAGGCCGCCGATGACCAGGACCCAGACCAGGTTGCGGACAAACCGCCTGGAGGCCTTGCCGGACCGGAATTCGGGCGCCCCGTTTCCGGCGCTGCTCTGTTTCGTGGGTGTCGTCATGGTACCTGATCCGGATAATTACGCGAAAGCCCGAGACCGGGCAAGACGCGGGCCGCCCTGCACCGGTAATCCCCGGACGATCCGTGCGGCAAAACCGCGCAATCTCCGGCGCGGTCCCCTCTGCGGGGCACGAAAAACGGCCCGGAAATCCGGCTACAGGCTGGCCGCGGCCTTTTCCACCGAGTCCTTGAAGCCCTGGCGTGCGGCTCTGATCTTTTCGGCCACCGCCTCATCGTGCAGGGCGATGATCTGCGCCGCCAGCCAGGCCGCGTTCTTGGCCCCGACCTTGTCCAGGGCCAGGGTGCCCACCGGAAAGCCCGGAGGCATCTGCAATGTGGCCAGGAGCGCGTCCATGCCGCCCAGGGGCGAGGCGGTCAGCGGCACGCCCAGCACCGGCCGGATGGTCTTGGCAGCCACGGCCCCGGCCAGATGCGCGGCCAGGCCCGCCGCGCAGATGAACACCTGGGCCCCGTCGGCCTCGTACTCCTCCACCAACCGCGCCGTGCGCTCCGGCGTGCGGTGGGCGGACGAAACCGTGAACACGTGGTCCACGCCCAATTCCTTGAGCAGGTCCGAACACGGACGCATCTTCTCCTCGTCCGAAAGGGACCCCATGAAAATCACAACCTGCGGCATTACGCGCTCCTTGGGTGCGCCTCCGGCGGCCGGGGAAGGGGAGAGGGGAACCCTTTGAAAAGGGCTTCCCCTCTCCCCTTCCCCCGGACCCCCCATCCCCTCTCCCTTCCTAAACTTTTTGAGTCGCTTCGTGAGAGGTTGGTGGCCGGAAGGCGTCTTGTTAAATAGAAATATTACCGGGCTCGCACCTCTGCGCCGCCCTGATGGACATCCGCTTCGCTCCTCCTTCCCTGGCGGTGCAGCGCCAAAAAGTTTGGGAAGGGGGTCCAGGGGGAAACCTTTTTCAAAAGGTTTCCCCCTGGTCGCCGAAGGCAAACTATTTGCTCCGCTTGAGGCCCTTGTCGGCGATGTCGCGGCGGTAGAAGCTGTTTTCGAAATGGACCTTGTCCACGGCCGCGTAGGCTTTCTTGCGGGCCTCGGCGAGGTCGTCGCCCAGCGCGGTGACGCAGAGCACGCGGCCGCCCGAGGAAACGATCTTGCCGTCCTCGACCTTGGTGCCCGCCTGGAAGACCTTGATCCCTTCCATGGCGTCGGCCTCGTCGAGCCCGGTGATCTCCATGCCCTTGGGGTAGGAACCAGGGTAGCCCTTGGCGGCCATGACCACGCCGCAGGCGGTCTGCGGGGTGGAGACGACCTCGATCTGGTCGAGCTTGCCGTCGATGCAGGCGAACATGATCTCCAGCAGGTCGGTTTCCAGGCGCATGAGCAGGGGCTGGCATTCGGGGTCGCCGAAGCGGACGTTGTATTCGAGCACGCTGGGACCGTTTTCGGTGTACATCAGCCCGGCGTAGAGCACGCCCTTGAACGGCTCGCCCTTGGCGGCCAGGTGGCGCAGGATCGGCTTGATGCACAGCTCGGCGGTCTCGGCGTATTTTTCCTTGGGCAGGATCGGGGCCGGGGAATAGGCGCCCATGCCGCCGGTGTTGGGGCCGGTGTCGCCATCAAAGGCGGCCTTGTGGTCCTGACTGGACGGGAGCATGGCGTAGTTGACGCCGTCGCAGAAGCACAAGAACGAGGCTTCCTCGCCCTTGAGTGTCTCCTCGACGACCACGCGGTCCCCGGCCGAGCCGAAGGCCTTCTTGACCATCATCTGCTCCACGGCCTCGAGCGCCTCCTCTTCGGTGGCGGCCACAACCACGCCCTTGCCCGCGGCCAGGCCGTCGGCCTTGACCACGAGGGGCGCGCCCTTCTCCTTGATGAAGGCCACGGCGTCCTCGTACTCGTCGAAGACCCGAAACGGCGCGGTGGGCACGCCCGCCTCGGCCATGACGTTCTTGGAGAACGCCTTGGATCCTTCGAGATTGGCGGCGAACGCGTTGGGCCCGAAGCAGGGGATGCCCTCCTGGCGCAGCGCGTTTTCCAGGCCGAGCACCAGGGGCAGCTCGGGTCCGGCCACCACCAGGTCCACTTCCTCGGACCGGGCCAGGGCGACCAGGCCCGGGATGTCGTCGTCCTTGACCGGTATATTCGTGCCCACCTGGGCGGTGCCGCCGTTGCCCGGGGCGCACAGGATGGTCTCCACATTCGGGTTCTGGGCGAGCTTCCAGCACAGGGCGTGCTCCCGGCCTCCGGAACCGACAACAAGTATCTTCATGAGTTCCCCTCCAATCTGTTTTCGGGATGTACACGGTGTAAGGAAATTCACGCCTTTTTTCAAGAACTATGGCCCCTGCCTCCCGGCTCGGCGGGCCGCTTTCCGGGAGGCTTCTCGAGCGCGGGACGCGAGTCGGAAGCGAAGGGGCGCGTCAGGTGGTCCGCCCTGCCCCAACCCGGTGGCCGACGGCCCAAACCCCTCACCGGGCACTCACCTTTTCCCAACAAAACATAGACGAATACTTACCGCCATGCTAATCCACGGCAACGATATCCGCATTGGGAAAACCATGCCATTCCAGATAGCACGATAGATATGCGTACATGAATCATATTTATGGATGTGAAATGCCCGGCATTCACGGATGCAAATTCGAATTATGCGCGGCACAATCAAAACAATACAGTTCCTATAGCAATGCATTATACCATTGACGGCAGTAGGCCATGAACAAGACAACGACGGTATTCCTTGTCATCTCGCTATTTATATTCAGCCTCGCTCTGAATCTGTACAACAACGATTTTGACTATCACCTCCACCGCGACGAGCCCAAGAAAGTCAGATTCATAAAGATCGGCACCCAGGATTTCATGCATCCGACGTTCATGCTGAAACTGTCCAAGGCCATTAAAAAGATAACGAAATGCGACAACGAGCAAGAGCTTGCGGTCACCGGGAGAACCGTATCGGCCTTCATGGGCGCGTGCATCGTGCTCGCCGCCTTTTTCATTGCGCGGACTCTGTTGCCGGTCTCATTCGCCCTGCCGGCAAGCCTTTCCGTATCCGTTTCGCCCATACTCGTGGTCCATTCCCATTATCTTAAAGAGGATGTGTACTTCACGGCGCCGTTTTTGTTTTCATTGGTTTTTCTTATCAAGGCGGTGGAGACAAAAAAGGGCCTGCCAGCAATGTTATTCGGCCTGTCTTATGGGCTGGCGCTTTCCTCGCAATACAAATCAGCGCTCTTTCTTATTGTGCTTTTACTCATTCCCTTTATCGACAGAAGCATCCAAAAGAGTTGGTACGCGAAGAAGATCGCCGCATCCCTGGCCATCTCGGCCATGACGTTTCTGGTGATCAACTACAACATCTTCATCAATGCGGCGAAGGCATACAAAGGCATTTCGCACGAGATGGCCCATATCCAGACCGGCCACAGCATCCATTTTTATCCATGGGATTTCATGTTCCTGTTCCATTTCAAGAACAGCCTGACACCCGGGATGACGCTTGCCGCAACGGCCATTTGCACTTTGGGACTCCTTGTTTCGATGTATGGATGGAACAGATCATCCCTGATGGAAAAACTGCTGCTGTTGTGCATTATCATCTTCTATGCCGCCCACGAGATATCCCCGCTGAAACCGGCCCCGGATTTCATGCGCTACATGATCCCGATCGTGCCGATGCTCATCATCATGGGATGGCTCGGCATAGAAAGAGCGTACCGCCTGCTCTCCCCTTCCACGGGCACACTGCCGGGCTACGCCTTGCTGCTTGTCGCCGCGTTCTTCCTCTGCCTGATTCCCGCCTACGAAAGCGCACGCCTTGTCGCCAACCTCGTTGACGACACCCGCCTTGTGGCGAGTGAGTACATAAAAAGGCTCGACGGCGGATATGTTTATGAAACATACGCCTTGCCCCGCTATGACGATGAGGAGTTCATCGAATCCGCAGCGGATATCGACATAACCGAAGCAAGAAACAACGGCATTTGCCATATCGTCACCAGCAGCATGGAGTACGACAGATATTATTACGGGCTGCAATGCGACAAGGACCGGAACGAGGCGGTATACCGAAGGCATCGGGCGTATGAAAGGCTGTTTCGGTATCCGTATGTGGAGATCCACCCCAAATACAAGACCTTCGCCTTTTCCAACCCGACGATCAGGATAATCGACATCTGCGCCGGAGAAAGCGATGAACCGGCATCGGCAAGCACCCCGTAAGCGAGCCCTCCGCACCGGACGCCGGTCCGGTTCCGACCGTGGCTCCCGGCCCGCCGAGCCCCGTCCCGACAGGCTTTCCGACCCGAGCCCGTCCCGGGCGAAACAAATCGTCGACCCCCTGTTGACGAAAAGTGCAACACGTTATAATGGTTTGAGTAATCCTGTAACCGCGTGTTCGCCTTCGGTGGTGTGGGCGCGCGCAGCGAGCGGGTGTCGGAAGTGGCGCGGGGTGGAGCAGTCAGGCAGCTCGTCGGGCTCATAACCCGAAGGTCGGAGGTTCAAATCCTTCCCCCGCTACCAGGATCAATCTTGTTGGAGCCTCATCGCCATGAAAAGTATCTACGTCGGCAACATCCCCTTCAGCGCATCCGAAAACGACATGCGCGACCTGTTCGGAGAATACGGCAACGTCTCGGCCGTGAAACTCATCCAGGACCATGAGACCGGACGCTTCCGAGGGTTCGGCTTCGTGGAAATGGAGGACGCGGACGCGGCTGCGGCCATCGAGGCCCTGGACGGCTACGAGATGTCCGGGCGGCCTCTGAAGGTCAACGAAGCCAAGCCGCGCGCTCCCCGCCCCAGGCACTGATCCGGTTCGGACGATGTTCCCGCTCCCGGACGGCCCGGCCGCCCAGGGTCTGGGGTCGCGCCCCGTCACATGGCTTCGCGCCGCTTGAGCAGGATCTCCTCCGTCCCCTTGTAGGCGGCGTAGTACATCTGCACGTGGGCCACGTATCCCGTGGTCTCCCGGCCGATAAGGTCGAACGCGGCCCACTCGCAGTTACCGAACCACCGCCTGGGATCGAGGCCCATTTCTTCGGCCCGCCTGCGCACCTGGATGATCCGGTTCGGACCCGCGTTGTAGGCGGCCAGGGCGAAGTCCATCCTGGCCGTCGGGTCCACGTCGGAGAAATAGTTGTCCACCAGGTAGCGCAGATATTTGACCCCGGCATGGATGTTCCCGTCCAGGGTCGCGACGTCCTCGATGCCCACCTGCGGCCCGGCCGCGGTGGACGGTTTGATCTGCATGACCCCCACCGCGCCCGCGGAGCTCTTGCGGTTCATGTCGAAGCGCGACTCCTGGTAGGCCATGGCCGCGATCTTCAGCCAGTCGAAGTCGTACATCCCGGCGTATTTTTGAAAAAGCCTGGCCATGGGCCTGAGCTTGCCGATCTCCACCCGGGTGGTCGGGTCGGAGACGAAGTCGTCGTTCTCGTAGTAGCGTTTGAAGAACATGTTCCCGAGCAGGGTGCCCTGGCGCACGGTGGCCGCGAACCCGGACAGGCTCTTGCGCAGTTCGGGGCAGTCCTTGCGTACGGCCCAGGCCAGCTTGCCGTCCGTATGCACGGCCGCGTCCGGGTAGAGCCGAAGATTCGGATAGACCTTTTGCCACAGCTCGGCCAGGAACCGGTCGGCCACGGTGTAGGGAACCATGCCCCGAGCGGCCATTTCCAGCAGGTCCTCGGTGGCCAGATACGGGTCCGCGTTGACGATGCGCACCTGTTTTCGCCGCTGCTTTTTGAGCCGCGCGTTCAGGTCGGCCAGGTGCTCGGCGTAGCTAGAACCGGCCAGCACGGACGCCTTGCGGCCCGACAGGTCTTCGGCCGAGGCCAGGGCCGGACTCCCTGGCCCGCCGACCACGATCTCGCTGATTCCGGTGCGGTAGGGATCGGCGAAGGCCGCCTGGCGGCTGCGCTCCTCGGTCACGGTCAGGGCCGCGGCCGCGATGTCTCCCCGCCCGTCGAGCAGGGCCGGAAACAGTTCCTTGACCGTCACGGGCACGAACACCAGCCGGACAAGCTCCTTGTCGTAGACCGTGGCCAGGTGCTTCTCGTAGGCGCTCATCATGTCCGCCTCTAGCCCGCGCATGGCTCCTTCCTTCATGAAGAAATTGGTCCGGTTGTAGACCACCAGCACGCGGATGGGCCGGTGGTCCGCGATGATCTCGGGCAGGTCGCCCTTCCACGGTTTCTGGACCCGCGCCAGCTCGGCCGCGCGGACCGGGGCCAGGGACGCGGCCGCGATCAGGCAGGCCAGCAGGGCCGCGCGCGCCAGCCTCATGCATCGGCTCCGAACTTGATGACCACCAGGGTGACGTCGTCCTCGAGCTTGGCCCCGCCCGAGTGCTCCCGGACCGCGTCGAAAACCGCGTCCACGACCTCCCGGGCCGAAGCCATGGCGTGTCGGCGCAGGACCGTCTTGAACCGCTCCTTGCCGAACATCTCGCCGCCCGGACGCCGCGCCTCCCAGATGCCGTCCGTGCCGATGGCGACCAGCTGGCCGGACAGCAGGTCGCCGTATTCCTCGTTGTAGCACCGCTCGCGCTCCACCCCGAGGGGCAGCCCGGCGTCGACACCCAGCTCGGTGAAGGTGTCGTGCACCGGGCAATAGATCAGGGCCGGATCGTGGCCCGCGCGGACCCAGGCGGCCTTGCCCGCGGTCGCGTCCAGGCTCAGGTAGAACAGGGTCATGAACCGGCCCGAGCCGTACAGGTCCTCGGCCAGGTGGCGGTTCATCTCGGTGACGATCTGGCCGGGACTGCCCGGCTGACCCGCGCGCATGCGTAAAAAGCCCCGGGCCGTGGTCATGAGCAGGGCCGCGTCCACGCCGTGGCCCGAGATGTCGCCCACGGCCACGGACAGGACCGGGCGGTCCGGATCCACTGGCTCGAAATAGTCGAAATAGTCGCCGCCCGTGAGTTCGCTGGGCACGGACCGTCCGGCCACATCCAGGCCGGGGATGCGCGGCGCCCGGCGCGGCAGCAGGCTCTTCTGGACCTCGGCGGCCAGGTTCAGGGCCTTTTTCTGCTCGGTCAGGTCGGCCACGAAGGCCACGTTGCCCAAAAACCCGCCGCTCTCGTCGAGCAGGGTGTTGGCGTTGACCAACACCGGGACCTCGTGCCCGTCGCGGTGGACCATGGTGCCCTCGAAGCGCCGGACGGCCTTGCCGCGCAGCCGTTCGGCGCCGGACTCGAGAAAGCGCTGGTAGTCCAGGGTGGCGAAGTCGTGGGGCCGCCGCCCGACCAGTTCCTCGCGTTCGTAGCCGAGCATGCGGCAGTATGCGTCGTTTACCTCGCGGATGACCAGGTCGCGGTCCATGAGCAGATAGCCCTCGGCCGCGCCCTCGATGGTCCGGCGGAACTTGAATTCACTGGCCTCCAGGGCCTCCCGGGCCCGCTTGCTCGCGGTGACGTCCACCAGCACGCCCTGATTGTAAATCCGCCGTCCGTCCGCGTCCGTGACCACCGAAGTCTCGTCCGAGACCCAGCGGACCTCGCCGTCCGCCGTGATGATCCGGTACTCTTGGGCATACTCCTCGATTTCCTCCAGCCGGCACTGGTCGATCTCGGCGATCACCCGCTCCCGGTCGTCCGGATGAAGAAGGTCGTCGAATCCCTTGCGCCCGGACAGGAAGTCGGCGGCGGAAAAGCCCCATTGGCTCAGGTTTTCAGAGATGTAGACCAACCGGTGAGTGTCGTCGGCCAGCCGCCGGAAGACCACGGCCGGAGAGTTCTCGACAATGACGTTGACCACGCCCACGGTCTCGCGGGCCTCGCGCAGCTGCTCGATCTCCATTTCCAGCGCCGCGCCGCATGCGCCCTCGTCCGCGGCCCGCTGGGCGGCATCGCGTTCGTGGCATCGCGCAAGTTCGGCGCGCAGGCGCTCGATCTCGTCGAGCAACTCCTGTGGGGACATGGTGGCGGGTTCGGCCATGGGACTCCTGGGCAATGGGATGGAATATGTCCGGCGGAGGCCGGGGCCATGCCGTATTTCTACCTTTTCAGTCCCCGGTTGGCAACAGTGCCGATTTTGTGTTGACAAAGACCCTTTTGTCGGGAATGATTCCTATTACCAACACAAACAACGGGAGTTTTTTGATGAAAGATACGGTTCTCAAAGCCATGCGGGCGGCCGGCAAGCCCGTGCGCCCGGGCGACATCGCCAAGGAGCTCGGCGTGGACAGCAAGGAAGTTTCCAAGGCCATCAAGGCCCTGAAAGAAGAGGGATGCGTGGTCTCGCCCAAACGGTGCTACTACGAACCCGCCTAGATAACCAAACGTCACACCCTACCTTACCTCCTCCATAATGAAGTCCCCGGTCTCATGCCCCCGAGACCGGGGCTTCTACTTATCGGGTGACTTCGCCTCCGGCGGGCCCTCGCCGGGCAGGCGTCTCCGACGGCCAAAGGTGACAATGGGAGTGTAAAGGGCTCGCCCTTTGCCCGGCGACGAATACGGCAAAAGGCCCTCCCGGGATGTTCCGGGAGGGCCTCTTCAATTCATTCGTCCGCAAATCTAGATACCGGACATCCTCTTGGCGAGCTCCACGCCGTCTTGTGCGCCGGGAGTCGTGGGCAGGGGCATGAGCACGCCGTAGCCCTCGGCTTCCTCGTGGAACTGCTCCTCGCTCATGGAGGTGACCACGGCGGTCAGGGTCATGGCCGAGACCATCATGATCTCGCGCACCAGATCGAGCGGCTTGTGGTCGGGCAGTCCCTCGTCGATGACCACCAGGGCCGGGGCCTTGGAGGCCACCCGGTCCAGGGCCGTTTTCCCGTCGGGGGCCACGGCCACGTCCTGCCCGCTTTCCTTGGCCAGTCCTTCCGCAAAGCCGGTCAGGGCTTCGGGCCGGGCCGTTGCCAGCACGATGGCCATTAGTGACCGCCGCCGCAGGTCTGGTCCACGGTGAACTCGGGCAGGGAGTCGCGCAAAAACGCCTCCACGGCCACGTTCACGGTGGGCGCGCCCGAGCCGTGGTAGACCTGGATGCCGACCTGGTTGAAGCCCATGAGCGGGCGCATGCCCATGCCGCCGGAGATCAGGGCCTGGACCTTGTTGTCGGCCAGGTAGTTGACCGGGGCCATGCAGCCGCCCTGCACGTGCGGGCAGCTCGGGACCACGGAGACCTCTTTCACGGCCCCGTCCTCCACGTCCACCAGGGTGTACATGGCGCAGTGCCCGAAATGGGCGTCGATGGGGGCGTCCATGCCGCCGGGTGCGGCGGACGGGATCGCAATACGTGTATTCATTGTAAAACTCCTTTTAAATAGTTTAGTTGCATGTATCCAACAGGGCCAGGATTCCGGCCCAGGAAGCGTTGAGTATGGCCGCGAGCTCCGCATTGTCCGTCTCGGTCAGGACCTTGCGTTCGAGCATGGCGTCGACCACGGCCCGGTCATGGGGGAACCGCCCGGCCAGGGTGTACCCCTGGGCCGAACTCCACGTCTCGATCTCCTCGGTCATGGCCGGGTTCACGTCCCACTTGTTGACCAGCACGGCCACCTTGGTCCGGAACCGGCCGCACAGCTCGGCCACGCGCTTGAGATCGTGCAGCCCCGAGGGCGTGGGCTCGGTGACGATCACGGCCAGGTCGGTCCCGGCCATGGAGCTGATCACCGGGCAGCCGATGCCGGGCGTGCCGTCGCACAGGACCAGGTCGAGCCCCCGCTCCTCGGCCATGGCCCGCCCCTTCTGCTTGAGCAGGGTGACCAGGCGGCCGGAGTTCTCCTCGCCGGGGAAGAGCTGGGCGTGGACCATGGGACCGAACCGGGTGTCGGACACATACCACTGGCCGCAGTGCTTTTCCGGGAAGTCGATGGCCTGCTCCGGGCACAGGGCCACGCAGACCTTGCACCCCTCGCAGGCCAGGGAGTCCACGCGGTAGGCGTCGCCGTCCTCGCGGACGGCGTCAAACCGGCACAGTTCCGCGCACTGGCCGCAGCCCACGCAGCGGGCCGGGTCGATGACCGCCTCGTGGCCGGAGTGGAACGGCTCCTCGCTGCGCACCTGCGGGGCCAGGAGCAGGTGAAGGTCCGGGGCGTCCACGTCCAGGTCGCAGAGAATGGCGTTTTGTGCGAGGTGGGCGAACGCCCCGGCCATGGAGGTCTTGCCCGCGCCGCCTTTGCCGCTGATGACCACTATCTCGCGCATGGGTCACCTCCGGCGACGGCGGCGCGCATATGTTCGCGCAGGCCGGTGAATGTTCCCTCCAGCTCCTTGAGGGCCTCGGCCACCACCTCGCCGCGCGAGTAGGCCTCGGCCACCTCCCTGGAATAGGGAATCTCGGCCCAGACCGGAATGTCGTTCTCACGGCAGAAGTCGCGCACGGCGGTGTCGCCCAGGTCGGCCCGGTTGATGACCGCGCCCATGGGTTTGCCCAGCGGCGTGAACGCCTCCCAGGCGAGCTTGAAGTCGTGAAACCCGAAGGGCGTGGGCTCGGTGACCAGGACGATGCAGTCCGCGTCGGTCACGGCCGCGATGGCCGGACAGCTCACGCCCGGAGGGGCGTCGATGAGGATGTCGCCCTTTTCCGAGAACTCGGGGAAGAGGCGGCGCACTTGGCGCATGAGCGGCGGGCTCATGGCCTCGCCCACGCGCAGGCGGCCCATGACGAAATCGTGCCGCCCGGCCGTGCCCCGGCAGATCTCGCCCAGCTCGCGGCGGCCCGGAAAGAGCGCGCCCTCCGGGCAGACCGCCAGGCAGCCGCCGCAGCCGTGGCACATGTCCGCGAACACGAGCAGGGTGTCGGCCATGACCGTGATGGCCTTGAACTGACAGATGTCCGCGCAGGCGCGGCAGCGGGTGCACTTGGACTCGTCCGCCTCCGGGACCTCGATCCAGGCCTTGCCGACGTCGGTCAGCTCGGGCTTGAGAAAGAGGTGCAGGTTGGGCTCCTCCACGTCCAGATCCACCAGGGTGGCCGGTCCGTCCCACAGGGCGGCCAGGGACGAGGACACCGTAGTCTTGCCCGTGCCGCCCTTGCCGCTGGCAACGGCGTAGATCACTTGTTGCCTCCGGCCGGGGCGTTGGCGTTGGCGGCCATGTCGACCTCGCCCGCCACGTACTTTTCCACGGCCTGGCGCACGGTCAGGTTGTCCACGTCCTGGCCCACGGCGATGCCCGCCGCTTCCAGGGCCGCAAAGGCCTTGGGCCCGACGTAGCCGGTCAGCAGGACCGAGGCGCCCGCGTTGGCCACGTTCTCGGCGGCCTGGATTCCGGCCCCCTGGGCCATTGCCTGGGAGCCGCCGTTGTCCACGTACTGGACCACGGCCATGGTCTGCGGGTCCACGATGGCGAAACCGGCCGCCCGTCCGAAACGGGGGTCGACGCGGTCGTCCAGGGTCGGTCCCTCGGTGGTCACTGCTATCCTGCTCATGGCTGTATCCTTGATTTGCTGTTGTTCGCCGGACCGTTGTCCGGCTCCCCGGCCCTGGCCCGTTCCCGCGCCCTGGCCCATATTCTGGCCGCCCATGCCGCGACCCTGGCCTCCCACGCCTCGGCCGCGGCCCATTCCACGGCCGCGTCCGCCCATGCACCGTCCGCCGCCGCCCGCGCCGCGCGGTCCGGTTCCGTCCATTCCGGGCATACTTTCATCTCCGATGGTTTCGGACACTCGGTCCGGTGACAACTTGGGGCACTCCCAGGCGTCCTCGGCAAAGGCGTAATGGCCACCCTCGATGCGGATGGCCTGCCCCTCCGCCAGGGCCGTGGCCACGATGCGTCTGGCTGCGCCGAGCACCCTGCCGAACGTGGCCCGGGAAACACCCATGGCCTGCGCGCCCTCCTCCTGGGTCAGCCCCTGGGCGTCGGCCAGCCGAAGCGCCTCAAGCTCCTCCAGGGTCAGGGTCGCGTTTTGCAATTCGCGCATGGGGATGCCCTGCGGCTTGTAATATCTCGCCCCGGGTTCCCGCTGCACGGTCCGCCTGATCTTTCGCCTTCCCATCGGCCCTCTCTTGTATGAACGTTTACACAGATGAAGATACGCTCAGGTTTTCCGGAGTCAAGGATAAAAATGAGCATATGCCCAAAAAAACTTCACCGAGGCCATATAGACCCCTCCAAAAATCATTGACTCGCCGAACGATTCCGAGCCAGCTTCGACGGGTGAGAATCCCAACGCTCGTCATTGCGCTGCTCGCGATGCTGCTGCTTCCCGCTTCCGCCCGTGGCGTGGAGCCCGCCGAACGGATCACCGAGGTCGTATCCGCCGGTCCGTCCTGGGAAACCTTCACCAACAGGGACGGCACCGGGCTGTACCACGAGGTCCTGGACGCGGTCTTCGCCCTGTACGGGGTCACGGTGCGGCACGAGTACGTGCCCTCGGAACGGGCCGACGAGTTGGTCCGGCTGGGCTGGGCCGACATGATGCTCTGCGACGACCGGGCCGACCCGCCCCTGCGCCTGGCCCGATACCCCCTGTACGTCAACGACTACCACGTCTTCTTCAACAAGGAGCGGATCGGCCCGTGGAAGGGGGCCGAGTCCCTGCGCGGCAAGGAGATCGCCGCCCAGAAGGGGTTTTATCACGACTGGGATTTCCCGGTGCCCGTGCGCATTCGCGAGATGGCCTCCGGGGTCAAGTGTCTGGAAATGGTCCTGCTCGGGCGCTCGGACTTCTACGTGGACGACATGGCCTTCATCCGGGACTCCCTCGCCAAGGAGGCCGCGTTCGACCGCGGCGCCTTCGACATCCGCAAGGCGGGCCGCCGCTCCTACCACCCCATGCTCAACACCACCCCGCGCTCCAACCGGGTCGTCAGGATGTACGACGACGGCATGCGCACCCTGCATGAACGGGACGCGCTGAGGCCCATCTACGAGAAATGGGGCCACACCTATCCCGACTTCGACAGCTACTGACCTCCGCCTGCCCCCATCCCCGCCCCTCCCCTGCACCGTGGACAACCGCGCCGGGCGGGTGTAATCACCAGGGCCATGCGCACCCATGCGGACCGGCTCCGCCACACCCTGCTCTACGAGCTCTTCGGGCTCATCCTGTGCACGCCCCTGGCGTCCTGGGCGCTGGGCCGCGACCTGCTGCGCGTGGGGCTGCTGTCCGTGTCCATGTCCGCCGCGGCCATGATCTGCAACTACCTGTTCAACCTGGCCTTCGACCACCTGCTGCTGCGCCTGGGCCGACCGCTGAACGTGCGCCCGCCCTGGCTGCGCGCCTTGCATGCCCTCAGCTTCGAGGTCTCCCTGACCCTGCTGACCGTGCCGTTGATCATGTGGTGGCTCGACCTCTCCCCGTGGGCCGCCCTGCTCACCGACATCGGCTATACCGGCTTCTTCCTGGTCTATACCTATCTCTACAACTGGGCCTATGACGCGGTCTTCCCCATGCCCGCCACGCCCGCAACGGAAACCGCTGGAGACTAGCCATGTTCGGCGTCCACGACTTCGTCCTCTTCGTCCTGTCCGGCCTGCTCCTGAACATCACCCCGGGCCAGGACGTCTTCTACATCGTCAGCCGGGGCGCGTCCCACGGCTGGAGGATCGGCTCCGTGGCCGCGCTGGGCGTGGGCACCGGCTGCTTCGTCCACGTCTTCGCCGCCGCGCTCGGCCTGTCCGCCATCCTGGCCACCTCGGCCATGGCCTTCTCCGTGGTCAAATACGCGGGCGCGGCCTACCTCATCTGGGTCGGCCTGACCATGTGGCGCAAAAACGGCGATGGCCACGACGCCGACAACAACGAGTTCTTCCGCGTCAACGTGCGCAAAATCTACTCCCAGGGGTTCTGGACCAACGCCCTCAACCCCAAGGTCGCCCTGTTCTTCATGGCCTTCCTGCCCCAGTTCGTGGCCACGGACGCGCCCAACAAACCGCTCGCCTTCCTGCTCCTCGGCGTGGTCTTCACCATCAACGGCACCCTGGTCAACCTCGCCTACGCATGGTCCGCCGCCCACGTCTCCGCCCGCCTCGGCAAAGGCGGCTCCTTCGGCACCTGGGCCAAACGCGCCGCCGGCACCCTGTTCATCGGCCTCGGCATCCGCCTGGCCATGTCCGACCCCGTCAGCTAGGCGGTTGCTCCATATTGGTCGTTAAGGGGAGGCCTCCGGCGGCCCCTTCGGGGAGACCAGGGCGCTGCCCTGGACCCGCTTAAGGCCGAGGGCCTTAAGAATCCCATGTTCGCTTCGCTCAGAGACGTGCGAGCGCGGAAGGCTGGCTCTGGACGCCTTCCGCCGTGCCGGTGTGCGATTTCGGCCAGAAAAAACGGATGAAACGGCGTGCTTCTTCACCAAAAGAAGCGCGCCGTTTTTTCTGCCCGGAATCGCGGATTTTTCTATTGGGGAAGGGACTAGCCCGTTAAGAAATACGCCGCCCGAAAACGCCGCAAAACCATTTTATCGAGTTCCGTCCACGCCCGCCTGCGGCGTTGGCAACCGTCCCGAAGGGATCGCGCCGGGCGGCCCTCCAGACCCCGTGGACGTCCGGCGCGATCCCTTCGGGACACCGCACAGCCGCGCTCAGCCTCCCCCATACAAAGAACGCCCTCCCACAACACAATCCCCCCATCCCCGCGACCGCACGCACTTGCCGAAGGCACCCAAAAAGTTTGGGAGGGGGTCCAGGGGGCAACCCTTTTCAAAGGGTTCCCCCTGGCGGGGTCCGGGGCAGCGCCCCGGCCGTCGGAGACGCCCGCCCGGCGAGGGCCCGCCGGAGGCCTCCCCGGCCCAGTCTAGCTCGCGCCTTCCCTGTCCATGCTGCGGTAGTTGATGGCTTCGGCCAGGTGGTCGGGCCCGATGCTGTCGGCTTGGGCGAGGTCGGCGATGGTCCTGCTGATGCGCAGGATGCGGGTGTAGGCGCGGGCGGACAGGCCCAGGGTTTCGACGGCCTGGCGCAGGAAGCGGTGTTCGGCCTCGCCCAGGGCGCAGAATTCCTCCAGAGCCGCGCCGTCGAGTTCGGCGTTGAGGGAGAAGTGGCGGCCTGCGAAACGATCGGCCTGGATTTGCCGGGCCTGAAGGATGCGAGCGCGCATGGTGGTGGAGTCCATTTCGGAGCGGGTCTGGCGCAGGTCTTCGTAGGGTACGGCGGGCACGTCCACGTGCAGGTCGATGCGGTCCAGGAGCGGGCCGGATATCTTGCTTCGATAGCGCTGCACGGCCAGCGGCGAGCAGGAGCAGGGGTGGGTCGCGTCGGACAGGTAGCCGCAGGGGCAGGGACTTGTTTTTATTTGGACAACATATTAACATGCTAGACATGTCAAAATCAAACAAGAAAAAAACAAAGGCATACAGCTATATAAGGATGTCGTCAAAAAAACAGCTTCATGGCGACAGCTTGCGAAGGCAACTTGAGGCGACACATAGATACGTGAAAGCCAACGGGCTTGTTCTCGATGATGATCTGCGGGACCTTGGTGTTTCGGCATACACCTCGGCCAACGTCACCGAAGGGGCGCTGGGACAGTTTCTGTCTCTTGTTCGCGAAAGCAAAATCCCATGCGGTTCGGTCCTAGTCGTCGAGTCGTTGGACCGAATTTCCCGCGCCAAGGTTCTGGACGCTTTCGACGTTTTCCGTGAGATCGTCCGCGCGGGCATAAAAATCCATACTCTTGAAAACGGGAAAACATACACTCACGAGAACATCAACGACAATTTCAGTGATCTGCTAATTTGCCTCGGGATCATGGCGAGGGCGAACGAGGAGTCCGAGCGGAAATCCGAACGGCTCGGTGCGATGTGGGACAACAAGCACCGTTTGGCTAAAAGGGGGGTCCCGATCGGCGGTCTCCATCCGGCGTGGGTCGAGTATTCCGCTGACCAGGGCAAATACATCCTGATCCCGGAAAGGGCTGAGTTAATCAAGCGGATGTTCGCGGAGACGATCACCGGGTACGGAAGACGCATGATCGCCATGCGTTTTAACGAAGAGAAGATTCCGACTTGGGGCCGTTCCAAGAATGGTTGGTCGGCTTCATACGTTGGCAAAATCGTCGATGAAAGATCGGTTTTAGGTGAATACCAGCCGTACACTGGTGGTAAACGCCAAGGGGGGAAGCGGGTTCCGTTCGGCGACCCCGTACATGGCTACTGGCCCCGGGTGATTGACGAGGAGACATGGCTTAGGGCAAGGGCTGCTTCCAAGCGGAGGAAATTGAAGCCCGACACGGGAGGGAAGGGGAAAAAGGGGTTTGTGACCAATATTTTCAGGAAAGTCGCTCGTTGCGGATTGTGTGGGTGTGCCATGCGTTTGCGCACTGCCCGTCCCAAAGACAAATATCTCGTTTGTGATGGCCGGAGTCGCGGGACGAACTGTGAACACGCCTCATTCCACCAGTATGCCCGGATTGAACAAGCGCTCCTTGATGGCCTCCTGCGAGAAATCGACCTGGACTCCATCGGCGAGGAAAAGACAATCCATAAGCCGGACCTTCAGGAGGAACTGAAAAAGGCGCAAGCCGAACTAGCGGAAAGCACGAGAACCTTGGACAAGCTAGTCGAGTCTTTCGGGGCCGACTCCATCCCGCAAGTCGAGCAACGCATCCGGGACATGCACGAGGACGTTAGGGGTTGTAAGGAAAGAATCCTAGACCTTGAAGATCGACTTGCAGAAAGCCAGGTAAAGCCGTCTATCAAAAAAAGGCAGTCCAACATCACGGCCTTGGCCGAAAAGTTGAAAAATGCAGATGAAGAAGAAGCGTCAAGACTTCGCGGGGAGTTGACCGCCGAGTTGAGACGGGTTGTCCGCAAAATTACTTTTTTCCCAGATCGGGTAGCTGTTTTTGAAATCGGTGGCGAACATACAGATATGCCTGACAGGACCCTATATTATGCATGTTTCTGTCCACCGCCACGAAGAGTAAATGAAAAGGTCGTCTGGCAAAGATTCATTTATAAAAAATCCGTACCGCCTGAATCCATTGTAGCAGGTGGTCCATTTGTTAAGCTAGATGGAACTCCCGCTCCACCGGAGCAGACACACTATGACTGGGATCTTGAGGACTTGCAAAAGTGGATAGCTACTCGATCAAAGCAACTGTAAAAACCGGCTACATTTTCCACAGAAAGACCCTTGAGGCGTTCAATTCTCCTTGCCCTGTGCTGGAAATGGCTTTTTGGGTCTTCTTTGGGCAATTCAGGAGGTTGCCGCATGGTAACCGCCACTCCTCACTTCAATCTGTCCTTGCCGAACACGGCCTCAAGCAGCCTCTCGACCTCGGCTTCCTTGGAGACATATTCCGTGAACCCGTCGGGCATCTCAAGGAGGAGTGCCTCGAATTCGTGGCGTTTCATCTTGGCCTGCTTCCACGGGGCGCTGCCAGGTAGCATGATTTTGAGCAGTTGAGCACATCCCATGGCCGACGTTCGTTGGTCTTGCATAATTTCTTCTTCATGCTCATCCCCGCACAATGCTGTACCTGATGCCCTTGCCCTGATGAAGGAAGCCACTCTAGGGGTCAGGGGCTGCATATCTGGCAGGGTTTGTACCCAGCCCGAATCGCATCCTTGCGCTTCTCGAAGTTTTCAACGCAGTTCTTGCAGTCGTAGTGGCGACATCCAGGCCGGTGAAAAACGTGACTGCTGATGTTTCCATGATACACAGTGCCCGAGGCGGCTTGGTATTTGGGTGCAGGAGCAAGCGCGTCACCCTTAACCCCACCTCCCCGTCGCCACTCCCAAGGTGCTTGCGGTGACGGACTGGCCCACAGGCCCACGCCCGCAACTCTGGCCTTTTGCTCAAACATAAGCCAGTTGTCACATGTGGGCTTTTCTCGGCAGTAAATGAGGTAAACCCAGGCCATGCCCGCTCGCACAAGGGCTTCACACACGTCTTGGTCATCAACGAAGATGTGGGCGACGGTCCGACCGTACCTGTCCTGGGCCATGGGCTCCATGTCAACGATCTTACCGAATACCAGCGATGTAAGATTCTGCTTGGCTTTGTTGCCGAAGTCCTGCCTGCTCTCGGGGGCATCGATGCCGTAGAGCCGAACCTTGATGGTCGTATTCCCTTCGGCCAACACCGTGATGGTATCGCCATCAGCTACCCCGACGACTTTGCCCATGAAAGCGTGAGACAGGCCGGTGAAAAAAAGAAGGATTAGGAGTAGGATCGAGAGAAATCTATTAGCCATGTGGGCCCCAAGGATTAGTTGATCTTGGCGCTCTTGTATCCCCTCCGGCCCTCTGGCTCAAGGTTTCAAACAGATACGCTGTTGCGGGCAAACCCTGTGCCAATGATAATTTTCCATCATTGACACAGGTGCAGTAGACCTTGTCGCTTGCGCTCAAGAATGCTGAGAACACGTTCACGGACAGTCGGCGCGCTGCACTCGGTCATGGAAACGTGCTGGTCGACCAGTGATGAGATCCACTTTGAATTCTTGTTAACGGCGTGAAAGGCCGTAAACAATCAACCGGAAGGTTGCTTACCTACGTTATTTCAATGGGTTGAAGACGCCATATTCACCACAAAAACCATAGTTGCCGTTGAAAATGACACTTGGGTGACACGCAAAATTTGCCGGAAAGAGAAACGGGGGGGGAATTGGTGCAAGCTCAATAATTCGGTGTTCGGATCAAAAATAGTACACGCACCGGAGTTCGCCCTTGGCTGCGTTGAGCTTGTTGCCGAACTCGGTGTCGGAGCCCCCGATCGGCAGGATGAGGCGGGGCCTCAACTCGATGTCGGACGTGAGCATGTAGGACGCTTCGGGGTTGAGGGAGAGGCTTCGATCCCCGAGGTTCATGATCACGGTCGCTGTCGTGTTCAGGTAGAGGATGTCGAAAGGTTCTTTTTGGGACACGCGGAAATATAGATAGTCCTGCCCGACGCTGCTCCGGTTGTAATCGGACGATACCTTTTTGCTTTTATTCAGGTCGGCGGCGTTCCCCGTGGCCTGATACGTGTCGTACGCCGTGTGGACATAGTCGTAGTAGGTTTCTAGTTGCGAAGCGGTGTACCCCTCTCCGTTGTGGTAATATTCAAGGAGATAGGTCGTTTCGTCCTCGGTCAGGTATCGGGCACCAAGAAGAAAGCTCCAAGCGTCGTATTTGTCAACGCTGCGGGTTCCGTCATCGTGGAACACCGTCTTCTCGTAGCCCAACCGGACCGCCGTTTCGCCGTGGATGGCGAAATTGTCGGTGAGGTTCATAGCAAAGTCGAAGCCGAGGGACGTATCATAATAGTCTCCGGCCATGACCATGACGTCTAGGTCCACATCGGAAAGCAGGAAGTAGAGCTTCCCCCCGTAGAGAACGCTGTCATCCGAGGCCAGCCCCGTGTTTACCCGCTCCCATACGGGAACAACTACCGGAGTGAACGCAAACGTCTTCAGTGGACCGTCAAAACTGAAGATGGCGTCGGCGACGCTCATGACGTAGCCCTCGCGGCTCTGGTCCGGGTCGTCCACGTCCTTGGGACGGCTGGCGAAGCTCACGGGGTTCCAGGCATATCCCTTGCCCCATTTGAGGACCTTTTTCCCGGCTTCCAGCGTGAATCTCGGGTCCGGCCTCCAGGCGGCCACGCCTTCCTCAAGCATGACCTCCCCGGCCCAATGCTTGTCGTCCTTGAAAAACCGTTCCGACGGTTCGTCCGGTTCACTGGCCGCCGACAGGGGCAACTGGCTCCATCCGACGTCGGCGCGCGGGCGGGCATAGAACCCGAACGTCTCGTACTTCAGGGATAGTTCGGGCTTGAGCTGGAACAGCAGGTCCGCCTGGAGTTCGTCCTTCGGGGAATCGAAGAAGCGTTGCTCGTACACCGCAGAATCCCTGTTCAGAAGACGTTCGTACATCCGAAGCTCGGCCTGCCCCCAGAACTCGAAGTGCTTTTCTTCCGTCGCGGAAATATCAAAATCCGCATCATACAGGGGCTCATCCTGGGCAAGGGCCGAAGCCGAGGCAGCCAGGATGAGCGCCATGCAGAAGAACGGCCCGAGCCATGTACCTGCTTTCGTCATTCCGTTTCCCGCCATCACTGACGAAGGGTTTCAATCCGCGGCAGGTAGTTGAGGGTGAAGACTTCATCCGAGAAATCCCTGGCCTTCATCCGGGCGAAGATCATCACCGAGAGGTACCCCTTGTGGAGCGGGCTGTCCGTCTCGACAATGGCCGGGCGGACGAACCCGCCGCCGAAATCGGTCATCTTCTTGAAATGCAGGGTCTTGATCAGCATCCCGGACGCCGCGAGACACTTGATCTCCGTCGGAACCAACCGGTCCTTGGCCACCAGCATCTCCAGCCTGTCGTAGGCAACCTCGTTGGTCTTCGCCTTCAGGCGAAGCAAATAGGCGTCACCGCTTTCCTCCAAGGATTCGGGCGTATATTCGGCGCTGTAGTCTAGGCGCATGATATCGGCATTGTTGAAGATGCCACCCGTTACCGATTGGAGGCTGGTTATCCTGACCGGCTTGGCCACGCTCGGAATGTGGAGCCACATGTTGTCGCCCAGGCGCAAGGTCCCGCGTCCCTTGTCGCTGGAAGGCTCCAGGAAGACGGAGGCCACCATATCCTGGCCTTTCTTGATGGTGTAGAGGACGTATTCCCTTTTGCTCCCGTCCGGCTCGATGTTGATGAGCTTGCGGTAGGATTCGTAGCTGACCGGGGCGAGGTTGCGGTCCACGGCCAGGAGCACTTCCCCGGCGTCCATGGCTGACGCCGGCCAGCCCCCGGCAAGGACGAGACAGACGGCGGCAACGGACAGAACGTATTTCAAGTAATGCATTTGTGGTATCCTCATGATGTTATACGTGCCCGAGCGCATCGACGGGTTCCATCCGGCTCGCCTTCCACGCGGGTTGCAGCGCCGCCAGGGCGGAGGCGAGCAGGACGATGGCCGACAAAAAGAGCATTTCGCCGGGATTGATGTCCGGGCGCACGATCAGGTTGTCCATCCGTCCGAAGGAGAAGGCAACTCCCGCCGCCTTGAAGGCCAACAAACCGCCCACGCCCAGAATCAGGCCGAGCGCCGTCCCCAGCACGCCCAGGAGCACGCCCTCGGCCACGAAAAGCGACATGATCGTTCCGGGGGATGTCCCCATGGCGGCAATGGTTCCGATTTCCCGTACGCGCTCGAAGACCGACATCAGCATCACGTTGAGCACGCTGATAAGAACGATGGCGACCATGACGATCTTCACCGTGACCAGCATCAGGTCAATCATGTTTGCGATGTTGGAGAACGGCGACAGCTTGTCCCAGGTGTGCAGTTCGAAGGCGGGCTGGCCCTTCTTGTTCTTGACCTCCCCGAGCGTTGCCGCGAGCGACGCTGCGACAGGCTTCAGCTTGTTGAAATCGGACACCCTGACCACGATTTCCGTGACTTCGCCCGGTTCGGTGCGCAGGAGGCTGCGGGCGTCTTCGATGTGCATGTAGGCGTCCTTGCCGCCCGGTCCCATGAGGTCCTCGATGATTCCGGCAATCTGGAATTCCATGCCGTTGACGGAGCCGTCCTTGTTGGTGGCAACCAGCACCACGGAGTCGTCGGGCTTCATCCCCAGGCTCTTGGCCACCTTTTCGGGAACCACGACCTGGCCCTTTTCGAGCAGTCCCTCGCCGGGACCGGGGGCTCCCTGCTTCATCCTGTCAGCCAAGGCCGTGCAGACAGCCAGCTCCCGTTTCGGATCGACAGCCGAAAGCCTGACGTTGGTGCTTTCCATGTAATTGCTGAGGACCGCACCGAATTTCAGTCTGGGCGCATAGGCTGTCACACCGGGTGTCGCTTCGAGCATTTCCGATATTTTTTGGTATGCCGGCCCTTTCATGTTCAGGTTGAGGGGCATCGTGTCGATGGACGAGAAGTACCCCTTTCGATGGATTTGCAGGTGGCCGATGCTTGAATCTGTGATGATGCCGATCATCATGGACTTGAACGACCCGGCCAGGCCTGAGAACATGACCACCATGCACACGCCGATGACGATGAGCAGAGAGGTGAGGGCGGTACGCCGTTTGTAGCGAGTAAGGTTGCGCAGGGCGATCTTGAATATGTTACGCATGGTCTTTTCCTCCCTGGTACAGCGGGTTTCCGTTCAGCAGCCTGCCGTCCTCAATGCCGTGCACCACGTCGGCGTGTTCGACGATGCGCGGGTCGTGGGTGGAGAAGACGAAGGTGGTCCCGTAGGTGTCCCGCATCTTTTTCATCAAATCTATTATCTTGTGGGCCGTGTCGTGATCGAGGTTCGCGGTGGGTTCATCGGCAAGCACCACGTCCGGGTTGGTCACCAGCGCCCGGGCCACGGCCACGCGCTGTTTCTGTCCGCCCGATATCTGGTCCGGCCGCTTGTCCTTCTGGTCGGCCATGCCTACGGCCTCCAGCACGGCCATCACGCGTTCCCGCCGCTCGCCTGCGGGGGTCCGGGAGATCATGAGCAAGGGGTATTCGATATTCTCATACACGCTCAGGACCGGGATGAGATTGAACGACTGGAAGATGAAACCGAGATGCTTGCCGCGAAAATTCGCCGCCGCCTTCTTGTCCAGGGTGTCCACCCTGGTGTCGGTCACGCGGACCTCCCCGGAAGACGGCTTGTCCATGCAACCGATGATGTTGAGCAGCGTTGTCTTGCCGCTTCCCGAAGGTCCCACGAACGTGACGAGTTTCCCTTTTTCGATGGACACGGTAACCTGTTTCAAGGCTTCGGTTTCGACCTGACCCGTCAGGTATTTTTTCGAAATGCTGTTCAGCTCGATCAGCGACATGATTTTCTCCTGTACGCATGACTCAGGGGCATCCCCCGGTCGTGCCGTTAATTGCGTTCCGGTTTCCCGCCGGTCATTACACCAAATCCGGGACCACGGCCTCCGTAATTCTGAATCGCCTGTATCAGCACGGAGAACTGATCCGGCCGCAACACGTCCTTTTCACGGAGCAGAAGTCGAAGCACTTCGTCTTTCATGCCGCCCTGATTCGAAAGAATTCTTTGCTGGATAGCCTGGATCGCCTCTTCATCGGCAACGGGTTCGGCCAGCAACTCCAGCACCCGCTCTCGCAACTGCACCGTTTCCCGGCGAATACGATCGGTGTTGGTCTTGAAGGCCAGCACGTTGGGCTCCAGCGCCTTCCATTGTTCGGGAGTCACCTGGACCCCTTCATACCGCGCCGTAAGAAGTTGATCTCCCGAACGGCGGGGCGCTCCTGACGGCGCCGGATCTTGTCCTTGAAAATACTGCATGCCCCAGAACAGGACAAAGGCGATGTTCAATCCCACAGACAAGGCCAGCAACGACCGTTTCAGATAATGCATGGATTACAACCTCCCTCCGCCGTCGAATCCGGCCAGCACCGCGGCCTCGATCGATCCGCCGGGGGCCGCGCTCAGGGATGCGAAGACCGCATTTTCCGTCCGCAGGGTGGACTGTTCCGAAATTGGTCCGCCATGGCTGTTCCACCCGAGCAATCCTCCCAGAAGCAGACCGATCGCCAAGGCGGATGCCGTGGCGGTCGGCCCCAGCCACCTACGGGCAATCGCCCGGAAGCGGCTCGTGTCACGGGCATCGAAATACTCTCGTGAAGCCCGGGCCATGATCCGGTATTCCAGGTCGCCCGGCATCTCCGGGGTGCCCGGAGAGGCAAGCGGTGCGTCCAACGCCTCCAACTCGGCAAGGTGGGCGCGGCAGGACGCGCAACCGTCGAGATGGCGTTTCATGTCCCACAGCTCCCGCCCGGACAGTTCACCGTCCAGGTAGGCAGAAAGACGTGTATGGCAGTTTCGGCAAAGCATGTGTGTCGACCTCATTTTTATTAAACGATCCAAGTTCGGAAAACCCCCGCCTTCGATCGAAAAAAGTTCAGCGTGATCCCAGTTTCTCCCGCAACGCCTCGCGTCCCCTGGACAGCAGCCGCTCGACACCCTTCCGCGACGTTTCAAGAACCACGGCCATTTCATCATAACCGAGCCCTTCGTAGTATCGAAGCACGACGGCCATGCGAGGTCTGGGGGGAAGGGAGTCCAATGCCCGGCGCACGCGGGCCGCGTTCTGGCTCGTCATCAGCGCCTCCTCCTGTCCGGGAGACGAGTCGGCCAATTCCGGATAGTCGTCCGCCTGTACGGGCTTCTCCCTTTTGGCATGATCCAGGCAGAGCCGGGATATGATGACGTGGAAGAACGTCTTGAAGCGTGCGGTACGGCGATAGCGGCCCGACGCGACAAGCAACTTGATGAAGGCGGCCTGAACAATATCTTCGGCCTCGTCCCTGGATCCAATGAAACGATAGGCCACGCCCCAGGCCCAGGACTGGTGCCGTCGGACGAGTTCGCCGAAGGCCTGCCGGTCCCCGTTGCCCGAGGCTTCCAGCAGGGCTTCGTCCGGAAGTTGCGATCGGGACCGATCAGGCAATCCACCGCCTCCTGATGTTTCGAAGGCTCGCCCAGAACAGCGCCGCACAGAACAGGCCGAGTACAGGCAAGTCCAGGTACCATGGCAGGATGTGGCCGCCATGGACAGCACCATGCAGGACGTCGGCCCCGTAAGTCAGGGGCAGGACGTAGGACACGGGTTGGAGCAGGGCGGGCAGCCTCTCGATGGGAAAGAAGAGCCCGCACAGGAAGATCATGGGGAAACGGAAGAAGTTGGAAAAGGTCTGCGCCTCGAACACCTCGCTGACGGCCACTGCGATGAACAGTCCCTGGAACGTGGAGGCCACCGCGATGAGGATCACTGCGGGGATGAACTGCGCCCAGGCGATCCCGGCGAGGTCGGTCAGGAACAGAGCCATGATCACGGGTACAAAGGCATTGCACACGCCGAAAAAGATCGCTCCGCTCGTCTTGGCAAGCATGAGCAGCTCAAAGGACATGGGGGCCAGCAACAGCCGTTCGAAGGAGCGGTTTTTCTTCTCGAAGGTCACCGTGACCGCGAGCATGGAGGTGGTGCCGAACAGAATGGAGATGGCCACCACGCCGGGAAGCAGTTGCGGAATACTTTCCAGCCCGCTCCCGGAGCGGATGAAGAACATGGCCGTCCACGCCAGGGGGAAGATGATGCCCCAGCTCACGTTCGGCGGTTTCAGATAGTAGGTTCGCATGTCTTTTGCCAATATGTTCCAGAAGGCGATCAGCTTGTTCATTTCTTTCCCCCCTTCATCTCTTTCTCGTGATGCATGGTGCCGGATTCTATGCCCGTTATCTGCACGAAAACATCTTCAAGAGAGAGGCGCACCCGCCGCGCCTCCGTGACCGTGAATCCCTGTTCCTCGATTCGGCGCACCAACGGCCCCACGTGCACGGGGGAGTCCGATTCCACACGGATCGAATGTTGCTCGGGGGGCGAGATGACCAGCGGGGGGAAGGCCTGGCTCAATCCTTCACGAACCGTTTCCGTCAAGGCCTCCTGACAGGTGATTTCGAGGACATGCCGTCCTTGCAGGGGCTGAATCAGGTGTTCCACCGAGTCGATGCCTACGATGCGCCCGGCAACGATGAAGGCGATGCGGTTGCAAAGCCGCTCGGCCTCCTCGATGTAGTGGGTGGTCAGGAAGATGGTCGTCCCGGCGTGGTGCAGGTCGGCCACGAGCTGGCGTATCTGGCGTCCGCTGGCCACGTCGATGCCCGTGGTGGGTTCGTCGAGGAACAGGATGTCCGGACGGTGGATGATGCCCGCCGCGATGGTGAGCTTCCGCTTCATCCCCTTGGAGTACCCGCCGAACTTTCGGTCAGCCGCCTTGGCGAGGTCGAAGTCGCGCAGCAGCGCCCTTGCCCGCGCCCGGCGCTCGTCCTTCCGGATGCCGTACAGCGATGCGCAGAAACACAGGTTCTCGAATCCGGTCAGCTCGGGGTAGAGGTTGCTTTCGTCAGGGACCACCCCTATCAGGTGCTGGGCGGTCCTAGGGGTTGTGGTGCAATCGACGCCGCACAGGCGAATTACCCCCGAGTCCGGGCGGGCCAACCCGGTCAGCATGTTGATGGTCGTGGTCTTTCCTGCCCCGTTCGGCCCGAGGAATCCGAACAACTCCCCCCGCTCCACGGCGAACGACACGCCGTCCACGGCCTGCACGCCATCGAACCGTTTGCTCAGGTCTTCGACCGCTACTGCTTCATTCTTCATCAGGATGGCCCCCCCCCGAACTAATTCTTGTTTCAATCTGCTCTTTACCGTATTCATCAAACCCCCGAAAACCACTGATGCAACAGTTTGGCGCACAACCCGAACAGGAGCAGGCTAAACAGCAGCCTGACCGTCCGGCCCGTCAGCCGGGCATTCATGAGCCGCGCCCCGGCCTGACCGGCGATAAAGGCGACCACCGCCGCAGGCAAAAGGAAATACCAATCGACCTCCCCCATGGAAGCGTATCCCATGAACCCGGTGAGCGAGGAGAAGCAGACGATGAAGGTGGATGAAGCGGCAGCGGTCTTGGTCGGCGTCTTCAGGGCGAAGATCAGCAGGGGAACGATGAAAACCCCGCCGCCGACTCCAAGCAGCCCGGCCATCAAGCCGGTGACCGCGCCGATGGTCGCCCCGCCGATGATTTTTGTTGCTTTTGCCCGTTCAACCGTTCGGTTGTCGCCTTTGGGTGAAAATAGCATGCGTATCGCCGCCAGAAAGAGAATGACGGCCATGATCATCAGGAACGGTTTCGTCTCGATTCGGGTGTTCAGGTAAGCGCCGAGCGGCGCGGCCGCTGCGGAAAATAGGATCAGCGGGATCGAAAGGGAGAAATCGACCATCCCCTTTCGCGAATAGGCGTACGCCGCCGACCCCGCCGCCGTGAGGTTCAGGAACAAGGATGCCGCAGCCGCCTGGGCTTTCGCCATACCCAGGAGCACGAACAGCGGCGAGAAGACAAGCCCGCCGCCGAGGCCGACCATGGTCAGTAGGAGTGAGATGAGAAATATGCTCGCAAGCAGGACAACGGGAACAGTCATATGCGATCCTTGACGATGTGTTCAGGTGATTGTTTGCGGCAGGTCGGGGACTCGTGCCCACCTAGATGGTGTACCGTTTCAATCTGTTGATCGGAAAAAGTCGCATCGCGACCGCTTCGGCATTTCTGCCGTACCGACCGAATTGCTCCCCAGGCAATCTTTCGGCACGAGTTGCGGGTTTCTCCACAGGTTGTCTATTCATACCATTTCACAACAAATTTGGCATGCTGAACACCCCGTTCGCGAGGGACCGCAATTCCGTCATGGTCTGCCGGTTAATCCCGTAATGCACGAAATAGCCCTGCTTGTCCGCGACCACGAGGTCCGCATCCCTCAGGATGCGCAGGTTCTGGGACACAGCCGACGGAGTGATGCCCAACCTTTTTGACAAGGCGTTCACGCACAAAGGCCCGCCTTTCAGCAACTCCAGCATCCGGATGCGGGTGTCGACCGAGAGGACTTTGAATATTCTGGCTTGTTTCTCATAATTGACCATACGTACCTCGATCTGTTTAAGAGTCTATGCATATACTTATTTAAAAATGGCGTAAAGTCCCCCATTTCCAACAATGGCCTTGCCGAGGTTTTTGTTCAACTTCGCATGGAAATAATCTATGCTTAGGCAATGTCAAATAGAAGGAGCCTCTATGCAGGTCTTGATCATTCTTTCCAGCAACGACCCGGAAGTGAAATGGAACGCTGTCCGTTTCGGTAACTTCCTGTTGAACGAGGGCGAGGACGTCACGTTGTTCCTGAACGCCGGTGCCGTTGATTTGTATGCGGGCGATTCGGAAGCATTCCCGATCGCCGAACAGGCGAAGATGTTCGCCCTGAGCGAGGGCGTGCTGGTAGCCTGAGGGAAGTGCCTGAGCATCCACGGGGTGGATGAAAGCGAATACGTCAAGTTGTCCAGCATGAAATTCCTGTATGCGGAAATGATCAAGGCGGACAGGATTCTCAACTACTAGATGATACGTGGCAGGCACCTTGGGAAAGGTGCCTTCCACGTCTTCGGAGAAACATTGTCGATCACATTTGCAAATGAGGTGGGCACGCAACCGCAAGACCCTCTGCCAAAAAGGATACACTATTTTTTGTTTGTAATCGCATAGATGTGATTCTTGAGTTCAATATGAAAATTTAGACGACAACGGCAAACTGAATCCTGGTCATCCTGGTACTGAAGATTCTCCGGACATTTGCTGCATGCATTAATCTCTTCAAGGAGTCGCCGAATATGATCGGGATCGTGGCTTTCTCCAATTTGCTTGAGAATGTCTTCAATATCTCTCTTCGTACACATAGCATCGCCTCCTGAAGGGGAGCGGATTGTCGGCTGCTGTTCTTCAATATTCAAAGAAATTAAGGATGTATTTGATTGCAGTAAACACCATGACACCCGCCAGCATCCACTTGATGGCCTTGGCTGACACAAACTTTTGACATCGAGCCCCAAGATACATTCCCGCCATTCCACCTACTCCGAAAAGAATTCCCAACAGCCAGTCGGGGGCCACGGAAAGATTCGGATAGAATGGGGCGATGGCCTGATAAAAAACGACGCCAGCCACTGATGTGACAAAAGTACCCATCAGTGCGGCCCCTGCGACGACATAGACGGGAAGTTCGAAAAAAGTTATAAAAAACGGGGCAATTATTGATCCTCCCCCTATCCCGTAGATTCCCCCTACTATGCCGACAATGAAACTGAGAAGCAAAATTCCCCAGAATGAAACATTATAGGCATCTCCGTAGAACGTGAACCCCAGTCGCTTTAGATTGAAACAAGTGACTGTCGTGGCGGGCGAGGCTGCCGCCCCCCCAGGACTGGTATTACGTTTGACCATTTCCCGAAAGCGTGCTTCGCTTTTTTTCTTGTTCCCACCATTTGAGTTCCCCAGCACGTCCCTCACCATTTTAAACCCGATATAAAAGAGCACACAGGCGGCAAACAGTTTGAAATGTTTCGGATCCGGCAAATAGAGCACCCTTACCATGGCGCCGATAAAGACGCCTGGCAGCGTGCCGAAGACAACAATCCACGTCAGCGGCCACACCATTCGTTCCTCGCGCCAGTAACGATATACTCCGCTTGGGATGGCAACGACATTGAACACCTGGTTGGTGGCGCTGACCGATGGATTCGTATACCCGATGAAGGACATCTGAAACGGCAAGAGCAGAAAGGCACCGGAAACGCCGCCCATTGAGGTGAAAAAAGAAATGACGAACGCCACAAAAGGTGGAATCCAGAGCGCGACTTCGATATCAGCAGTTTGGAAATACATGGAATCGACCGCCTTTTTGTGAAAACATTTGTCAACAGTCACGAAAGTATTTATATTCGTGACAGTAAAACTTCGACAAGTCAATACCAATGTGAGCGAGGTCGAATGATTATCGCCGGGCTTTCTTCAAGATGACATGGTATTTTCGGGGGCAAGCAGCAACTCTCAGCAATCAAAGGTTCATAGCAATGACAGGTTTCAACCGAAGTGATGATGGACGGATTCTCTCTATTGCGGAAGGCGAGGAGTGCCTGAGTCACTCCCAACTTAATCGATTAGAGGATTCTTTCCGGGAATGGGCTGAAAAACCAAAACGCGACGATGTTCGTTTGTCCAGACTAAGCGTTTTGCTCATTTTCCTTTTGGTCAGGTATACGGGCGCAAAGTTGAGCGAAGTATTATCGATCAACATACATACCGATCTCGATTGGGCTCGCCATCTGGTGATTTTTCGTTCGAATGGGAATGAGAATGCGGAACCGAGGGAAGTTCATATTTCACAATCTCTTGCCGACGAGATCAGGGGGAAGATCGACACCTTGAAATCTCACAAGGAGTCGGAAAGACTGCTTGATTTGGACCCTGGTTTTGTTCGGCGCAAATTTTATGAACGGGCTTTGGAATGTGGGTTTCCAAAGCGGCTGGGCGGTCCGGAAGCCATCCGCAAGGCGAGAGGCGTGGAGTTGATGCAAAGCAACATCCCCTTGCCCGCTGTGCAGATGATGCTGGGGCACTCCACCCCCAATCTCACCTCGTCCTATGTCGCGTTCTCCAAGGATGAAATTCAAGCTGTTGCTCAGCGTTTTCTGGAAAAGGAATCCGGCCGCAAAACAAGCGCACGAAATAGTTTTTTTGGAAAAGTGTCAGAAATATTGAGGGGCGACATACAAACACGCGTCGTTATGGAAACCCTAGAAGGAAACTCCATCATCACCGTAATCACGAATGACAGTTTGGAGCGGCTTGGCTTGAGCTTAGGCAGATTGATCACAGCCGAGGTAAAGGCTCCGTTGGTAATCTTGCATGGCGGTGAAGCATCTCCGAAATGCAGCACGGAAAACAGACTCAGGGGAGTGGTGACCAGAATAACCAATGGAGAGGTCAACACGGAATTTATCGTCAAGATTTCTGAAACAACTGAAATATGCGCCCTTGTCACTTCCTCCCCAAGCTCACCCTTTGAATTAAATGTTGGAGACTGTGCATGGGCATTGTTTAATTGTTCCGCCGTGGTGCTTCACGTTGACTGATGACCTCCTCCCGCTGGTTTTCTCGATTTGTATTATACAAGACTACAAGGGCTTTTCTGGGAGCCACCCCTTGAAGTCTGCTTAAAATAAACTGGACTCTTAAGACACGTTGCGCCGCACGTTGAATTGGCATTTGCGGGTAAAGACAAAAGGGACTCACTCTTCCCCTAGAATCCTGTCCCATGCCGCAATGTGGTTTCGGAAGCCGTACTCGACCATCTCGAATTTTCTGCCCAAATTTTTGGCTGCGACCCCAAGCGTTCCGGTGCCGGCAAAGGGATCAAGAATGGTGTCGCCCTTTTTGCTCAATGCGGTAACCAGAGTCTCAATTACCGACAATTTTTTTTGAGTTGGGTGAAGGGTTTTTTCGCCCTTCTTGGTTGACCATTCCTCGTCTGGGTCAGGCATCATCCGTTCATTCCCTGATGTTTTTCCAGCGACCACATAATTTTTATAGCGGTCTTCCATGTCGAAGTATGCATTTTCTGAGCACACATGTAGCCCAAGTTCGAAGCTTTCCTGGAACATCCCCTTGTTGGTGCCTCGCGAATCCGGTTTGCACCAAGCATACTTGCGCAACCTGGTAAAATAGCGGGAAAGCTCACGATACCAATCGCCGAATTGGAAATCCGAGCAGAACACAAAGACATTGCCGCCAGGTTTCAGAACGCGATGGAATTGATAGGCCAGAACGTCGATCCGTAGCTTTTTGCAATCCCAATCCTTGCCGGCAATACCGATCTCGTAAGGTGGGTCGGTGATTATGGCCTCGTACCTGTGGGCAGGACAATTCCCCAAAAAAAGGAACGCGTCCTTGTTGTGAATGTCGCCGTCCTTAGACGAAGAGGTTACCCCAAGATGGTCTTGTTTCCGTAAATCTATCATGAGTCACCTGCCACCGGTTTCCCATATGTTGGTTTTTGGTTCTCCAAGATAAATTCCCGCATTCGATCAAGCGATTTTGAGCTCAGTCCCGGATTGAGAATTTTGCGACGCTTGGCTCGTTCTTTGGGATTTGCAATCGTGTGGCAACTGTTGGCGGCATTAGCCATTTCCGGGTCATTCTCCAGTATGCTCATCAACGCCCGATATGTGTCGTTGTGCATGGTGACGAGAACGATTCGAACGAACTCCGGAACAGGAAGATCATAGGCAAGGGAGAAGTCGAGTACCCGATCCAGTGGAATCGAAGCGTCCCCCTTTTCGATCTGGGATATGAACGAGCTGGAGCACCCCAATTTCTGGGCGACCCATCTGAGGGGTTTGTGCCGATTCTCCCGGACAATCTTCAGATAAAGCCCGACTTCTTCTTTCAACAATTGTTCCGGGGTCTTCACAGGGGTGAGGTCAACGTCGTCATCTTCGGCCATGGTTAATCAACCACCTTATTAACAGCGTTAAGCAACTAGTTGCTTAACGCTGTTAATAAATAAGTTGATAATCAGTAGCAAGGGATTTGTTGCTTTTTTGGGGTGGATGCGTGAGCAGGGACCTGAGGATATCCCTTGAGCCGGAGTCGAACCCGCCATCCCTCTCGCCGTCGCCTGCGGTAATCACGACGCAAGTAAAGTCGTCGGGGCAAGGCCGGACCGCGAAGCGTCCGCCCGTAGGGCTTGGCCTTGCCCCGGCGGCTGCTTGCGCCACGCTCGCGGATAATCGGCGGGAGGGGAAGAAATCGTGCCGTCGGAGCTTGCGCGAGGGTTGAGGGGCGTCATATGGTTGGGCATATCCACAGGATAAATCGGTCACCAGAAGGAGGTAAAACGCGATCAGGCGCGTTCATAAGTTTTGACGAAGTCTAAACTGATGACGCATGAAGAAGCCTTGTGCTTCAACGATCCACGCGCCGTTTTCCAAACAAACGGCCATTTCCAAATCCAAACACGCAGGCTGTAACGCAGCACCCGCCGATGGTGGAATGGCAAGTATCTACGCTTGTCATTGCCGCACTTCCCCTACGGCTGCCATTAAGTCCGCAAGACGTACGCGCTTGCGGGGCAGCACCCCTTATTGACTGGGTCTTCCGGAATCTTCTTCCAATGGGAAACGGGCATTCATTCTTCCCTTAGCTGGTGATGCGTGGCGGGTTTACCGCCACAGGCAGGTCTTTCCCGGATAACGGGAAAAGTCCGATCTGCTTGGCCCCGGGGCGCTGCCCCGAACCTTTAACGGAAGGAGAATTCCAATGGGAAAATCCGACAGCCTTAAGTTTGCGGTGAACCGGGCAACCTTGTCCGGGCAAAAAACGAAACAACACCGAATCCGCCAGACTGCCCGCCATTTCGTCGATGTTTTGCGCCAGGCGAACATGGGGATTGAAAAGTGGACCAATGTATCCAACAAGCATTTCCAGCGCGTGGCGGATGCCATGCGTGCGGACGGTGTGGGCGACGGCAGGATTGCCGAAGTCTTCACCGCGGCACGCCACATCTGCCGCGCTTACGGAAACGATCAGATCAGCGAAAGCAACGCGACCTTCGGGGTCAAGCGCGGGTCCATCGCCAATGCGATGTCCCGTGCGGTCGCCGCGGATGTCTTCCAAGGCACCCTGACCCGCATGCGGAACGACAAGTCGTATCCGCACGCGGGTCGGGCGGCGGCGCAGATCGACCTGATGTACAACGTGGGATTGCGCCGGGAAGAATCAGCCAAGCTGGACTTGCCTAACGACTGGGACCGGGAAAACCATAGCCTTCTCGTTCAGTATGGGACCAAGGGCGGCAGGCCCCGAACCCTGTACGGCTTGTCCCGGCAACAGGAAGCGGCCCTTAAGCGGGCCGAAGAATACGTGTCCCCTTCCGACCGAAAGGGCATCAACAATCTCATGCCCGAAGGCATGGGCGACGAATGGCTGCATCGGCTGGATTATGCAGCCAGAAAGCACGGCCTGACGGGCAAGGATGCCGGGGGTACCCTGCATGGCCTGCGTCACGAACGCTTTCGACAGATGTATGTGGACCATACGGGCTTCGAACCGCCGAACCAGTACGATAGCGTTCAGGCATTCCACGAAGCCGCCCAGGCCACGGCCGGGGACGACTGGCCCCGGCTCGACGACGAAGCACGCGACAACATCGAAGTGGCGGCGGGGCATTCGCCTGGCCGTCGGGACGTATCGAACGCCTATCTTGGCAGTTCCCGTTAGAAGAAACCCCGCCATTTCCGGCGGGGTTTCTTTCGGGCGTGAGGCTTTGCTCACGCATGGAGTGCGGCTAATACTGTACTCGGTTACAACTAGGTAAGGAAAGGAAAAATAAAATAGGGGTTTATAAAACTACATCTGGAGCAAATTTAGCGCCTCGCCATGGGAAATTTTATGTTGGCCAAAAGAAAATATAATTAGGGATTCATGGCGGCCACGAGCATGACATCGGCCGGGTATTTGAGGGTCATGAGCGAACGGGAGATGGACACCTCGCCGTCCTCGAGCGGCTGGCGCAGGACTTCGAGCACGGACTTCTTGAATTCGGGCATCTCGTCGAGAAAGAGCACGCCGCGATGGGCCAGCGAGGTCTCGCCGGGCTGGGGGTAGCGGCCGCCGCCGACCAGGCCGACGTCGGAGATGGTGTGGTGCGGGGTGCGGAACGGACGGGTGACCATGAGGGCCTGGTCAACGGGCAGCAGCCCGGCCACGGAGTATATCTTGGTCACTTCCAGGGCCTCGTCGAAGGACAGCGGCGGCAGGACCGTGGGGATGCGCTTGGCGAGCATGGTCTTGCCCGAGCCCGGGGGGCCGATGAAGAGCAGGTTGTGGCCCCCGGCCGCGGCGATCTCGATGGCCCGCTTGGCGTGTTCCTGGCCCTTGACCTCGCCGAAGTCGACGAGATGGGTGGTCCGTTCGTTCCACAGGGTGTCGATGTCCACGCTGGCCGGGGCAATGGCGTCCTCGCCCAGGAGCATGCGCACCACCTGGCCGAGGTCGGCGGCCCCGATGACCTCGAGGTCCCCGGCCACCGCGCCTTCGCGGCCGTTGGCCTCGGGCACGATGATGCCGTGGCCGCCCTGTTCGCGCGCGGCCAGGGCCAGCGGCAGGACGCCGGGCACGGCCTTGAGGTCGCCGCTCAAGGAGAGTTCCCCGGCCAGGAACCAGCCGTCCACGGCCCGCTGTTCGATGACGCCCATGGCGGTGAGGATGCCGATGGCCAGGGGCAGGTCGTAGCCGCTGCCCTCCTTGCGCACGTCGGCCGGGGCCAGGTTCACGGTGATCCGGGCGGGCGGGACCTTGAAGCCGCAGTTCTTGAGGGCGGAAAAGACGCGCTCCTTGGATTCGCGCACCGCGCCCTCGGCCAGGCCGACCATGGTGAAGGCGGGCATGCCGGAGCGCGAGAAGTCGACTTCGAGCTGGACGGGGTAGGCATCGATGCCGCGCAGCGCGGCGCAGTGGGCGGTGGAGATCAACGGATGTTCCTTTGTGTTGTTTTGCATAGAGTTATAGGCAAAACAACAGACTGTAAAGGACCGGCCATATAGAAACGGCCGTCACCCGTTCGCTCCTCCGGGCGCGCACGCGCGGACTTCCCGGAAGGCCGATACAAAACGCCGTTCAACCTCTCCCCCGAAACGGCGCCTTGCCGGTCGGCGGCCCCCCTCTCGGTCAGCCCCGCATCTCGTCCATGACCCGCCGCAGTTCTCCGGCAAGCCGTGCGAGATCACCAACGGCCTGCGCGGATTCGTGCATGGCCCGGGAGGTCCCGCTGGCGACCTCGTTGATCTCGCCGGTGGAACGGGTGATCTCCTCGCTGGCGGCGGACTGTTCCTCGGCGGCCGTGGCGATGGACTGGATGTTGGCCGACGTCTGGCCCGACAATTCCACGATCTCGGACAAGGCCTCCCCGGCGCGCTTGGTGGTATCCACGGTTTCGGCCACGACCTTGACCGTGGCCCGCGTGGTCGCCACGTTGGCTTCGGCGGAACGCTGGATGGCGCTGATGTTGCCTTCCACGTTCTTGGTGGCTTCCATGGTTTTCTCCGCCAGCTTGCGCACTTCGTCGGCCACCACGGCGAACCCGCGTCCGGCCTCCCCCGCCCGGGCGGCCTCGATGGCGGCATTGAGGGCCAGCAGGTTGGTCTGATCCGCGATGTCGGTGATCACGCCCATGATGCCGCCGATGGATTCGGCCTGTTTGCCCAGTCCGTCCATATCGGTGGCCAGCCTGTTGGCCTGGGTCTCCAGGGACGCGATGCCCTCGATGGCGGCGGTCACTATCTGCGCCCCCTTCTCGGCCTGCGTCCGCGCCTTGTCCGACAGGTCGGCGGTGCTGGAGGCGTTTCTGGCGACTTCGAGGACCGTGGCGTTCATCTGCTCCACGGCCGTGGCCACCTCCGCGGCCAGCTTCCGGGTTTCCTCGGAGGCCTGGGAGGAGAGTTCCACCTGGGAGGAAATCTCTTCCGAGGCGGCGGCGAGTTGATCGGAAATGACGTCCGCCTGCCCGGCGATCCGGGTGATCATCTCGTTCTGTCCACGGATCTCGTCTTCCTTCTCCTTGAGTGCGGTCATGTCGAGATAGAGACAGACGCCCCCGAAAACCTTCCCGTGCCTGTCCTTCAAGGCATAGACGTTGGCCAGAACATGACGGCTGCCGCCTTTGTGCCCTTTGATCTCGACCTCGAGATTCCTGAAGACCTGCCCCTTGTGCATGGCCTTGCCCACCGCTGTCTCGCGCTTGGGATCATTGTAGAAGATCTCCGCCAAAGTATGTCCCAGCTGATTTTCGACCTTGCCGTCGATCTGCAGCATGTCCAGGGTGTGCTGATTGGTGAAGAGGGCGCGCTCCTCGGTGTCCACCAGCAGGAACGCCATGGGCAACCCTTCGAGGATGCCGTTGGCCAGTCCCTTGTTGTACGCCAGGCCGTTCGCCAGGTCCTGGAGCGCGGCCGCGGGCTCGCCCTCGCCCAGCAGCTCCGTGAAATCGACCGCCTCGTCGTTTTGGACACGTTGCAGCCCCTCCATCAGGGGCCGGCGGTCCATACACTCGCGCGAGACAAAAAACAGCGCGCCGACGGCGACCAGGGAGAGCGCCGCCCCCGTCGCCCAGCAAGGGGCGGGCGGGACCGCCCAATAGACCTGTGCGACGCCGCAACTCAAGACAATCATGCCGACAAGTGCGGCCATGGCCGCCAACAACCGGGGAGTAATGCCTGTTTTCATCCGGACCTCTGTATGCGCTTTCGATTTCCCGCAGGACATCCTTGTTCAAATGCCCAACGAGTACGGCAATGTAGTTATTCCGTAAAGTATAGACATGCCCCGGAATGCATAATTCCGGATTCGGGAAGGATTCAATCCCTCCCGTGGTGAGGCCGGGCATGCCGGAGCGCGCGAAGCCGACTTCCAACCGGACCTTGTCCGCGCGGACGGCGCAGGAGATGGTATGGCCTGCATGGAGCCACCACGAGTACGGCTCGCCAAAAAGCGGGTCCCCTGCTATAAGGCCGCAACATCCCGCTATACCGAAAGTTGCCACGCATGACATTGCCGAAAGAACGTCTTACATACCGCCAGGAACAGGTAGTACAATGATACGAGACTATACGGAAAGCGACCTTGAAGCCGTTTTGGAGATTTGGCTTCAAGCCTCGGCTAAAGCGCATGATTTCGTCGGCCGGACTTACTGGGAGTCCCAACTGGGCAACATGCGCACAATATACATCCCGGCATCCGAGAACTATGTGTACGAGACGGATTCGGGAATAGCCGGTTTCTATTCGCTGCACGAAGACATGCTGGCGGCGATTTTCGTTGCGCCCGAACATCAGGGCCAAGGTGTCGGCAAGGCCCTGCTCCATCATGCCAAAAGCCAAAGGACGCGGCTGCGTCTCTCGGTCTACCAAGAAAATCAGGCAAGCTGCGGATTCTATCTGTCACAAGGGTTTGCCGTAGTCGACGAACAGCCTGACGAGCATACGGGCCATCTCGAATACACCATGATTTTCCCGGCGGGATAGCCCGTTCCGGCGAACAGGTCCGCCTCGGTTAGCGCCACCCTCCTCTCGCGCGGACTGTGCCCGGCTCCTCCTGCCGCCTTTGCGGGAAATCCGACATGCGTTTTGAACATCCCGGACAAGCCGCGCCCAGCCTATAATTGACGGCGAAACCCGTTTGTGCAAACCGTACGATACGGAATAACCAATATGCTCGTCATCGAACTCGACATACGGACCCTGTCCATCATCACCGTGGTTTTCTCGCTGGGATTCGGCTCGGGACTGGTCGCGTTCGGCGCGGCGCGCCCCATCCTCTCCGGCCTGAAGCAGGTGGGATTCGGAATGTTGTCCATCGGCCTGGCCTTTCTGTTGATCGGCCTGCGCCACCGGATACCCCAGGCCTGGTCGCTGGTGGTCGCCAACTCGGTGCTGGTACTGGGCTTCATGCTCATGAACCGGGGCATCCAGGGATTCCGGGAAATACCACGCTCCGACACCTGGCCCACGGCTGCGGTCGTCGTCTTCAATACCCTTTCATTATTATATTTCTCCTACGTCGAACCGTCCTTCACCCAGCGGGTCTTCTGGGTCTGCCTATCCCTGTCCGCCCTGTCAGGGATATGCTGCCGGAACGTCATCAGGCGGGGCACCATCAACACGATGATGCCCCAAAAGGTGCTCGCTCTGGGGTTCGGCCTGTTCGGCGCGTTCATGCTCCTGCGGGCGCTCTGGGCCCTGGACGAACACGCCCTGCAGGATTTCATGGCGGCCGGGACCATTCACCAGCTGGCCTTTCTGGCCATGATCATGCTGCTGGTGACGGTCGCCTTCGGACTGATCTGGCTGGCCAGCGAATACCTGTTCCAGGAGTTGAAACAGTATGAACGGATCATCCTGACCTCGCCGGAAGGGATCGTTCTGGTGGACGCCGATGGGCGATACCGGATGGCCAACGACGCCAGCCTCAAGTTCGTCGGCCTCCACCGGGAGGAATTACTGGGCAAACGCTCTCTCGATCTGTACGGCAAGGAATTCTATGAAACGGTGACGCTGCCCAACATCAGGAAGGCCTTTGCCGGGGAAACGAGCGCGACCTCTTCCTGGGTCGACCACCCGGACGGCGGCAAGGTGTATCTGACCATCACCTATTACCCCGTGCCCGACACCCGGGGCAGAAATTCCTTTGTGGCCATCCATATCAAAAACATGACCGAGCTGCATTTTGCGCAAAAGGAGAAGCAGCGCATCTTCGATCTGTCCCTGGACATGCTGTCGGTCATCGGGATGGACGGGGTCCTCCGGGAAGTGAACCCGTCGTGGACCGGGACGCTCGGCTGGAGCCAGGCGGAACTGCTGCACTCGAACTGGGCGGATTACGTCCACCCGGAGGACGCCCCCAAGACACGGGAAACGGAAGACGCCCTGAAGAGGGGCGAACCCGTGGTGGACTTCGTCAACCGGCTGCGCACCAAAGACGGCCTCTACCGGCACATCGCCTGGATGGCCTCCCCGGACGTGGAGAACCGCCTCATCTATTGCGTGGCCAGGGACGTGACCAACAGGGTATCGCGGGAAGAGGAATTGTTCGTCATGTCCACGGTGGACCCCCTGACCGGTGCGCACAACAGACGGTTTTTCATGGAGAAGCTGGACGAGGAAGTGGAACGGGGCCAGCGCTACGGCACGCCGTTGTCGCTGCTCGCCATCGATATCGACCACTTCAAGAAGGTCAACGATACCTACGGCCACTCCGTGGGCGACAAGGTCCTGCAGCGCTGCGTGGATACCTGCAAACAGACCCTGCGCTCCTCCGACACGTTCGGACGCCTGGGCGGCGAGGAATTCATGGCCATCCTCCCGTTCGCCGACCACGGCACCGGCCATGACACGGCCGAACGACTGCGGCTGGCATTGAGCCGCTGCACCCACGGCGGCAAGGACGGCCTCCCGCCCTTCACCGTCAGCATCGGCGTGGTCCAGCTCGAAAGGGACGACACCGCCGACAGCTTGCTGAAGCGGGCCGACGAGGCATTGTACCGGGCCAAGGAAAACGGCCGCAACCGGGTCGAAAGGGGGTAACCCCGCCCGGGCCGTCCCGCCACCTCGCAACGGAATCCTGCCAAGTACAGTAATCCCGAACTGTTATCGCATCGGTCCGGCAAGCGTCCTTCCCGGATTGACCCGACCCCGCCTCTCCGCTAGTATCCCCGGCTTTTGGATCGAACCAGCCCCAAGAGCCGCGCCGTATGATCGACCTCGCCATCTTACCGGTATTTCTCGTCACCGTCCTGCTCCTGGCGATCTCGCCGGGCCCGGATCTCGTGCTCATCACCACCTATGCCTCCACCCGAGGCTTCCGGTCCGGCCTCATGCTGTCCATAGGGATCTTCATCGCCGGGATACTGCAAACCCTGCTGGTCACGTTCGGCCTGGGCAAGTTGCTGGAGGCGGTGCCGTCCCTGGCCCTGCTGGTCAAGGTCGCCGGGGCGCTTTACCTCTCCTGGCTGGGCGTCAACCTGCTCCTGAGCTGGCGCAGGAATAGGAGCGGGACTCCGGCGGTTCGGCAGGCCACGGGCCAGAGCAGCCGGAGGCTTGTCTGCCGGGGACTGCTCAACAATATCATGAATCCGAAGGCGCTGATCTTCTTCAGCATGTTTCTCCCGCAGTTCGCCGACGCCCACCACGACGTCGCCACCCAGATTTTCCTGCTGGGGACCCTGCTGAGCGGCGTCGTTTTCTGCATCAACACCTGCTTCGCCTTTTCCTTCAGCAAGCTGGGCTCGGTGATAGGACGGAAGCTGAAGCTGGGCCGGCATATCGACGCGCTGCTGGGGATCATATTCCTGGGCCTCGCCGCTCGCCTGGTCACCAGCGAATAGCGGCCCGCAACGGTTGCGGACGCCGCGACGGCGGCCAGGACGATCCCACCCGTGCGGACAAGGGACCGAAGAAGCCGCTTCCCTTTGCGCTATACCCCCGTTTACTCGGACCGGAGATCACGCTATGGACGTGGCTTCCTGAATCATTACGAGGGAGGACCCGATGACCGATACCGCCGAAAACACGACAGGTCTCTTCCTGGCCAAGCTCTCGCTGCCCGTGCGCAAGTGCATGGCGAACACGGCCCGGGAGTGCGCCGGGAACGTGGCCGGGGTTTTGTCCCTGGACGAGAAGGAGACCTACCGGGTCAAGCTGGCCGTGGACGAGGCGTTCTGCAACGCGGTGGACCACTTTTCCGGCTCGGCGGACGACGAGCGCGTCCACCTGGAATTTTCCGTGCGGGACGGCTCCCTGGTCATCTCGGTCCGGGAACGGGGCATCCCCTTCGACCACGCCAAGGCCGAGCGGTTCACGCCCGGCGACCCGGACAGCGCGGACAAGCCCGGGCTGGGCTCCCTGCTCATGCAGCGGGCCATGGATTCGGTGGAACTGTTCGTCCACGGCCGCGAGGGCAAGGAGGTCCGGCTGACCCGGAAGCTCAACTACGGCTCCCTGCCCCCGGAGCTGGCCGAGGCCAAGCCCGCCCGGCGCGGCAAACGGATCACGGTCCGGGAGCCCGAGGTCCGTCTGGCCCGCGAGGACGAGCTGGCCGAGGTCTGCCGGTTGGCCTGGCGCTGCTACGGCTTCACCCAGGAGGCCTTTCTCTACGATCTCGACGCCCTGACCGAAAAGGTGCGGGCCGGGGAATTCAGGTCGGTCATCGGCATCGATCCGGACAGCGGGGCCCTGATCGGCCACGCCGGGCTCAAGTACCACGACCCGGCGGTCGGGGTCCCGGAGCTGGGCCTGGCCTTTGTGGACCCGGCCTACCGTTCGCCCGGCCTGGCCCCGAAGATGGTCAGGCTGCTCTTCGATTCGGCCCGGTCCGAAGGCGACCGGGGCGTCTTCGACTGCTCGGTGACCACGCACATTTTTTCGCAGAAAGGGTTGCAGGAGGAGATGGGTTGCCGCCCGTGCTGCCTCATGCTCGGCATCGCCGCCTCGGGCATGCGGGTCAAGGAGCTGGCGACCTCGAGGCAGGAGAAGGGCTCGGTGGTCAACCACTACTTCCCCTTCGACCGCGGCCCGGCCGCCGTGTACCTGCCGAAGCACCACCGGGCCATGGCCCGGGACATCTACGCCTGGATGGAACTGCCGCGCGAATTCGGCGAGCCGGACGAGACACCGCTGTCCGGCGTTTCCGGGGTGGATGTCTTCCCCCTGCCCGACGAACTCAACGTGGCCTTCATCGTGGTCCGGAGCATCGGCGCGGACACGGTCCGCGAGATAGCGGAAGGGCTGCGCGACTGCCGCAACAGGCGCATGGACGCGGTCTACGCCTTTCTGCCCGCCGGAGTCCCCACCTCGCCGCAGGTGGTCCGGGCGTGCGAGGCCATGGGCTTCTTCTTTTGCGGGCTCATGCCCCACATCCACGACGGCCAGGACCGCATCCTCCTGCAACGCATCGACATCCCGCTCAACCTGGAGGCCGTCCGGGTGTACGGCGACATGACCAGGACCCTGTTCGACTACATCCGGGCCGAGCAAAAGCGGGTTGCGTCCTCCTGATCCTTCCTCCCGGGCGGCCGCACCCTTGCGCCTGCAATGGTTTCCTTTTTGATACCTGAATATAATTGCCCGCAGTCTTCGGCTGCCCCAATCATAGTCTGACCGACAAAACCGAAGCAAAAGGAGCACCCCATGGGTATCCGATCTAAACTATTCCTGCCGTTGCTGGGCGTGGCCCTGGTCATGCTCGCCGGCGGGTATCTTCTATTGAAATCACAATTCACCGACCTGGAGGACTCGTTCGTCTCACTGATCATGCGCGGCAAAATCGAGGACGTGCAGCAGTCCATCACCCAGATCTCCGAAAGCGCCCTGCAGCAGGCCGCCCTGTTCAGCCGCATGCCCGAAGTGGTCGAGGCATACGGCAAGGCCAACCAGGGCGACATGAACAATGAGGCCGACCCCGTGCTGCAGGCGGCCCGGGAGCAGCTGCGCGTTTCGCTCGCGTCCACGCTCAAGGGTTACAAGGAGAACCTGGGCAAGGACTTCCAGCTCCATTTCCATCTGCCCACGGCCCGCAGCCTGCTGCGCACCTGGCGCGAAAAGCAGGCCAAGAAGAACGGCAAGTGGGTGGACATCTCGGACGACCTGTCCGGGTTCCGCAACACGGTCATCGACGTGAACAGGAGCCACAAGCCGGCCCTGGGCATCGAGCCGGGCCGGGGCGGCTTCACCATCCGGGGCCTGGCCCCGGTGACCGCGCCCGACGGCACGCACCTCGGGTCCGTGGAGGTCCTCCTCGGGTTCGACAACATCCTCAAGACCATGGAGGCTTCGGGCACGATCAAGGCCCTGCTGTACATGGACGCCGGGCTGCTGCCCGTGACCACCCGGCTGCAGGATCCGGCCAAGAACCCGGTCAAGGACGGCAAGTACGTGCTCATCTACGGCCAGAAGAACGACGCGGCCAGGCAGCTGGCCTCGTCCGGCATGTTGGCCCGGGGCATGCAGTCGCCCCTGGTGGAGGTCGACGGCCATGACGGCGTGGCCGCCTTCCCGGTCAAGGACTACCGGGGCAAACCCATCGGGACCATCGTCCTGTCCATGGACATCTCCAGCCAGCAGGCCATGATGTCCGCCGTGGCCTGGATGGTCGGCATCGGCCTGCTCATCGTCGTGGTCGTGCCCATCGTGATCATCTTCTGGGTGGTGGAATACTCGGTGAAACGGCCCATCCAGCAGTGCGCGGAACTGGCCTCGGACATCGCCCGGGGCAATCTGGAGAGCCGGACGTGCAAGATGCGCACGGACGAGATGGGCATCATCCTGGAGGGCATGTGCGACATGAACGCCCACCTGGCCGACACCATCCGCAACATCCGGGACATCTCGGGCGAGGTGGCCGAGGGATGCAGCGAGCTCTCCATGGCCAGCGACAACCTGTCCAAGGGAGCCAACCGGCAGGCCGCCGGGATCGAGGAGATCGCCGCCAGCCTGGAGGAGATGTCCGGATCGATCAAGCAGACCGCGAACATCGCGGCCAAGACCGAGACCACCGCGACCAAGGCCTCGCACGACGCCGAGACCGGCGGCCAGGCCGTGGCCCGCACCGTGTCGGCCATGAAGAAGATCGCGGAAGAGATCGGCATCATCGAGGAGATCGCCCGCCAGACCAATCTGCTGGCGCTGAACGCGGCCATCGAGGCGGCCCGGGCCGGCGAGGCGGGCAAGGGATTCGCCGTGGTCGCGGCCGAAGTGCGCAAGCTGGCCGAACGCAGCGGCACCGCGGCGGCGGGCATCAGCGAGCTCTCCTCAAGCAGCGTGGCCGTGGCCGAGGAGGCCGGGGCCCTGCTCGAACGCATCGTCCCGGACATCAAGAGCACGGCCGAGCTGATCCAGGAAATCTCGGCCGCGGCCGGGGAGCAGAGCCAGGGCATCGAGCAGGTCTCCCGGGCCATCCAGGACTCCGAGTCCGTGGTCCAGCAAAACGCCTCCACGGCCGAGGAGGTGGCGGCCACCGCCTCCAGCCTGTCCGATAGCTCCAGGAGCCTGCACGAGGCCATCGGCCACTTCCAGCTGGGCGACAAGGACGACGGCCTGGAACGCTACTAGCCCGAACACCGAAACCACGGACGGCCCCCTGCGCATTTGCGCGGGGGGCCGTCTTCATTGGATATTGCCGCCCAAGCCAAAAAAAATCCGGCATGACGGGCGCGGGAAGCGGGATCACGTTTCGGGGTCCCCGTCCTCGGGCACCGCCTCGGCCGGAACACTGACCGTGAACCGCGAGCCCCTGCCCGGTTCGCTGTCCACCGAGATGGTCCCGTCGCAGCGCTCAACCGAGCGCTTGACGATGGACAGGCCGAGTCCCAGGCCGTCGTTGCCGCCCTGGGCCCTGACATACGGTTCGAAAATGTGCTTGAGGTCCTCGGCGCGGATGCCCCTGCCCGTATCCGTCACGGTCAGGACCAGCCGCCGGTCCGGGCCGTCCTCCCAGCCCAGCTTCACCTCGACCCCGCCCGCGTCCGTGTAGCGCACGGCGTTGCCCACCAGGTTCAGGCCCACCAGCCGCAGGACGCTCTCGCTGCCGCGCACCCGGGGCGGCGTGCCCTCGTCCAGTTCAGCCCGAAGGACGAGCCCCCGACTGCGCGCCTGGAGCTGGGACACGTCCCGGACCGAGGCGAGCAGTTCGGCCGGAGAGAACACGGTCAGGGCCGGGGCCAGGGATTCCTGTCGGGAAAACTGGAGCACGCTGTCCACCAGCAGTCCCAGTTTCCGGGCCGCCAGCCCGGCCAGTTCGACCAACTCCCTCCGGTCGGTCTCGTCATCGGTCAGCTGCAGCAGTTCGAAGGCGTTGACGATGCCGATAAGCGGGCTCTTCAGTTCGTGGCAGGCGGTGGTCAGAAAGGCCTCCCTGGAGCGGTTCAGGGTGTGCAGGTCCTCGTGGGCCTCGGCCAGTTCGCGGCGGGACTCCTCCAGCAGCCGGGCGCGGGCGCGCAGCTCCCGGACCCGATTGAGGGAAAAGAGCACCAGGCAGACCAGGACGGCGGGCAGGGCCAGGGCCAGTTCGTCCAGCTCCCAGCTCTCCTGCGTCCGGCTCCACTCGTGAAACGCCTCGTAGGCGTCCAGGCGAATGAGCAGCCAGGTGCCCAGCACGAGCACCGCCACATAGACGCCCAGTTCCCGAAGATGCCTTTTCTCGAACATGCCATCCTGTATAGCACAAGGCGAGACAAAGCGACAGATGGGAATAATCCCGAAACCCGCCATTCGCTCCCGGCCGGGCCGGACCGGTGCGCATACAACCCTGGATTCCCGGTCCGTTCCCTGATAGAACCAAGCCGCAAAGACACCCATGGAGGACACATGCGTACCCTACTGCTTTCCCTGACGCTCGCCCTGGCGCTGGCCGCGTCCCTGGCCGCCTGCTCCGCTAAGGACGAGGCCGCGCAACAGCCCGTCGCGGACGAGGCCGCCGCGACCGCTGAGGCGCCCGCCGCCACCGACGCCGAGGACGAGGCCGCAAAACGCCCCGCATCCACGCACACCATCCAGGAAGATATCCCGGACGGCCCGGTGGGCCAGGTCCAGCTGAGGGACGGCACCACCCTCAAGATCGAGGCCTTGCAGAAGCAGGGCGACGACTACTGGATCTACGTCTACGGAAAGCTCAACGGCCGCTCCTCCACGGTCGTCAGCCTGACCCGCTTCCGCGACCTGATGAACTGGCCGTCCATCGTCTTCAAGGATCCGCACACCTTTACCATCACCAACCGCCAGGGCAAGGAGTGGGCCTTCGAGGACGCCAACCTCTACCTGGGGGACGGCGAGCCGGGCAAGTACGCCTTCTACGTCCTGGACGACCGCTACAACAAGGTCCTGACCCAGGTGCCCAAGAGCGACGTGGCCAACATCGCCTTCGGAACCAAGTAGTCCTGGTACGCGCCCCGCGAACAGCCCTGAAAATCGCCTTCCCTTCTTGACGTCTAGAGCTTTTCTAGATAAGAGACCGGTAAGTTCCGTTCCTTGATTTTCCTTGTTTTACAGGGGTGACGATTGGTGACGATTATCACACAGGGAGGACAGGTGATTCGACTCGCGTTTGGCTCCGTACCCCGGAAAGTGGTTGTCGGGATTGGCTCTTCGAACACGCTCCCCCTTACCCGAAACGCACGCCCCCGTGCGGTTTCCTGCATCTGGGACAACCGGTTCCGCAACAGGCCGCAGCGGCTCGCCCTGGCCACCCGGAACACCCCTTCAAAAACCCCGAGGATGAACAGCTATCATGGCAGATACCTATACACATAAGGATTTGGCCGGCCTGTGCGGCGTCTCCGAAACGACCATCAAGAGCTACCGCCGCAAGTTCCCGGGCTTCATCCCGGTGCTGACCCGGGGCAAGCCCATCCGCTTCAGGCCCGAGGCGGGCGAAGTCTGTCTCAAGATCCGGGACTGCTTCGCCCAGGGACTGTCCGTGAACGAGACCCACAAGGTCTTAAAGGAACACTTCAAGGAAGAGCCGTCCGCCCGGCAGCGCCGCGCGCCCTCGGCTCCGCCCGCCGGTGCGCCCGATCAGCCCGTGGCCGCACCGGCCGGGGTCTCGGCGGAGTACCTCGAAAAATTCTTCACCACCGCCGGGCAGATGATGCAGGGCATGGCCGGTCTGGCCACGGCCCAGGCCAAGGCCGAGCAGCGGCTGCGCAAGATCGAATCCGCCCTGGAAAAACTGCTTGAAGTCGAGGCCGGAAACAAGGCCCTGTTCGCCCGGTTACTGGACCGCCCCGCCGCAGCCGCCGAAAAAGAGCCCGCGCCCGAACCGGGACCCCGGCCCGAGCCCGAACACGAAACCGACCCCCGGCCGGAACCCCGGACAACCCCCGAGCCCAGACCCGAACCGCGCGTGCGGGCGCGCCGCATCGTCAACGTGCGCGGCCCGGAAGGCGAGGTGGCCTCCTACTCCCTGGAGCGGGACGCGGCACCGGCACCGGAGCGGCCCTCTGACGACTTCCTGAACACGCCCATCGTCATCCGCAACGACCAGGGCGAGTTTCTCGGCGTGCCCGGCAGGCTGCCCCTGGCCGGATTCGTGTCCATCCTGATCGACGGGGCCGACGAGATCGCCGCCCGCTGGGCCCGGGAGGGCGACGCCTGGGTCTTCATCATGGCCGGGCCCGACGGCGACACCCACGCCCTGCACTTCGTCTCCACCACCACTCCGCGCGGCAACCTCGTGGTCCTGCTCGAGCGGCTCGACATCAACGGCTCGCCCACCTCGCCCCAGTTTCTCCAGGAATTCTTCCGCCAGGTGAAGGACAAGGCATAGAGATCGCCCGCCCTGGAACGAAAAAGGCCCCCGCTCTCGCAGGGGCCTTTTTCATTCGTCTTGTTCGAAGTTATTCGGCCATGTGCAGGTATTGGGTCTTGAGCTCGGCCATCTCGCCCTTGAGGATCATCTGGTCCATCATGAAGTCGACCGTGTCCTGCAGCCGCTCGGCCGAGGCGGGCATGAGGTAGCCCAGCTCGGCGCGGGTGAACGGCTCATCGGCCAGCGGGGCGGCCAGCTTGGCATCGGTGGCCGCGTAGTACAGGGCCTCCACGCTGTCGGTGATCATCACGTCCACCTTCTTGTCGGCCACGGCCGGGGGAATGGCCAGGTTGGACTCGAACACGACCACTTCCGCGTTCTTGATGTTGGCCTTGACGAACTTCTCGTTGGTCCCGCCCGGGTTCACGCCGATCTTCACGCCCTTCTGGTCCACGTCGGCCAAGGAGCCGAACCGGGCCGCGTTGTCCTTGTTGACCAGGATGGTCTTGCCGAACATGACGTACCCCTGGGAGAATCGGGCTTCCTTCTGGCGGGCGATGGTCCGGGTGATGCCGCTCATGCCGATGTCGTACCTGTCGGCTTTGAGGTCGGCCATCAGCGTCTTCCAGGTGGTCTTGACCAGTTCGAGCTTCAGTCCCAGCCGGTCGGCGAAGCTCCGGGCCACGGCGATGTCGAAGCCCTCGTACGTGCCGTTGTTGTCAAAGGAAAACGGCTTGTAGTCACCGGTGGTGCCCACCTTGAGCGTACCGCTGGCCACGATCTCGTCGAAGCCGCGGGCCCGGGACTCGGAAACGGTCAGAAAAAGCATGCAACACACCAGCAAAGCGCAATACGTTTTGGACATGGGAAAACTCTCCTCAATTGGATGAAATACGGATCATATGTCAAATCGCCGCTCCCCCGTATCGGAGGCGAACAGCGACGCATACGGCCTTCTACATCAACCGGGACGGACTGGCAAAAGGAACCGGGCGCGGCATGGGGCATTGGACTTCGCGGGGACGGATGTGTATTCGTGGTCTGCGAAACTGTTCGGATTCGGGGGGAATCGTGATCCATTACAAGGACGGCGGCTACAGCCTGGAAGGCGTCCGGCTGGACCCGGCCGGAGGCTCGTTCCGCTACGGGGCCGGGCTGTTCGAGACCATCTACTACAACGGCCGCGAGCTGTGCCATCTGGGCCGCCACCTGGACCGCCTGCTGCACGGGCTGCGCGCCTACGGACTGGCCTACACCACGGTGGATTTCTCCCAGGTTGCGGCCCAGGTCCTGAACCGCAACGGCCTGGAGGGACGTCCGGCCCGGGTGGACATCGTGTATCCGGTGGAGGACGGGGTCGCCTCGCCCGTGGTCCTGGCCGAGCCGGTCGAGCCCAAACCGTACAAGGCGTTCCGGCTGTGCCTGTGCGAGGACCGGCACGTCTCGGCCTTAAGCGGACACAAGACCACCAACGGCATGTTCTCCTACCTGGCCCGGCGCCAGGCCTCGGCCCGGGGATTCGACGACGCGGCCCTGTTCGACCTGGACGACAACATCCTGGAGGGAACCACCGGAGCCCTGGTCTTCGAAAAGCACGGCCAGTTCGTGTGCGTGGACTCGCCCTACCGGCTGCCGTCCATCGCCCTGGACCTGGCCTCGACCGTCCTGGACATCCTGCCCGTGCGGGTACCTTTGGACGAGCTGCCCTCGTTCAGGCACGCCTACCTGCTCAATTCCCTGATCGGCATGCGCCCGGTGGTGGCCGTGGGCGAGACCGCCTTCGTGCCCGACGACACGGCCTGCGACAGGGTCTCCCCCCTGGTGCTCGGCGCTTCCGGGTAGCCATCACACCCTTTTTGCCCTATTACATATTGAACTGGACCAGGCAGTTTTCACCGCCCTGTGCATTCATTTCATTTTTTGCTTGCATTTTTAAATAGGAATCATTACTAGTTTGTTCACGGCACACAATCGGCCCGCGAGCCGAGAAATACCAACATACAGGAGAAGACCAATGACCAAGACCATGGAGAATCTGAAAGCCGCTTTCGCCGGTGAGTCCCAGGCCAACCGCAAGTACCTCGCCTACGCCGAAAAGGCCGACGCCGAGGGCAAACCCGGCGTCGCCAAGGTGTTCCGCGCCGCCGCGGCCGCCGAGACCATCCACGCCCACGCCCACCTGCGCCTGATGAAGGGCATCGGCACCACCGAGGAGAACCTCAAGGACGCCATCGAGGGCGAGACCTACGAATTCAAGTCCATGTACCCGGACATGATGAAGGACGCCGAGGCCGAGGGTGAGAACGCCATCCTGCGCTATTTCGGATTCGCCAACGAGGCCGAGAAGGTCCACGCCGAACTGTACACCGCCGCCCTCGAGGGTGACGAAGACGTCTTTGCCGACGCCGAATTCTACATCTGCTCCGTCTGCGGCCACACCATGGACGGCGAGCCTCACGACAAGTGTCCCATCTGCGGGGCCGCTCCCAAGGCCTACAAGAAAGTCGAAGCCTAGCCTTTCGCCGACTCGATCCCATTGCGCCGCCCCGTTCCCGCCGGAACGGGGCGGCCTTTCATTTCCGCTCCTGTACAAACGGCATGGAGACAGGTACATAACCCGTCATGATGGTCAACGTGGAACGACTGTCCTACAACTTCGGGTCCTACTGGGCCCTCAAGGACATTTCCTTCACCCTGGGAAAGGGAGAGTTCCTTTTTCTCACGGGCCACTCGGGCGCGGGCAAGACCACGCTCCTGCGCCTGCTCTACGGCGCCCTGCCCGTCGACCGGGGCCGTGCCTCGGTCGCCGGATTCCAGCTCAACAACCTGAAAAAGCGCGACATCCCCCGGCTGCGCCGCAAGGTCGGCGTGGTCTTCCAGGACTTCAAGATCCTGCCCGAGCGCACGGTCTTCGACAACGTGGCCATGGCGCTGGAGGTGCGGGGCATGCCGCGAACCCACCTGGAGCGCCGCGTGCGGGCGATCATCCGGGCGCTCGGCCTGGAGACCAAGAGCTACTCCCTGTGCGAGCGGCTGTCCGGCGGCGAGCAGCAGCGCGTGGCCATCTGCCGGTCCATGGTCGCCAATCCCGAACTCATCCTGGCCGACGAGCCCACCGGCAACCTGGACGTGGACCTGACCCTGCACCTCATGGAGATATTCAAGCAGTTCCACACCTACGGCACCTCGGTCATCATGGCCACCCACTCCACCGAGGTCCTGGAATGCGTGCCGGGCGCGCGCATCCTGCACCTGCAGGACGGGCGCATCGCGGAAAACGGCGGCTCATCCGGTGAGCTTGACGAAGAGGCCGAAGACGGCCCCCTGGACGACGAGACTGAATTCGGCGAGGTGGGGCTGTGATCGGACCGTTCATCCGCCTGACCCTGCGCGGCGTGGCCGACCTGCGCCTGCATCCGTTCGCCCAGCTGCTCACCCTCCTGGCCGTGGGCATGGTCACCCTGCTCACCGGCCTGATCCTGCTCGGCATGCACAACGTCAACCAGGAGCTGCTCAAGTCCCGGGGCAAGGTCGAATTCCAGATATACTGGAAGGCCGGGGCCGGCGACGCCCAGGTGGAAAAGGACTGGCAGTCCGTCCGCGCCATGGACCACCTGGACTCCTTCAAGACCTTCACTCCCAGGACCGCCCTGACCGAGTTGGCCACGGCCCTGGGCGAAACCGGCGACTTCGCCTGGCTGGCCGAGAACAACCCCCTGCCCTATTCCGGCCTGGCCGCCTTCGCCGTGCCGCCCGAGGCGCAGAGCGAGGGCTGGGCCGCCGACCTGCTCACCCGGCTCAAGTCCATGCCCGGCGTGGACAAGGTCAACTACACCCCGTTCCAGGCCGATCTGGCCCAGGGCTGGCGGACCCTGACCCACATGGTCGTCTGGCCCGTCCTCGGCTTCCTGGCCCTGGTCGTCTCCCTGGTGGTCCACAACACCATCAAGCTCTCCCTGCTCACGCGCATGGACGAGGTCGAAATCCTCTCCCTGGTGGGCGCCAGCCCGGCCTACATCCGCTGGCCCCTGCTCATCGGCGGCCTGGTCCAGGGCATCCTCGGCGCGGGTCTGGGCGTCGGACTGCTCGCCGCCACCCACTCGGCCATCGCCGACGCCCTGAACTTTCCGCCCTTCCTCATCCAGTTGCAGTTCCTGCCCCCAAGCCAGATCCTCGCCCTGTCCGGCGCGGTCACCCTGGTCTCCATCCTCTCCAGCTGGGTGGCCATCAAGTAGAAGACCGGGGAAGGGAGAGGGAAACCCTTTGAGGAAAGGGTTTCCCTCTCCCCTTCCCCCGGCCCCCCATCCCCTCTCCCTTCCTAAACTTTTTGGGCCGCCTTCGGCGGGGCGTTTTGGGATTCGATCATGATTTGCCTTGCAGGAAGACCGAGACGATGCGGCGGGCATGGGCCGCGAGTTCGGCCGGAGTCGGGGGCGGAATCAGGCCGACCAGGACGTGCATGCGCAGGGAGAGCAGGCCGCCCAGCAGGAGGCGGACGCCGTACTCCGGGTCGTCCAGGCCGAGCCGCTCGGCCAGGAATCCGGCCAGCCGCGCCTCGGTCCGCTTCGGGCCCACCGCGTAATAGGCCCGGGTCATCTCCGGCGCGGTCGGCCCCTCGGACAACAGCAGGCGGACGGAAGCCAGATGCTCCTCGACCATGTGGACCTTGAGAAACCCCTCGGCAAAGCGGGTCAGGGCCTCCCGCGTGTCCTCAATGGCCAAGGCGTCCAGAAACCCGTTTCCGCCCTCCTCCCGCCCGACCTCCAGCGACGCCTGGAACAGCGCCTCCTTGGAGTCGAAATACCGGTACACCGTCTGCTTGGTCATCCCTGCCCGCCGCGCGATCTCGTCCATGCCCGCCCCCACGTATCCCTCGGACCGGAAGACCTCCCGGGCGGCCCGCAATATCGCGGACCTGTTCCGCTCCCGCTTCGCTTCCATCTTCGTCATCACCCGCCTCCTTGGCTTAAAAACATACTACTCGGTATGAATATCCTTGACAAGGCGGTCCGGCGCTCTTAAATCATACTCATAAGTATGATTTTAAAGGAGCCCATATGACCATAGCGCAATTGAAGGCATTCATTCCGGAAGAGGCCCGGGCCAAGGGGACCATGGCCGCGATCCTGGGCGGGATTCTGCTCAGTTTCGACCCGATCTTCGTCCGGCTGTCGGGCGTGGGCGGGTATGAGACCGCGTTCCTGTTCGGCCTGTTCTCCGCCCTGTCCATGGGCACGCTGATCCAGGCGACCGACGCGCGCGGCCTGGTCGGCACGGTCCGCGAAAGCGGCTGGCCCGCGGTCGTTTCCGGCCTGATCATGCTGGGCAGCGCCTCCATGTTCGTGCTCAGCATCAAGCACACCAGCGTGGCCAACACCATGATGATCCTCAGCGGCAGGCCCGTACTGACCGCGGCGGCGGCCTGGCTGATCCTCCGGGAGCGGACCTCGGGCAAGCTCTGGCTGGCCATCGGCGGCGTGGTCTGCGGCATGGCCGTGGTCGTGTCCGGCTCCCTGCGCTCGGGCAATGTGCACGGCGACGGGCTGGCCCTGGCGGGCGTGATCTGCCTGGCCCTGAACGGAGTCATGTGGCGGCACTTCAGGGCCATGAGCCGGATGCTCGTCGTGGGCTTCGGCGGCCTGTTCCTGGCCGTGATCATGTTCTTCCTGACCGATGTCACGGCCATTCCGGCCCGCACCTGGCTGGTCATGGCCTGCATGGGGTTGCTCTCCGCCCCGGCGGGCCGCGTCCTCAACGCGGTCTCCTCGCGCTACATCCCGGCCGCGGAAATGGCCACCTACGCCCTCATCAGCCCGGTCCTCGCCCCCATCTGGGTCTTCCTCCTCTTCCGCGAACAACCCCCGGCTGCCACCCTGGCCGGCGGCGGCCTCATCCTCGCCGCCATCGCCGCCTACATCGCCGCCACCGCCAGACGGCCATGAAGAACCGGGGGAAGGGGAGAGGGGAACCCTTTGGAAAGGGCTTCCCCTCTCCCCTTCCCCCGGCCCCCCACTCTCCCCTCCTAAACTTCCTGGCGCCGCCTCCGGCGGGGCGAATAGCGCAAAAAAGGCCTCCGACTCAAAATAAGTCGAAGGCCCAAATATCTCCCCACCATGGAGCGAATCGGGTGCCCAGCACCCGACAGCGGCTCTCGCGCCGCACTGTCACGAGGCTTTCGAGAGTGGGTCAGCTGTGCATTTTTCGGCGGCAAGGCAACCGCAGTGTAGCCGTCTACGTGAGGATTGGCTTGCCGCCGAAGAATGTGCGGATGGCCCGCTCTCGGAAGCCGCCATTCCCCCAAAAAAAGAGGTGCTCTTGTCCGGGGAGGAAAGGATGAGAATCCTCCGGACAAGAGCGCCTCCAACCCGCATTGTGCGCGGGGAGCGCAGGGCTCCCTGTAAAATTAAAAGCCCCGGGTGAACAGCAGCAGCGTGAAGGATGCCACGGCCGAAGCGGCCTGGCGCACGTGGCGGCTGTTGTTGCGGCGGGGGCGGTTGTTGCCGTTGCGGAGCGCCTCGTTGCGCATATGCATCATGGCCAGTCGGGTATCGTTGTCCATGCTCATAATCCTGCTCCTTGTCTGTCGCCACCATCCGGGCGGTTTTCCATATCTGCACATCTACGGATCTTGTCGAAATCAATCCAATTGTTTTGTTTGATGCAGTCATTCGGATTTTCCGATGTCATTTCCGATCTTAATCGGATATGGTTATGACGGACATCAAGGAGGCTGATCGCGTATGGAACTGTACCAACTCAAGACATTCGTGGTGGTGGCCGAGGAAGGCCATCTGACCCGCGCTTCGGTGCGGCTGCACACCAGCCAGCCTTCGGTCAGCGCACACATCAAGGCCCTGGAGGAGGAGCTGGAGACCAAGCTGTTCATCCGCACGCCCAAGGGCATGCGCTTGACCGAGGCCGGGGAACGGCTCAAGCACCGGGCCGAGAACGTGCTCAAGGCGGCCCGCGAACTGCGGCTGGAGGCACGGAGCATGGGCGACGAACTGGTGGGCGACCTGTCGCTGGGGTTGAACACGGACGCCGAGTATCTGCGCATCGTGCCCCTGCTGACCTCACTGGGCGAGGACCACCCCAGGATCGTGCTGCAGATCCAGCAGCGCGCCTCCACCTCGGTGCAGGGGGCCATCCGTGACGGCCTGCTCGACTGCGGGTTCATCTTCGGCGAGCCGAGGTTCCCGGAGATCTGCGCCATCCCCCTGGAAAAGACACGCTTCTTCGTGGCCGTGCCGGATATCTGGAAGGACCGTATGGATCAGGGGCTTGCAGGCCTGTCCGACCTGCCGTGGATCATGGACCCGTCGGACAACCCGTTGCAGCAACTCATCGAGCCGTTCTTCAAGTCCCACGGGATCAAGCCCTCGAACCAGCTGGAGGTGGACGGCGACGAGGTCATCCGCGTGCTCGTGGCCGCGGGCAAGGGGATTTCGTTCCTACGGAGAAACGAGGTCCTGGCGGCCAACCGCATCGGCCAGCCCGTGCACTCCCTGTCCTTTGACGAACTGTCCATCCAGGCCAACTTCGTCTACCTCAAGCGGCACGACGAGGACCCGGTCATGCGCGCGGTCATCGAACACGTCAAACGGTGCTGGGAAGTGCGCTAGGACTCAGCAGTCGGCCTCGGGCCACAACCCCCGGACCACCTCGGTCAGGGCCCGGATGATCGGGTCGTTCTCCCGGCTCTTGGGATACACGAAACTGATGTTCAGGGAGAGCATGGGGCCGGTCTCGCAGATCACGGCCACGCCCTCCCGGACCATCTCGTCCGCGTCGCTCTGCTTGAGCAGGGACACGCCCTTGCCCGCGCCCACCAGCTCGCGGATGACGCACTCGGAGTCCGCCTCAATGTAGTTGGAGATGCTAATGCCCGACCCTTCGAAGACCCCTTCCAGGACCTTCATGAACGGGCACTCCACATCCGGCCGGACCCAAGGCAGGGCCGCCAGCCCGTCCAGGGGCAATCCCTGCACGCGGGCCGACCAGGCCGCCGGAGCCACCACGCGCACCGGGATCTCCTTCAGGTGGATGGACGCGACCTCGGCGTAGCGGTTGTCGAAAAAGGAAAAGCCCGCGTCGATGCGCCGGTCCCGCACGTCCTTGAGGATGGCCCCGGAATTGCCCTGCAGGAACTTGAGCCGCAGTTTGGGATGGGCGTCGGCCATGGCTGCGGACAGCTCGGCCACGCGCAGAAAACCGGTGTCCGTGTTCAGGGCGATGGTCAGGGAGCCGGTCAGCTCCTCGCGGTATCCGGCGGCCAGGTTGGACATATCTTCGGCGGCCAGAAGCACGGAATCCGCCTTGAGCTTCAGCCCCTTGCCCACTTCGGTCAGTTGCATGCCGCGTGGAGTGCGCACGAACAAAGGCAGTCCCAACTCCTCCTCCAGCGCCTTGATGTGTCCGCTCACCGCAGGCTGGCTGGCGAAAATGCGTTCGGCCGCCTTGGTCAGGTTGCCCTCCTCGGCCACGGCCACGAAAGTCTTGAGCTGATAGAGTTCCATCACACTCCCCACGTCCGGCGTACGATCTCGATGAGCGCGACGATGGACGGATTCTGTTCGTCACCCTTGCGATAGACGAAATTGAGTTCCACGGGATGTCTGCCCACGGGCGTGCACTCCACGGCCAGTCCGGCCTCCATGAGTTCCGCGCCCTCGTCCTCGCGCACCAGGGCCAGGGTCTTGCCATCCACAATCAACGGCCGGATGACCTCCTCGGAATCCGAACCGATGGTCCGCTCCGGCGAGATGTCGTGCCGTTTCAGGATCTCGAGCGCCAAGCCCCGGAATGGGCAGTGGCTCGGCGGCATGACCCAGGTGAACCCGGACAGGGTCTCGGAATCGCCCTTGTCCAGCAGCGGCTTCCACTGGGCGGCGCCCATGATGGCGTACTCGGGCTCGGCCAGCTTGATGGCCTCCAAATCTCGGTACGGCACGCCGAAAAACACGAAGCCCGCGTCCAGTTCCCTGGACCGGATGTCGTTCAGGATCAGTCCGGAAGACGCCTGGATCAGCGACATGCTCAGCTTGGGGAACCGCTCGCTGAGCAGGCTGAGCAGCGGCGAGACCTTCAGAAACTGCGGGTCGGAGCACAGCCCCAGCCCGACCTGGCCGGCCACCTCGCCGCCCAGGGTCACCGCCCGGGCCTGCAGGCTCTGGGCCGCCGACAAGACCTCGATGGCGTCCTGCACCAGCTCGGCCCCGGCCTGAGTCAGCTCCACACCGCGCGGCACCCGGTCGAACAACCGCACGCCCAATTCATCCTCCAGCGCCTTGATGTGCGCGCTGACGGCGGGTTGGGTCGCATGGATGCGCTTGCCCGCTCCGGTGATGCTGCCCTCTTCGGCCACGGCCACGAACGTTCTCAACTGATAGAGTTCCATGGACCATTCATACCCGCACCGGACCCGAGGGGCAATCGCAATTCCTTATATCCGGTGTCGGGCTTTGCAATTGGACCAATCACCCCATTTCAGGCCAAGAATATTCTTCATCATCAAAAAATGGAGGCGATTCGTGTCTGATATCCAGGATTGGCGTTATTTTTTCCAGCCTGAGGACAGTTCCCTCGATGCCTGCCGCCGGACCGTGCCCAACCATCTGCGAATCGGCAAAACCCTGCTCTGGGCCTGTATCGCCGTGTTTTTCGGCCTGCTCCTGGGCCACGCGTTCTGAGTCCGTGCCATAAAAAAACGTTATACCTCCCGTCACGCATCGTTATTGGACCGTGTTGCCCATATGCGCATACGAGGAGGCTGAGGTTGGTTCCCGTTCAATGGATCACTCAAGGAGGTCGGGAAAATGAAGAAGTCCAGCATGAACGCGCTTGTTTACCTGTTTCAGCCCGAGGATTCCACGGGCGCACCGTGGAGCAACGAACTGTGCCGCGCCGCCAACGGCCCGCTCGGCCTGGTCAAGCTCCTGTTCTGGACCGGCGTGTCCATGGTCCTCAGCATAGGCGTCAGCCAGCTCGTCTAACCCCCAATTTTCGCGGGCCCGATCGGGTCGGGCCCGCTACATCCAGACCTCTCAAAGGTCCCTCTCCGGCTCGGGCCGGGCAGCAAGCCACGGAAACTCGCTGCCCGGCCCGGGCTTTTTTTGGCGCCCCCGGCCCCCCATCCCCTCTTCCTTCCTAAACTTTTTGGTGCCGCTGCGCGGATGGTGGTAGATCGATAATGCGTCATTCTTTTTATCAATTCTAAAACGCCGCAAACCGCTTTGACGGCCACGTCCAAACCTCACAAAAAAAGACCCCGCCCGCACCCGACCTTCGCCGAAGGCGACACAAAAAGTTTGGGAGAATCCAGGACAGCGCCCCGGACGCCGGAGGCATTACACGCCCATGATGTTGTAGCCGGAATCCACGAAGATGACGTCGCCGGTGGTGCCGGAGGACAGGTCCGAGGCGAGGTACAGGGCGCATTTGCCCACGTCGTCGATGGTGATGTTCCGGTGCAGGGGGGACTTTTCCTCGATGCGGCCGAGGATGGTCTTGAAGCCGGAGATGCCGGAGGCGGCCATGGTCTTGACCGGCCCGGCGGAGATGGCGTTGATGCGCACGCCCTTTTCGCCCAGGTCCACGGACAGGTAGCGCACGCAGGCCTCGAGCGCGGCCTTGGCCACGCCCATGGCGTTGTAGTTGGCCACGACCTTGCCCGCGCCGTAGTAGCTCATGGTCAGCACGGACGAGCCGGGCTTGAGCAGCGGCTCGAAGGCGCGGCACAGGGCGACCAGGGAGAAGGACGAGACGTCCAGGGCGACCTTGTAGCCTTCGCGGCTGGTGTCGATGAAGCGGCCCTTGAGGTCTTCTCGGTTGGCGTAGGCGATGGAGTGCACGAGGATGTCCACGTCGCCCCATTTTTCACGCACGAGGTCGCTTCCGGCGGCTATCTCGTCGTCCGAGGTGACGTCGCACTTGTACATGAACTCGCCGCCCAGCTCCTCGCAGATGGGGGCCAGGCGGCGTTCGATGGGATCGGCGGCGTAGCTGAAGGCCAGCCGCGCCCCGTGTTCCTTGAACTGCTTGGCGATGCCGTAGGCGATGGAACGGTCGTTGACCACCCCGAAGATAAGGGCCTTTTTATCCTTGAGCAGCATATGGTCTCCTTTGCTTGGCGGCAGTATACTCCGCCGCACCCTTTGTGGCGACGAAAAAGTGGACCGCGCCCGTCTGTTTCGCGGAACCTACCCGGCGGCGTGGATCGCCTCGAGGATGCGGGCCGAGTTGGGCCCGCCGTCCAGGTTGAGGTTGAGCGGCTCGGCCTTGCGGTCCAGCCCTTCGCGCATGAGCGGGACCAGCCGTTCCGGGCCGAGGTCGTCCTGGGTGATGACCTTGAGTCCGCCCTTCTCCTCGATGCGCCTGGCGCGCATATTCTGCTCGCGGTTCTGAAGAAAGGGATACATGAGCCCGAAGGTGTTGGTGGCCAGCAGGTTCATGGTGGTGTTGTAGCCGCCCAGCGAGACGGACAGGCGGGCCAGGTCCAGGTAGGCCAGGAACCGCTTGGTGAACCGCTTTACCGTGATGTGCGGGTAGACTTTCGCCGCTTTCTGGAGGCGCTGGAATTCGTCCTCTTCGGCGTAGGGGCCGGTGAACACGGCCAGCCGGTGCGGATGTGTCTCGTTGAGGATGGGCGAGGCGGCCAGGGCCCCGCGCAGCAGGTCGCGGCCGATGTGGCCGCCGCCCACGGACACAACCACCAGAGGAGTATTGCCGAGATTCAGTTCAACGGCCAGTTGTTCGGTCTCGGCCGGGTCGGGCTTGCGGGCCACGTAGCCGGTGTAGTGGACCTCGGGGACGATGCCGTCCACGCCGGGAAAAGTCTCGTCAAGACGCACCAGGTCGGGGTCCGAGTGAACCAGAACGTGGTCGAAATTGGGGTTGAGGTAGCCGTGCACGCGCTCCACCTGGCGCTGCATATCCTTTTTTTCCACCAGGATGTCGCGCACGGAACAGACGGATTGGCACTTGCCGTACTCGCCCCTGCGGACCTTTTTGAGGATGGGCAGCAGTTCGAAGCGGAATTTCTTGCGGCCAAAGGGGAAGAGTTCGACCATGAAGATGTCGGGCCTCTGCTCGGCCATAATCTCCTTGAACTGGCGCAGGCGGCGGACCAGAACGTCGTCCACCTCGGCCCCTTCCTCCAGGGGGATGAACCGGGTGAATTTCTCATCCATCATCAGGCCGGGCAGCTGGATGCGGGTCATGTTCGCGGGCGGATCGAAATCCACGTGGGCTCCGCCGGTGACCAGAATGACCTCGTGATCCTTGAGGGCCTTGACGATTTCCAGGGACCGGAACATGTGGCCCACGCCGAGCACGTGCTGGCAGTAGAAGACGATGCGCATTACAACTCCATGTTCAGCTCGCCCAGGGCGAGTTCGTTTTCAATGCATTCGATGCGGTGCAGCCGGTAGGGAAGGTATTCCACGGGATCGCCGGGCAGAAATTCCGAGCCGGACAGGGCGTGGGCCAGGCAGCGCAGCACCCCGTTGTGGGTGACCACCAGCACGGACTGTCCCGGGTGCTCGGCGGCGAAATCGATGAGCGCATCGCAGGCCCGGCAGAGCACCTCGTCGCGGCTCTCCCCGCCCTCGGGCCGGAAGCCGAATCCCTTGTATTCCTGTTTACCCACTTCCTTGCGCATGGACTTGAGATCGTCCTTGGTCAGGCCGGTCCACTCGCCCCAGTCCTGTTCGCCGAGGCGCTCGTCCTCGAACATGGGCAACCCCAGTACCTCGTTGACCAGGGCGCCGGTCTCCCTGGCGCGGGAGAGCGCGCTGGTCAGGATGCAGTCGAACCCCTCGCCCGCCAGGGACCGGCCCCACTTGCGGGCCATGTCGCGGCCCTCGTCGCAGAGTTCGATGTCGCTGTCGCCCTGGATGCGGCACTCGCGGTTCCACTCGGTCAACCCGTGGCGCATGCAGAAATATGTCGTCATGTCAGGCCCTCGCTTCGGCCAGTTCGCGCAGCACCTCGGCAACATGGCCGTAGTTGCGCGCACTATCGTGTTCCTTGGCCACATGGCCCGGCGCGTTGGCCGCCAGAGCCCGGCACCGCCCGGGATCGCGGACCAGTTCGTCCACGCCCCGGGTGAAATCATCCAGTGTCGCCCTGGTGATGATCCCGGTGCGATTGTGGGCCACCACCTGGGGCGCGCCCTCGTCGTCCGTGGCCACCACGGGCAGGCCGCATTGCTGGGCCTCCAGGTAGACCATGCCCACGCTCTCGGCAAGCCCCGGGAAGGCGAACAGGTCGCCGGCCGCGAAAAAATGGCCCAGTCGTTCCCGCTCCGCCAGGCCGACGAAGCGGACCCGGTCGCCGAGCAGGTTTCGGGCCTCGGGCTCCAGTTCGGCACGGCGCGGACCGTCCCCGGCCACAGCCAGGAAGACGTCCCTGCCCTGCTCCACGAGCGCGGCGCAGGCCCGGAAGACCCAGCGCAGCCCCTCGGCCTTGACCCCGGCACGCATCATGGCGGCCGTAAGGACCACTCTGGCGCCTTCCGCGCCCCACTCCCGGCGCAGGGCGGCCCCAGCCGTCTCGTCGCGCGTGAGCAGCCCCTGGGGCAGTCCCGGGCGGACATGGGAATAGCGGTCCGGGGCCAGCCCGAGCCGGGCGCAGCCGCGCAGGTCGTTGAGCCGGTTGCAGAAGATGTGGTCCGCCCGGAGCATGGCCCTCCGGTTCAACCGATAGCCCGGCCAGGTGGCGAGTTTTTTACCCCGGTTGACCGCGTAGCTGGCCTGGAAGATGGCGTAGGGAATGCCCAGCCGGGCCGCGCAGGCCGGACCGAACACGTCAGGGGCCTTGTAGTAGGTCCCGTAGGTCAGCCAGGCGTCGCAGCCGCGCGCGGCCTCGGTCATCCGCCCGGCGGCCCGGTACGCGACGGGCCAGCGTGCCGGACGCTTCCATATCTCCTTGGCCGGGAAATACGGCACCGGGACCACCTCATTGCCCAGGTCCGCGAGCGCGTCGCGCAGGTCGCGGGCGATGGTCACGTCGCCGGAGACCGACGCGTTGTCGAGCGGCTTGAACGGGGTGCACAGGGCGATCTTCACGGGTCACTCTCGGTTTTGCATCGGGACGCCGTCATGGGGATACACCATTTTTCCGGTCCCGGCGAACCGGCCCTACTGCTTGGGTGGCACCAGGGGCAGCGGCTCGGGCACCACCTCGGGCAGATTGGCCAGCCGGGTCTCCACCACCTTTGGATTGGGATAGGTGTGCAGGATGGATTCGAGCAGCTCCTTGGCCTTGGCGTAATCCCGGTCGTTCTCGGCGATGTCCGCCTCCAGGAAGACGGCCAGGGAGCGGGTCTCGTCCGAGATATTCTTGAGCCCGAGCAGCGTGCTCAGGGCCTTTTCCGCCTGGGACCAGCTGGAGATGAAGGTGTAGCTCTGGGCCAGTTCATACAGGCACTTGGCCTTGGCCTCGTCGTCGGCCGCCGAGTCCGCGCAGTTCTCCAGGGTGGCGGCCACCAAGTCATAACTGCCCATGGAGCGGTACAGCCGAGCCATGCGCAGCTGGGTCTTGTAGGTGTGTTCCGGGTTGCCCATGGCCTGATCCAGGCACTTCTCGAAGGCCTCGATGGCCTTGGACGTGTTGCCCAGCTCGGAATAGACCTCGCCCAGCTGGAACATGATCTTCCAGGCCGTGTCCGGATCGCCGCCCAGCTCCAGGTACATGGCCTCGAGCAGGACCACGGCCCGGTCGTAGTCTCCCTTGATGGACACCGCGATTTCAGCCAGGCGGTCCCAGGCCTCCTTGCGGAACTCCCCTTGGGGCTCCACCTGCAGGTAGCGCTCGTAGTCCTTTTCCGCCTCGAGGTAGAACCCCTTGGAATAGGAATCGCGCGCCCGCTCGATGTCCTCCTGGCCGGGCGAGGAAGGCGAAGAGCAGGCCGCGACGGCAAGCACCGTCGCGGCCAGCAATATCAGTACGAGTATGCGTTGCATGGCCCCTACGACCGGACCTCGCCCAGTTCGTCGTCATCGTCCATGACCAGATCGAAGCCGACCACCTTGTTGTCGTCGTCCATGCGCACCAGGCGCACGCCCTGGGTGGCCCGGCCGCGGGTCTGGCTGACCTCGCTTACGGACATGCGGATGACCTTGTTCTGGGAGGTCAGCAGGATGACATCGTCGGACTCGTTGACCATGCGCGCGCCGATGACCTTGCCGGTCTTGTTGGTCAGGCGCATGTTCAGGATGCCCTTGCCGCCACGGGTCTGGACCCGGTACTGCTCGATGCTCGTGCGCTTGCCGTAGCCGCCCTCGCTGACTGTCAGCAACTGGTCGCGCTCCTCGTCGCCGGTGACCACGCAGGCCACGACCTCGTCGTTGGGCCGCAGGGCCATGCCCTTGACGCCAGCGGTGGCCCGTCCCATGGGCCGGGCGTCGTTGATGTTGAAGCGAATGGCCGAGCCGTCGCGGCTGGCCAGGATGCAGTCCACGTCCGGCTGGATCTCGCGCACGGTCATGAGCTCGTCATGGTCGCGCAGGTTCACGGCGCGGATTCCGGTGGTCCGGCAATTGCCGTACAGCCCGATGGACGAACGCTTGATCATGCCCTTGCGGGTGACGAACAGGAAGAACTTGTCGTCCGCGAATTCGCGCAGGGACAGGCAGGTGGCGATGTATTCGTCCTTGTCCAGGGGCAGGAGGTTGTTGACGTGCCCGCCCTTGGCGTAGCGCGAGCCCTCGGGCACCTGATGGACCTTGATCTTGAACATCTTGCCGAAGTTGGTGAACAGCACCAGATGCTGGTGGTTGGTGGTCAGCATGAAGGTGTGGATGAAGTCGCCGTCACCGGTCTGCACGCCCGCGATGCCCTTGCCGCCGCGTTTCTGGGCGGTGTAGTTGGACAGCGGGGTGCGCTTGATATAGCCGCGCTGGCTCAGGGTGATGACCGTCTCCTCGTCCGGGATGAGGTCCTCGATATCGATGGAGTCCAGGTCCGCCTTGAGCAGTTCGGACTTGCGCGGGGTGGCGTAGTTCTCCTTGATCTCGGTCAGTTCCTCGCGGATGACGCCCTTGAGAACCTCCTCGTTGGACAGGATGGACTTGAAGTACTCGATCTTCTTCATCAGCTCGGCCAGCTCTTCCAGCAGCTTGTCGTGCTCCAGGCCGGTCAGCTTCTGCAGGCGCATGTCCAGGATCGCCTTGGCCTGGATGTCGGACAGGCTGAAGCGGGACATCAACCCTTCGCGGGCCTCGTCCGGGGTCTTGGACGCGCGGATGAGCTTGACCACTTCGTCGATGTTGTCCAGCGCGATGCGCAACCCTTCCAAGATGTGGACGCGCTTCTCGCACTTGTCGAGATCGAACTTGGTCCGGCGGATGATGACCTCGCGCCGGTGGTCCAGGAAATGGCTCAGGACCTCCTTGAGGTTCAGGAGCATGGGCCGCTTGCCGACCACGGCCATCATGTTGATGCCGAAGCTGCTCTCCAGGGGGGTGAACTTGTACAGCGAGTTGATGATGATGTCCGGAATGGCCCCCCGCTTGAGGTCGAGCACGATGCGGATGCCCTTGCGGTCTGACTCGTCGCGCAGGTCGGCCACTCCGTCGATCTTCTTCTCGTGGATCAGGGCCGCGATCTTCTCCACCAGGGTGGACTTGTTCAGGGCGTAGGGGATCTCCCTGATGATGATCGCTTCCTTGTGGCCCTTTCTGGCCTCCTCCACCTCGACCACGCCGCGGATCTTGATGGAGCCGCGCCCGGTGGTGTAGGCGTCGATCAACCCCTGTCCGCCGAAGACCGTGCCGCCGGTCGGGAAATCCGGGCCCTTGATGTAGTGCATCAGGGACTCGATGGTGCAGCCCGGGGTGTCCAGCAGGTGGATGGTGCCGTCGATCAGCTCGCCCAGGTTGTGGGGCGGGATGTTCGTGGCCATGCCGACCGCGATGCCCGTGGTGCCGTTCAGCAGCAGGTTGGGCACCTTGGTGGGCAGGACGGACGGTTCCTGCAGGGTGTTGTCGTAGTTGGGCGTGAAGTCGACGGTCTGCTTTTCGATGTCCCCGAGGAACTCCGAACAGAGCTTGGCCATGCGCACTTCGGTGTAACGCATGGCGGCCGCGGAGTCGCCGTCGATGGAACCGAAGTTGCCCTGCCCGTCCACCAGCATGTCGCGCATGGAAAAGTCCTGGGCCATGCGCACCAGGGCGTCGTAGACCGCGGAATCGCCGTGCGGATGGTATTTACCGATGACGTCGCCGACCACGCGCGCGGACTTCTTGTAGGCCCGGTTGTGGTAGTTGCCCAGGTCGTGCATGGCGTACAGGATGCGCCGATGAACGGGTTTGAGCCCGTCGCGCACGTCCGGGATGGCGCGCCCGATGATGACGGACAGGGAGTACTCAAGGTAGCTTTTCTTGAGTTCGCTCTCGATGGTAATCGTATTGGTCATTCATTTGCCTCCGGCGGCCGGGGAATCGTTCGGATTCCCGGCCCCCCATAAACTTGGTGTCCCGCCGCCCGGCCAGGGTTCCGGCCCATGCCGTACGGCGGCGTTTTTCGTCTTGTTCAAAGGCCGATACCCATGGCCCGCCGCCCTCCAGGGGAAAGCGGCGTCACGCCCGGGACCGGCTCCGGGCCCTAGATATCCAGCTCCTGGACGGCCAGGGCGTTCTTTTCGATGAATTCCCGGCGCGGTTCCACGTTGTCGCCCATGAGGTCCACGAAGATGTCGTTGGCCGCGGCCGCGTCCTCGATGGTCACCTGGAGCATGGTCCGGTTCTCCGGATTCATGGTCGTTTCCCAGAGCTGTTCCGGGTTCATTTCGCCCAGACCCTTGTAGCGCTGGATCTGCCACCCGCGATGGGCTTCCTCGATGACCGCGTCATACAGGCTGAAGAAGCCGGAAACCGGCACCTCGCCCTCTTTCAGGTCCAGGGCGAACTCGAACCCGCCGCAGGCCTCCTTGAGCTCTCCATAGGTCTTGAAGGCCGTTTTGTAGAGCTTGGAGTAGAAGAACTCCATGGCCAGGCGGGTGCGGTGCCCGTTCTCGTTCTCGAAGACGAGATAGGTGCGGTCCTTTTCCAGCTCCTGGTCATGTTCGGTCTCGATCTCCACCCGGTAGCCGTTGGTCTCGAAATCCTTCTTGAACTGCTCGGGATCGTGCTCTTCGAAATAGGTGAACGAGATGCGCTCCGGAAAGTCCATGAGCTTGCGGTACAGGATCGCGTCGATGCCCACGGTCTCGGCCTCGTGGAACCGGGTCCGCAGGAAGCGGATCTTGTCCATGGTCTCGTTGAGCTTCGCTCCCTCCAGCACGGTCCCGGCCTCGGTCTTGACCTTGAGGTCGCCGCCGATGCGCTCGAGCAGGAAGTTGTCCAGCTCCACGTCGTCCTTGATGAAGCGCTCGAACTTGCCCTTGCTGGCCCGGTAGAGCGGCGGCTGGGCGATGTACACGTGGCCCCGGTTGATCAGCTCCTCGTACTGCCTGAAAAAGAAGGTCAGCAGCAGGGTGCGGATGTGCGAGCCGTCCACGTCGGCGTCGGTCATGATCACGACCTTGTGGTAGCGCAGCTTGTCGTAATCCTTTTCCTCCTCCTCGTGGCCGATGCCGATGCCGAACGCGGTGATCATGGCCCGGATTTCCTTGTTCCCGAGCATCTTGTCCAACCGCGTCTTCTCCACGTTCAGGATCTTGCCCCGCAAGGGCAGAATGGCCTGGATCTTGGGGTCGCGGCCCTGTTTGGCCGAACCGCCTGCCGAGTCGCCCTCGACGATGAAGATTTCCGAGTCCGCGGGGTTCTTGGACTGGCAGTCGGCCAGCTTGCCGGGCAGCGCGTTGTCGGACAGGGCGCCCTTGCGCCGGACCAGGTCGCGCGCCTTGCGGGCCGCCTCGCGCGCCCGGGCCGCGTCGACCACCTTCTCGATGATGAACCGCGCTTCCTTGGGATTCTCCTCGAAGAAGGTGTTCAGCTTCTCGTAGATCACGGCCGCCACCAGGCCGGCCGCCTCGGAGTTGCCGAGCTTGGTCTTGGTCTGGCCCTCGAACTGCGGATCGGGCAGCTTGACCGAAATGACCGAGGTCAAACCCTCGCGCACGTCGTCGCCGGTCAGCTTCTGGACCAGCTTCTTGGGCAGGTCCGCGCTCTGCACGTAGTTGTTGATCGCCCTGGTAAGGGCGGTCTTGTATCCGGCCAGGTGCGTCCCGCCCTCGATGGTCCGGATGTTGTTGGCGAAGGTGTAGGTGTTTTCCTTGTAGCTCGAGGTGTACTGCAGGGCGAACTCGACGATCATGTTCTCGGACTCGCCCTCGCCGTAGACGATCTCGCCGATGGTGTTCAGGTTGGAGTTGATGTCCCTGACGTACTGCCGAATGCCGCCGTCGAACTTGAAGGTCTCGGCGCTGCCGCTGCGCTCGTCCTTGAACTCGATCTCCAGGCCGGAATTGAGGTAGGCCAGCTCTCGGAACCGCTTGCGCAGGACGTCGTATTCGAACTGGTTGACCTCGAAAATCTCCTCGTCGGGCCTAAACCGCTGGGTGGTGCCGGTGGAATCGGACGGGCCGATCTCCTCCAGTTCGTGGGTCACATGGCCGCGCTCGAACTTCATGCGGTAGGTCTTGCCGTCACGCCGGACCGTGGTCTCCATGAACTCGGACAGGGCGTTGACACAGGACACGCCCACGCCGTGCAGGCCGCCCGAGACCTTGTAGGAATCGTTGTCGAACTTGCCGCCCGCGTGCAGCGTGGTCATGGCCAGCTGGACCGCCGGGACCTTTTCCTTGGGATGGATGTCCACCGGGATGCCGCGGCCGTTGTCGGTGACCGTGCAGGAGTTGTCCATGTGCAGGGTGACCTTGATCTTGTCGCAATAGCCGGCCATGGCCTCGTCGATCGAGTTGTCGATGACCTCGTAGACCAGGTGGTGCAGGCCCCGGATATCCGTGGACCCGATGTACATGGCCGGGCGTTTGCGAACGGCCTCGAGTCCCTCAAGTACGGTAATCGACTCGGCGTTGTACTGTTTCTCGCTCATTTATGCGTTTTCCTCGGTATAGTATGTCTCTTCCTGGATCATCATGGGCATGACGATCACGTTGTAATCCTTGTCGTCGGAACCGGTCAGCCCGCACGGGGCCTCGGTGCCGGTCAGGGTGAACTTCACGGTGGGAGAGGCGAAGTGGTTGAGTATCTCGATCAGGTTCCGGGTGGGAAAGGCGATGCGGGCCATGTCGCCGCTGAAGGCGGCGTCGATGGATTCCCGGGCCGTGCCGGTCTCCTGGCCCTGGGCCGACACCGTGACCTCGCTCTCGCCAAAGGTGAAATAGGCGCAGCGGTTGGAGTCGGTGTTGAACAGAGCCACGCGGGACAGGGCGTCCACCAGATCCAGGCGGTTGACCTCCAGGGTGGAGACGTTGTCGTCGCCCAGCCTGGCCAGGAAGTTGTTGTAGTTGGGGTATTGATAATAGGACAGCGGCAGGGTGAAGGTCTCGCGCTTGTCCCCGGTGCGGAAGAACAGCCGCTTGTTGGAGATGGCCAACTCGATCTCGTCGGCGGTCAGCCACTTCTTCAGTTCGGTCAGGTACTTCTTCTGGATGAGCACGCCCTCTTCCGGAAGCATGGCGAAGATGTCGTCGTTGACGAAGTTGAGCATGGCGAACTGATGGCCGTTCAGGCCGCAGACCTCAACGGTCTTGTCGCCGTCCTTTTCGCGCGGGACCATGTAGATGCAGGCGATGGCCTCCATGGAGTCCTCATCGGAAATGCAGAACGAAATCTTGTCGATGATCTCGTGCAGGAAGTCGCCGGACCAGTAGACCGTGTTGTCCTCGGGGAAGGAGGAGAACTTCTGGAACCACTCGGGGTCGTTGACCGGGAACTTGTACTTGCGGGCCTTCTGCTCCACCAGCACGTTCTGGTCGGACTCGTCCGTGCGGATGGTCAACTCGCCCTGATCGGACCTCAGCTGCTTGACCAGGTCATAAAAGGCGCGTCCCTGCACGCCGGCCAATCCCTCGCCCTCCAGGGCCGCGGGATAGGAACCCATGAACTCCAGGTTGGAATCCGTGCTCATGATGTTCAGGTTCCCATTCTCGCACTGGAGCCAGATGGTCCTCAGGAAGGCTGCGCCGGTTTTGGCCGGGATGATATTCGCCGACTTCTGGAGTCCTTCGATGATTTCATCTCGGTTCACTTTCAGAAACATAGAAAATATCTCCTTGATTGAGATTTATTACCTCGGTTCCTTTGTTCCTTTCGAAACTAAGAACTTGTAATCGTTAAAATTTTTAAGCACACCCATTGTCATGATTTTGGAACCGAACGTGCCTGAATCGGCCCTTTCCCAAAATGATCACGACATGCGACATTTATTCTTCAAGGTTTTCAACAGTTGTTTCAATTCGAAGTCATCTTCCTGTAATTGATCGATTTTTTTGACCGAGTACAGGACCGTGGAGTGGTCCTTGCCGCCGAACGCCCTGCCCAGGGCCGGATAAGAGGTGTTCAGCATCTGACGGCAGAGGAACATGGCCACCTGGCGGGCGTGGGCGATGTGCTGGTGCCGCTTGGTGCCGGTCAGGTCCTTGACGTGCACGTTGAAGTGTTCGGCCACCACGCTGAGAATCTTCTTGGGCGTCAGGTCGTCGGTGGTCTTCTCCTCGGTGTTGGCCAGGATGTGTTCGAAGTCCTTTTGGGAGAGGTCCTGCTTGACCAGCTCCTTGAAGGCGAAGAGCTTGAGCAGGATGCCCTGGAGATAGCGGAAGTCCGCGAACCGCTGGGCCAAAGTCAGGACCTGTTCCTTGCTCAGGGAGAGCCGCTTGGACCGCACCTGGCGCTGGATGTAGCCCACCCTGATCTCCAGGTCCGGCTCCTTGAGGGTGACGATCAGCCCCCAGCCGAGCCTGGACTGCAGGTTGTCGTCCAGAAAGTCGTAGCTGGTGACCTTTTCGCGGCAGGCCAGGACCATCTGCTTCTTGTTGTCGTAGAAGTGGTTGAAGATATTGACCAGTTCTTGCTGGAAATGGGGATGTTCCTTGATCTTGTGGAAGTCGTCGATGAACAGGAAATTGTACTCGAACAGGTGGTTGCGCGCCTTGAACGGGTCGCCCTTGAAGCGGATGGAATAGAGCGAGTTGAGCTCCTCGAGCGAGCCCATGAAGATGGTCGAGTAGTCGTGCTTCTTGGCTATCTCATTGGCCACGGACTTGAGCAGATGGGTTTTGCCCGAGCCGCCCGGCCCGCAGATGATGAACGGGTTGAACAGGGAGCCGGACTGCTTGGCCACTTCCTTGGCCGAGGCGATGGGAAAATAGTTCTTTTTGTTGATCAGGAATGTGTCGAAGGTGAATTCCTGGCCAAAGGGAAAGTCGATGCGCTTGACCACGTCGGCCACCTGGACGCCTCGCAGCCGCTCGGGCGCGTCGCTGTCCTTGTAGCTGACCACGTACCCGTTGCCCAGGAACATGTTCAGCTGCGCCTCGAACTTGTCCTGGATGTCGGACTCGAACCACCGGGCGAAAAACGCGTGGGGAAAACCAACGGTCAGCCGTTTGTTTTCCTCGGAGTAATCGAAGGAGAGCGGGTCGAACCAGCGCTTGAGTTCCTCGTCCGTGCAGGTCTGGAGGAGATGTTGCCGAAGTGATTCTTTCACGATAGATTGATGTCGATTGCAACTATTTGAAATTATTAGTTTTAAAAAAGCAAAAATCGGGTCTAAACAATCTCCCGAAATTTATTTGATTCTATACCCTAAAACTCCCTGGAAGCCAAGCTTTTCCGCCGATTTTTCCCTTATTTCCCGCCTGGAAAAGGCTATTTTCGAAATGATCGACAACGCCTGTTGAAAACATGAGGAAAACAGGGAGTTTTCCTCTGTTCGGGAAGTTATGCACAGACTCGTTCGGGACCGGGCAACAAAGCTGGTTTTCCTTCCGGCGAATTTGGATTACAAGGGGTGGACTTTACGTATGGAACAACACCCCGCGCGGGCCGCGGCCCGGGGGGCGAAGGCAGGATAGTAATGGCAGAATTCAAAGTGAACAAGACGGTCAAGGAGATCAACGAACGCATCCGCAAGGGCAAGGCCGTGGTGGTCAATGCCGAGGAGATGATCGAGATCGTCAGGAAGGAAGGTAAGGTCAAGGCCGCCCAGGAAGTGGACGTGGTCACCACCGGCACCTTCTCCCCCATGTGCTCGTCCGGGCTGCTCTTCAACATCGGCCAGCAGCCGCCGGTCATGAAGGTCTCGAAGCTGTGGCTGAACAACGTGCCCTGCTACAGCGGCATCGCGGCCGTGGACGCCTATCTGGGCGCCACCGAGCCGTCGGACGACGATCCCCTGAACAAGGTCCACCCGGGCCGATTCGCCTATGGCGGGGCCCATGTCATGGAGGACCTGCTGCGCGGCAAGGCCGTGCACCTGCGGGCCGAGGCCTACGGCACGGACTGCTACCCCCGCCGCGAGCTGGACAAGGACGTCACCCTGGCCGACCTGCCCAACGCGGTCATGCTCAATCCGCGCAACTGCTACCAGAACTACAACGCGGCCGTGAACCTGACCAACCGGACCATCTACACGTACATGGGCCCGCTCAAGGCCAACGGGTCCAACGTCAATTACGCCACCTCGGGCGCGCTCTCCCCGCTGTTCAACGATCCGTACTTCCGGACCATCGGCATGGGCACGCGCATCTTCATGGGCGGCGGCGTGGGCTACGTCATCGGCGAGGGCACCCAGCACGTGCAGAAGCCCAAGCGCAACGAGCGCGGCATCCCGGAGAGCGGTTCGGGCACGCTCATGCTCAAGGGCGATTTCAAGAAGATGAACGCCCGCTACGTGCGCGCCCAGTCGATCATCGGCTACGGCGTGTCCCTGGCGCTCGGCGTGGGCATCCCCATCCCCATGCTCAACGAGGAGCTGGCCTGGTTCACCGGGGTGTCCAACGAGGACATCTCCATGCCGGTCAAGGACTACGGCTACGACTATCCCAACGGCATCCCGCGCGAGGTCACCCGCGTGTCCTTCGCCGAGCTGCGCAGCGGGGAGATAACGGTCAACGAGAAGAAGACCGCCACCGTGCCCGTGACCTCCCACTCCATGTCCCTGGAAGTGGCCGACAAGCTCAAGGAATGGATCCTCAGGGGCGACTTCCTGCTGACCGAAAAGCAGGACGACATCCCGAGCTTCTAGCCCGTATCGACATATGCATGAAAGCGGCCTGCCGGAAATACCCGGCAGGCCGCTTTGGTTTGTTTTACCATCGTAGGTAGTCGATGTTTTTTTGGGCAGGGTACTGGGAATGGAATAATCCAGAAGAACTGTACGGGGCGTCCCGGCGGCTACATTAATTCAGGGTGTCGACCTGCTTGCTGGTTTTGCATTTTGCACAACGGAGGGTATTCATTAATTGTTCCCCGTAATAAGCCGGAGGTTCCCCCCATGATTGCTCCCCCAATCGTTCCCGGCAAGCCAAAGGCACTTCCTCGCCAAGCCCCAAAACCGGCACCTACTGCACTGCTTGTAGCTATTCTGCGGCCAGCACCTTTTCTTGCTTCCAGCCCTATCGGATCAACCGCATTCACCGGATCATCCAGACAATATCCATACCAGTCCGGGTCGCCGCCCTGGTCCCCGATGGGGTGCGGTCCACCGGCGGGTTCGGACGTCGTAGTCGCGCCAGCCGAAGCAGACGAAGTCCAGGTCCCGGTCGTGCAGGCCGTCCGCGAAGCCGATGGCCCACAAAATTAAAGAAACGCCCTGAAAAGGTGGATTTCAGGGCGTTTAATATTGTCATTTCTGCTTATTCCGTGAAGGCGACCGGAGAAACCAAGCCAATATTGGAATCGCGATCCCCACTCCTGTCAATATATAGGCAGCTAAGGGGAACATGGGAATTCCATACAGTTCATAAATTCCGGTTCTAACCATGGAAACGCCATAGAATATGAATAAGATACTTATAATTAGCTCCCATACTCTAATTCGCATTTTTCTCTCGATTTCGTTTATACCAGTCATAGGTTGCTTTGCCGATTGTCCCTGCTACACCGGCTGGACTTTGCGGCGGCGGGCCTTCTACAAGACCATTCGCAAAATCGACAGCCGCTTGTGATCCCGCCGCAAGTTTATCCGGATGCTGCATGGCCACTCCCATCACGACAGGGATCGTTTCGGTCGCCCCCGCTGCGACGATGGGGGCCGCCCCGGCTCCTAGGGCAATGGCAGTATATTTTTGCAAGTCCTTGTTCGTCTTGAAGGCGTCCACGGTTTTGCCCAATGCCTCCCCGGCTCCTTTTGCGCCTTTGGTAAGGGCCTCGCCTATACCGGCCGGAGCCCTGTCCCATAACTTGCCAAGCCCGGCTCCGATTTTCTTCACGCCTCCCCAAAATCCGCCTTCCAGCCCCAGCGGATCAGTCTTATTCACCGGATCATCCAGGCAATACCCGTACCAGTCCGGGTCCCCACCCTTCTCCCCAATCGGATCAGGCGCGGTCCATCGGCCGGTCCTGACGTCGTAGTCGCGCCAGCCGAAGCGGACGAAGCCCAGGTCCCGGTCGTGCAGGCCGCCCGCGAAGCCTATGGGCAGGCGCAGGTCCGGGTTGGTGTCCTCGATGATGCCGCCGAACGGGTCGTACAGTACTTCCTTTATCACGTTGTCGTCCACGTCGGCAACAACGCGCAGGGAACCGACCTGGTCGTAGAACAGCCCGGCCACCTCGCCGTCGTCGCGGCGCATGGCGAAGGGCGTGCGCTCGCCGTCGCGGTAGGCGAATTCGTAGGCGTGCCGCCCGTCATAGAACGCGGCCAGGCGCACGAAGTCGAGCCATTGGTAGGCCTCCACGAGTTCGCCGTTTCGGTACTTGGCCACCCGCTGACCGTCCTCGTCGTGGGCAAAGGTGAAGACCTTGTCCCGGTCCTCCTCCTCGGCCTTGAGCAGCCGATAGTCCGGTGCATACTCGTACAGGGTATACACGCCCTTGTCCGACCAGATGGACTGGAACCCGCGCTCATCGTGCGAATACTGCCCGCCCCCCGCGCGCATCAGCCGGTTGTCCGGGGTGTACTGGTAATCCCGATAATTCGCCCCGGCCGTGGCGGGCAGATAATCCCGCACCCTACGCCCCTCGCGGTCGTACCAGCACTGGCAGATCAGCCGTCCGTCCAGCTTCGCCTCGGCCAGCCGCCCGCTGCCGTCATACACATAGGTCCAGGTGGACTTGCGCCCCCTGACCGTCTCGGTTTTCTCCACAATGCGCCCGTCCGGGCCGCGCCTCACGTCACAGGAATATGGTGCTGCCATGGCAACCTCCTGGTTTCGCCCCCGAGGTCCATCCCCGGGAATCCCAACCAGCATACCCCCGGTTTTCGCCAACACCCTGTTTTGTCGGAGAATGACGCCCAAAAGCACCCGATAAGCATAAAAAGGCAACTTGACAGGGAGAGGGGAAATGCCTCCGGGCCTCCAGCCGTTGGCGAGTCTTCGAGCCCTACGGATGAGGACAGCAGCGATCGGCCAGAGGGGAAACTTAGAAAGTTTCCCCTCTGGACTCCCCTCCAAAGCTTTTTGTGTGCCTGCGGCAAGGCAGTGCGGGTGCCAATATTCAAGGGGTGTTCGTTTTGTGGAACCAGCCTCTTATTAATGTATTGTCGTGATGGAATGTTCAGATTGTACTATGCAATGACTCTACCCTTTACACCCCGCGAAGCGGCATAAAAAGTTTCGGAAAGGATGGGGATGGGGGGCCGGGGGAAGGGGAAGGAAAAGCCCTTTTCAAAGGGTTTTCCTTCCCCTTCCCCCGGCCGCCGCAGGCAAAAAAAGCCCGCTGCCAGCAGAAGCTGGCAGCGGGCTTAGATTGCTATTCTTCGCGCGGCTAGGCGACGTGTTTGGCGCCGGCCTCGATGGCCTTGGTGTTGGCCGGGATGAGCTTGTGGTAGCGCGGGGAGATGACGTTTTCCAGCGAACCGATAACCGCGTCCAGCGGGATGATTCCCGAAGCCTGGACGAAGGCGCCGATGGCGACCATGTTGGCCATGCGGGTGTTGCCCAGCTCGTCGGCTATATCGTTGCAGGGCACCCCAAAGCACTTGAGGCGGGCCGTGTCGGCCAGGTCCATGTCGATGAGCGAGGAGTTGATGATGTGGATGCCGTTGTCCACGACGCGCGGCTGGAACTTGTCGAGCGACGGACGGTTCATGGCGATGAGCGACTTGGGGCAGCGGATGATGGGCGAGCCGATGTCCTCTTCGGAGAGCACGACCGTGCAGTTGGCGGTGCCGCCGCGCATCTCCGGGCCGTAGACCGGGATGTAGGTGACGTTGAGGCCGTCCTTCATGCCCGCGTAGGCCAGCAGGTTGCCGATGAGCATGACGCCCTGGCCGCCGAAGCCCGCGATGATGGAATCCATGTAGCGCATCAGCACACACCTCCTTCCTCGGACACGTCCTTGTACACGCCGAGGGGGAAGTACGGGATCATCTCGTCCTTGATGCGTTCGTTGGCCGCAAGCGCGGTCATTTTCCAGTTGGTCGGGCAGCCGGAGAGCAGCTCCACGAAACCGAAGCCGGTCCCGTTGAGCTGGAACTCGAAGGCCTTTTTCAGGTATTTTCTGGATTTCTTGATGTTGGCCACGGTGTTCAGCGCGCCGCGCGCGGCAAAGGCGGTGCCGCCCAGGGAGGCGATGATCTCGGTCATGCGGATGGGCGCGCCCTCGTGGGTCTGGCAGCGGCCCGCCGGGGTGGTCGTGGTCACCTGGCCGATCATGGTGGTCGGGGCCATCTGGCCGCCGGTCATGCCGTAGACCGTGTTGTTGACGAAGACCACGCTCATCTTTTCGCCGCGGTTGGCGGCGTGCATGATCTCGGCCATGCCGATGGAGGCCAGGTCGCCGTCTCCCTGGTAGGTGAAGACGAAGCTGTCGGGCCGGGCGCGCTTGACCCCGGTGGCCACCGCCGGGGCGCGGCCGTGTGGGGCCTCCACCGCGTCGGCGTTGAGGTAGTTGTAGAGGAAGACCGAGCAGCCGATGGAGGTGACCATCAGGGTCTTTTCGGTCAGGTCCATCTCGTCGAGCAGTTCGCCGACGAGCCGGTGGGCGATGCCGTGGTGGCAGCCCGGGCAGTAGTGGGTGGGCCGGTCGATGACGCTGTCCGGCCGGTCGAAGACCAGCTTTTCGTTCATTTCGGACATTTATTTACCCTCCAGGCATTTGAGGATCGGCTCCTCGAGCTCGTCCGGGGTGGGCAGGTTGCCGGGGTAGATGGGGTAGAAGTCGGAGTCGGCCACGGTCCTGATGGCCAGGCGCACATCGTCGAGCATCTGTCCCAGGTTGTGTTCGATGGTCAGGAACCGCTTGCCCTGCTCGGCCAGTTCCTTGAGCTCGTCGGACGGGAACGGGTACAGGGTGATGGGCCGGAACAGGCCGACCTTTTTCCCGTCCTTGCGGAACTTGCGCACCGCGGACTTGGCTATGCGGCCGATGGACCCGTAGGCGCAGAGGATCAGGTCCGCGTCCTCGGTCTCGAACTGCTCGGCCTCGGTCATGCTCTTCCAGGAATCGTACTTGGCCTGGAGGTGTCTGTTCTGTTCGGCCAGGGCCCCTTCCTCGAGGAACAGGGACTTGACCAGCCGCTTTTCACGCCCGCCGGTGCGGCCGGTGACGGCCCAGTCTCGGCCCGCTTCCTCGTCGATGTTCTCGGGCAGCCAGGGAGTGATGGGCTCCTTCATCTGGCCGAGGATGGCGTCGCCCAGGATGAGCACCGGGGTGCGCTGCTTGAAGGCGATGTCAAAGGCCTTGATGGTCAGGTCGTAGGCTTCCTGGACCGTGCCGGGTCCGAAGGTGAAGTGGCGGTAGTCGCCGTGGCCGCCGCCCCGGGTGGACTGGTAGTAGTCGCCCTGGGCCGGGCCGATGTCGCCCAAGCCTGGGCCGCCCCGGTTCATGTTGACGATGACCGCCGGGATTTCGCTGCCCGCCATGTAGGAGATGGCCTCCTGCTTGAGCGCGATGCCGGGCGAGGAGCTGGATGTCATGGCCCGGACACCGGACGCCCCCGCGCCGAGCAGCATGTTGGCCGCGGCCACCTCGGACTCGGCCTGGACGAAGTCGCCGCCCGCCTTGATGATCTCGGAGGACATGTATTCGGGTATGTCGTTCTGGGGGGTGATCGGGTAGCCGAAGAAGCACTTGCACTTGGCGGCCAGGGCGCCGCGCGCGATGGCTTCGTTCCCCTTGACGAAGATGCGGTCGTTTTTCTTGCTCATGCTACTTCCCCTCTTTCTTCTTGGGGGTCCTGTACACTTTGATCGCCACGTCCGGGCAGATCTGGGCGCAGGATGCGCAGCCGGTACATTTGTCCTTGTCGGCCTCGGGCACCTCGGCAACCTTGTAGCCGCTGACGTTGAACCGGTCAGACTGGACGATAATGTCTACGGGACAGACGGTGGTACAGAGCAGGCACCCCTTGCACCGATCCTCCCGGACCTCGATTCGAGACATGAATTTCTCCAGTTCCGTTTGTGATGGTGAAAATTGCCGTTTTTACAGGATGAGCATCGCGTCCCCATAGGAGAAGAACCGAAAATTGTTTTCCAGGGCGAACGCGTAGGCATCCAGGATCGTTTTTCTGCCAGCAAGAGCCGAGATCATAATGATGAGCGACGATTCTGGCAAATGGAAGTTCGTCAGAATACCGTCGATAACCCTGAAAGTATAGCCCGGGGAGATGAATATGTCGGTTTCTCCACGGAATTGACGCACGGAACCCGCTTCGCGGACCATCCCTTCCAGGGTGCGGGCGCTGGTCGTGCCCACAGCGATGACCGGACGCCCTTCGGCTTTGGCCCGGTGTATGGCCTCGGCGGTCTCCTCGCCGACCTCGATGTATTCGGCGTGCATGCGGTGGTCGCGGATGTCCGGGCAGCGCACCGGGCTGAAGGTCCCGTAGCCCACGTACAGGGTCACCTCGGCCCACTGGATGCCCTTGGCCCGGATGCGCTCCCGCAGCTCCGGGGTGAAGTGCAGGCCCGCTGTGGGCGCGGCCACGGAACCGGTCTTGGCCGTGTTCGAATAGGTGGTCTGGTACCGCTCGCGGTCCGCCTCGCCGTCCGGGCGCTTGATGTACGGGGGCAGGGGCAGGTGGCCGTGCGTGTTGAACAGGCCGGTCAGATCGCCCTTCCAGCGCAGGGTGACCCGCCAGCGGCCGAACTCGCCCGGTTCCTCGGCGGTCAGGGAGAAATCGTCGGCAAAGGTCACGACCGTGCCCGTCTTGGGCCCCTTGGAGGCGCGCAGCAGCCCTTCGGCCCGGGCGGTCATCCAGCCGCCCTCCTCGCCCGGCACGAGCAGGGGCAGGGGCGTGAGCAGCAGAAACTCCACCTGGCCCCCGGTGGGCTTGCGGCCGAAGATGCGCGCCGGGATGACGCGCGAGTTGTTGGCCACCAGCAGGCAGTTGTCCGGCAGATAATCAAGAAGGTCCGTGAACCGGACCGGGGTCAGGGTGTCGGCCGCGCGGTCCAGGACCAGGAGCCTTGAGCCGTCGCGGCGCTCGGCGGGCTCCTGGGCGATGTGGTCTTCGGGCAACTCGTAGTCGTAGCTCGACAGTTTGTAGTCTTCGGGTATTTCCATAATATATGTCCGTCCTCGTTGTGGTCCCGGTTGTACAACACCTGGAATTTCAACGAAATCTTTTTCTTTTACAATGATATCGGGTAGCTATGTCAAGGTTGTGCCATTTGTTGCCAGGGGCTTGATATTGGCCGGATTCATGGTATTTCATATGCATGAATTGGCTTTCCGTGGCTGAGATAGCCAAACGCACCCGCATCCCCGCTCCGACCGCGCGCCGGTACGCCGCCCTGTTCAAGGACTTCCTCGGGGGCCGCAAGGTCGGCCGCGTGACCAAATACCCGGAGGAATCCGCGGTTATCTTCGAGCGTATTTCCCGGCTGTATGGCGACGGACTGGTCACCAACGAGATCGACGACCGGCTGCGCAGCGAGTTCCCCAGGACCATCGAGGTGGAACACACCCTGGCCACCGCGCAAGGCGGGTCGGGAGAAGGATTCTCGGAACTGGCGACCACCTTCAACGACGTCCTGACCCGGGTGACCTCCTGCATGGAGGTCATCGCGGACCAGAAGTCCATCATCGAGCGGCAGCAGGAAGACATCCACAAGCTCAAGACCGCCTTCGTGCTCCTGGCCCGCAGCCAGAAGCGCATCAAGCAGCTGCCGGCCGGACAACCCGCCCTGCCCGAGGAGATCATGGAACAGACCCGGGCTTTGGAGCAAAAAGACGCCGAGATCGAGGAGATGGCCCTGAAGCTGACCTTCGATACCTCGGACATCAAGGCCAAGCTTCAGATTCTTGAAAGCGAACTGGTCCGGCTGCGCAAGGATCGGCGGGACATGGAACGATATCTTCAGGACAAGATCGACCGGCTCAAGGAAGCCGCGTCCTGACGGCAACGATAAACGCAATCACCGCATATACCCGAGGGAGGAAACCATGCGTCCTTTCATCAAATTCCTGTTACCGCTTCTGCTCGTCGGCGCGCTTGCCGCCTGTACCACCACGTCCACGTCTTCCTCTTCGGGCTCGGAGCAGCCCGCGGCCCAGAGCAACCAGGAGCCGGACTACTACCTCGATTTCGACGACATCATGATCCCCAAGGAGATCGATTACCAGAACGAGGGGTCCTACAAGCTGGACAACACCAAGTTCAGGGCCTCGATCATGAAATTCAAGGGCCGCGTGGAGATTCCGGAATTGGTTCAGTACTTCATCAACAACATGACCAAGGACAACTGGACCCTGATGTCCAACAACAAGGCCAGCTCGGTTCAGTTCCTGACGTTCGAGAAGTACAACAAGAGTTGCGTCATCGAGATCGACGACACCTTCGCTTCGTCCACCACGACCATTTTCGCCGTGGAGGTCAAGGACTCCGGCGACTCGAAGAGAAAGTAGCATGCAGCCCCACTACGGCTTTGCCGGATTCATGGGCAAGCGCGTCCATCTGGGCGTGACCGGGTCCATCGCCGCGTTCAAGGCCATCGACCTGGTGCGCTCCCTGCAACAGGCGGACTGCATGGTCTCGGCCACGCTGACCGATGCGGCCGTAAGGTTCGTCACTCCGCTCTCCTTCGAGGCGCTGGGCGCGTCCCCGGTCTATACCGGCATGTTCAGCGAGACGCCGGATGCGGACACCGCCTTCGCTCATCTCGAACCGGGCCAGGCCGCCGACGCGATGCTTATTGCTCCGGCCACGGCCAATATCCTGGCCAAGCTCGCCTTCGGTCTGGCCGACGACATGCTTTCCTGCCAGGCCCTGGCCTTCCCCGGACCCAAGATCGTGGCACCGGCCATGAACCCGCGCATGTGGGCGGCACCGGCCACCCAGCGCAATTGGGAGATGCTCGGCGAACTCGGTTATATCCGCGTCTTTCCGGAGGCCGGTTCCGTGGCCTGCGGCGATATCGGCACCGGGCGCCTGGCCCCGCTGGACGAGATTTTCCTGGCCACCCTCAAGGCCCTCGCCCCCCGGGATATGGCGGGCAAACAGGTCCTGGTCACCCTGGGGCCCACTCGCGAGCCCTGGGACGCGGTCCGCTTCTGGTCCAACCCGTCCAGCGGGACCATGGGTGCGTGCGTGGCCGTGGCCGCGTATCTGCGCGGGGCCGACGTGACCGTGGTGGCCGGGCCCACCGGACTGACTTTCCCCTGCGACATGGCCGTGGTCTCGGTGACCACCGCCCGGCAGATGTACGAGGCCTGTACCGACCTGTGGCCTTCCATGGATATGGCCTGCCTCACGGCCGCAGTGGCCGACTACCGGCCCGTGCCCTTCGGCGAGTCCAAGTTCAAGAAGTCGACCTCGGCGGGCGCGGGCATCACCGTGGAGTTCGAGACCAACCCGGACATCCTCAAAAGTCTGGGCGAGTCCAAGCGCGACGGCCAGAAGCTCATCGGCTTCGCGGCCGAGACCGACAACATCCGCGAGGAAGCGGCCCGCAAACTCGCGGCCAAGAACCTCGACCTCATTGCGGCCAACAACATCGGCAAGGCGGGCAGCGGGTTCGGCGTGGCCACCAACGAGATGTTCGTCCTGGACGCCAAAGGCCGCAAGGAACAGTGGCCGCAACTGCCCAAAACCGAAGTGGCGTGGAGACTATGGGATCACCTTCTGCTCGACTGAACGTGCGCGAAAGCCTGCGCCCCTGGCTCGAGTCGGGATTGGAGTTCGTCTACGCTCCCGGCGGATTGAAAGTCGAAGCGCAGCCTGAACCGGTTCGGACACAGCCTGACGTGCAGGCGGTTCCTCAAGAAGGCGCGCACCCACCCTTCGCTCCGCAACAGCCCCTGGCTCCGCAGCCGCCACAAGCCGCAGCGCCCTCCCATGCCCGTGCCCCTGAACAGGCGGCACCGAATTTCCCGGCTCCGTGGTCCCAGTTCGTGCGTTTCACCAAACCCGACGCGCGGGTGGTCATGACGTACATGGAACTCGGCCTGGACCTGGGCGGACAGTCCGACCCCAGGCGGCGGGCCGTTCTCAAGAATCTCCAGGCCCATCTGAAGTGGCCCCCGGGAACCATCAACTTCTGGCCCGTGGCCGCGCTGGTCAACGGCGCGCTGCAACCGGACACCTCCATGTTTTGGCGCGGCTGGGAGTTGTGGCGCACTCCGCACGTGGTCTGCTTCGGCGACGAGGCCCTACGGGTCATTCTGCCCGATGCGGACGTCCAGGCCGTGACGCACCTCCTGGAGAACGTCATCGTACATAAGCTGCCGCCCATCGCCCGGCTCATTGACATGCTGCCCCACGAGCAGCAGATGGCCGTGGATGGCATCACCAACATCCGCCTGTAGTACGCAAAACACCCGTTTTGCCGAAATTCTCGCGTATTTCCCTTTTGACGAATGATTGTCTCGTTGGCGGACGGCAAGCCGGTTTTTTCGTAAAAAGCGCGTATTCGCAGTTTTTCGCTGATTTCCCGCAATGTCCCGGATCATAAGGGTTTCTGAGGGATTGGCGCCTTATTTTTTGTCGAGCGTTGGTTTCTTCGTGTTTCCGATCTAAACAAATCGGAAAGTGATTATTGTAAACTTGCCCTCAGGGCATTGAGTGGAGTAAGAGACGGTTGATCCACGCATCGCGGTGACACCGAAAGGAACTCCGCCGTACATCACCTGACCCTCAACAGGATAAGGACCATTTATATGAAGATACTCGTGACCGGAGCGGCCGGCTTCATCGGCTTCCATCTCTCCAGGCGATTGACCGAGGAAGGCCATGAGGTCGTAGGCTTGGACAACCTGAACGACTACTACGACGTGAACCTCAAAAAGGCACGGCTCAAGGTCTTGGAGGGAAACCTCTTCAAACATGTGAACATCAACCTTGAGGATGCCGGGCCCATGGCCGAGCTGTTCAAGGCGGAAAAGTTCACCCACGTGGTCAACCTGGCCGCCCAGGCAGGCGTCCGCTACTCCATCGAGAACCCCAGATCGTATGTCGACTCCAACGTGGTCGGCTTCCTCAATGTATTGGAGGGCTGCCGCCACAACGGCGTCGAGCATCTGGCCTACGCGTCCAGTTCCTCGGTCTACGGCATGAACACCAGAATGCCGCTCAACCCCCATGAAGGGGTTGATCATCCCATGAGTCTGTACGCGGCCACCAAGAAGGCCAACGAGATGATGGCCCACTCCTATTCCAACCTCTACAACCTGCCCACCACCGGCCTGCGATTCTTTACGGTATATGGCCCCTGGGGCCGTCCGGACATGGCGCTCTTCCTGTTCACCAAGAACATCATCGAGGAAAAGCCCATCAACGTCTTCAACTACGGCAAGATGCGCCGCGATTTCACATACATCGACGACATCGTCGAAGGTGTGGTCCGGGTTCTTAAGCGCACGGCCGTGCCGAATCCCGACTGGGATGGTGACAATCCCGATCCGTGCACCAGCTCGGTTCCCTACCAGATCTACAACATCGGCAACAACAAGGTTGTGGAGCTCTCCCGGTATATTGAGGTCATCGAGGAAGTGGTCGGCAAGAAGGCTATCTACAACTATATGCCCATGCAGGCGGGTGACGTCCCGGCCACCGAGGCCGACGTCTCTGATCTTCAGAACGATGTCGGGTTCAAACCGGATACCAGCATTGAGGACGGCATTCGCAAGTTTATTGAGTGGTACAAAGAGTATTACGGCAAATAGCTTTTGATCATCACGATCATCAAGGGCGGCGTCAGCCGCCCTTTTTTGTGTCTTTTTCCCCCATTTCCCCTTCCGGCCCTTGCCTTTGTTTTTCATTCAGCCTACGACATTTGAAACGACAAGAGGACATTGTTTCACGTGAAACACTCCCTGTTTTCGGGAAAATGTTTCACGTGAAACAAGCGACAGAGTCTCGAACGCATCAAATGCAGCTCGAAAGCGAGGGTCATGTGGCGAGAAGAATCGTGATTGCGAATCAAAAAGGCGGTGTGGGTAAAACCACCACTTCCATCAACCTCGCGGCCTCCCTGGCTGTGATGGAAAAGCGGGTTCTCCTGGTGGATTGCGACCCCCAGGGCAACGCCTCCAGCGGGCTTGGATTCTATCCCGCCGACAAGCGCGAGAACATTTACAGCGTGCTTTTCGAGCCCAAGAACGTCGGCAAAGCCATCTATCAGACCGGGGTGCCCTTCCTCGACATCCTGCCCGGCACCCAGGATTTGGTTGGTGCCGAGATCGAGTTGGTGGACAAGTTTGGACGGGAGTTCTACCTGCGGGAACTGGTTGAACAGGTGGACGAACAGTATGATTTTATTCTCATAGACTGCCCTCCTTCGCTGGGATTGCTGACGGTCAACGCCCTGTGCGCTGCAAACGAGTTGCTCGTTCCGCTGCAGTGCGAGTATTACGCATTGGAAGGCATTGCGCAGTTGCTCATGACCTACGAACTGGTGCGCAAACGCCTCAACCCGGATCTGAATATCCTCGGCGTGGTCCTGACCATGTACGATTCCAGAAACCGGCTGTCGTGGCAGGTCAAGAACGAGGTGCGCAAGGCTTTTCCGCAGCACCTGTTCGAGACGATCATCCCGAGAAACGTGCGGCTTTCCGAAGCACCAAGCTTTGGTAAACCGGTGATCAACTATGATATCAAATCGCGGGGTGCGGAGGCGTATCTCGCCCTGGCTCAAGAAGTGGAGCGAAGCTCCACGGCCGGGGCTTAGGCAGGTTCTTTAACAGCCGCGCCGCACCGTGATGAGCGGGCGGCGCAAGCGTGAGCAGACGGCGATCAGTACCGCCCTTCCTTGGAGGTAAGCTTTTCCTCCAGATAGGGGGTGCATTCGGTGACGATCTCATCCTTGAAGTGCTTTTTGACCACCTTTGCCTGACAGCTCATGCACTTGAAGGCGACCAGTCCGGCCAGGTTGGCGCTTGTCAGGCGGAATAGGCGCGGATCGTCCTCGGACCAGTTTTCGGTCCTGCTGCCGCAGTGTTCGCAGGTCACGTCCATGTCCACCGGGTACGGGAAGTCCCAGTATTGGGTGAGCATTTCCCAGTCGGCCGTGGGTTCGGGCTTTTCCTGGACTGCCGGGGTCTCCCTGATACCCAGCGCGGCCATGACCTGATCGCGCACCTCGGTCCAGGCCGCGGCGGTCAGCAACGCGCCGATGAGGTTGCCGTCCTTGTCGAAAAGCTCGTTGATATGATCTGACATATTCGCTCCCTTGGGTTATCTTCGGGGCGTTATAGGCACTCTACCCTTTTTGGGCAAGGAATGAATTACAAGCGAGACAGGAGCGATAGATGACATCGACTAACAGGGGTTTGGGCCGTGGATTGGATGCGTTGCTGGGCGGCGTGCGCGAGGACGAGAAGGTCACAGCCGATGCCGCCGAGGTGCGCCTGATCCCGGTTGGGGCCATCTCTCCCAACCCGCACCAGCCTCGGCGCGAGTTCTCAGAGGAGGCCCTGAACGATCTGGCCGCCTCCATCGAGACCCGGGGCGTGCTCCAGCCCGTCCTGGTCCGCCCGCTGGGGGGCGGCGAATACGAACTGGTGGCCGGTGAACGCAGGCTGCGCGCTTCCAAGAAGGCCGGGCTGACTGAAATTCCCTCACTGATACGGAACATGACCGACCAGGAGAGCCTGGCCATCGCGCTCATCGAAAACCTGCAGCGCGAGGACCTGAACGCCGTGGAAGAGGCGCTCGGCTACCAGCGACTGCAGCAGGAATTCGGCTTGAGCCAGGAGGAACTGGCCCGCCAGGTGGGCAAGAGTCGGTCGGCCGTGGCCAATTCCCTGCGTCTGCTCAACCTGCCCGAGCCTGTGCAGACGGCCATCCAGCAGAACGTCTTGTCCGCCGGGCACGGCCGGGCTATTATGGCCGTGCTTGACGCCGAGCCTCAGGCCGAGCTGCACCGCCGTATCGCGGAGAACGGATTGACCGTGCGCCAGGCCGAGGCCCAGGCCTCCTTTTACAAGCAGAACGGCAGGCTTCCGGGAGCGGACGAAATCGGGACCGCCTCTCCCTCGCGCTCGACCAAGTCCGAGCCCAAGCCGCTCGATCCCCGTCTCGAATCCCTCCAGGGTGAGCTTTCCGATATGTTGGGACTTACGGTTAAAATCTCCGGATCACCGGAAAAGGGTAAATTGACGGTAAGTTACGCCGCTGAAGATGATTTGCGGTCTGTTGCGGAGAAGTTCGGCGTACAGTTCTCATAGTGCAGCGAGGCCTCGTCGGCCGTTCAAAGCGGTCGATCGTGAGCATGAAATGATAATGAACAATCACGCCACGGCCGCGCAGCGAAGAACGACCGGCCGTCCCGCGCGATGATGATCTGATAAAACACTTGAACCAACAGTGGAAAAACATTGGCTGTTTACGATATGTCACATGAAATGATTCTGGATGCCGTAAAAGCCCTCAAGGGGCATAAGGTCATGATCATCGGCGATCTCATGCTGGATCACTATCTGATCGGCGGCGTGGAGCGCATCTCGCCCGAGGCGCCGGTACCGGTGGTCCAGGTCAAGGACGAATCCTACCTCCTGGGCGGAGCGGGCAACGTGGCCCGAAACATTGCGGACCTGGGCGGCAAGCCGCTACTCATCGGGGCCGTGGGCACGGACCGTAACGGCGAGGTCCTTGAGGATCTCTGCGGGCAGGCGGGGCTGAGCACCCGGCTTATCCAGGACGGCGACCGCCCGACAACGGTCAAGACCCGGATCATCGCCCACAACCAGCAGGTGGTGCGCGTGGACCAGGAGCGCGTCGGGCCCCTCTCCCCCGCCGAGATGGACACCCTTTTCGTCATCCTTGAAGAAAACCTGCCTGATTATCCGGTGATCATCCTGTCCGACTACGGCAAGGGATTCATTTCCAGGGAGTTCATGGACCGCTTCATGCCCATGGTCCAGGGACGCTCCACCCCGCCGTTGGTCCTGGTCGACCCCAAGACCGTGAACTACGACCTCTACCAGGGCGTGGATCTGCTCACGCCCAACACCAAGGAAGCCAGCGAGGGCGCGAACCTGCCGGTGTCCGACCGCGAATCCATCATCGAGGCGGGCCGGGCCATCTTCCGGCGGCTGGGCTGCCGCAACCTGCTCATCACTCTCGGACCCGACGGCATGGCGTTGTTCGAAGGCCAGGATTCCATCCGGCATATCCCGACCTTTGCGCGCAAGGTCTTCGACGTCACGGGCGCGGGCGATACGGTCATCGCCACCACCGCCCTGGCTCTGGCCGCGGGTATGGACCTGCTGACCGCCTGTACATTGGCCAACTACGCGGCCGGCGTGGTCGTGGCCCAGGTGGGCGCGGCCACGGCAACCCCTGATGATCTTGAGGAAACCGTCAACGAACTGCCGGAGCCCCAGGTGACCTTCTGGCAGGAATGACCACCGGTCCTTTAAGGCGAAATACGGAGTGACATACGATGAAACATTTCGATTTTGTTACTAAAATTCCGAATCTCGGCCAGCCGAAGATACATTCGCCGCTCAAGGGCGCGCGGTTCGTGGATGAATCGAGCCCCACCACCCTCATGCTCACGTCCGGCGAGCTGACCGAACTGAATGCCGATGTCCTGCAAAAGGACTTTGAAAAGGCCGGGCCGCGCGAGCGCGTCTATTTCGACACTTCCAAGGCAAGGTGCGCCATCGTCACCTGCGGCGGCATCTGCCCGGGCATCAACGACGTCATCCGAGCCATCGTGCACGAGGCTCACTACCACTACGGCGTGCGACACGTGCTCGGGATCACCAACGGGCTGCGCGGCTTCATTCCGGAGTACGGCTACGACATCAAGGAGCTCACCCCGGATACCGTCTCGCACATCCATCAGTTCGGCGGGACCATTCTCGGCTCATCGCGCGGCCTGCAAGACTCCGTGGAAATTGTCGATTCCCTTGAACGGCTGAACATCAACGTGCTCTTCGTCATCGGTGGCGACGGGGCCATGCGCGCGGCCAAGTCCATCGTCAACGAGGTCTCGGCCCGCAAGCGCAACATCGCCATTATCGGCATCCCCAAAACAATCGATAACGACATCAACTTCATCACCCGATCCTTTGGCTTCGACACCGCCGTGGAAAAGGCGGCCGAGGCCATCCAGTGCGCCCATGTGGAGGCCACGGGTGTGGATATGGGCGTGGGACTGGTCAAGCTCATGGGCCGGGAGGCGGGCTTCATAGCGGCCCAGGCCACGCTGGCCATGCAGGAGGTCAATTTCCTCCTGGTCCCGGAACAGCCCTTCAGCCTGGCCGGAGAAGGCGGCCTGCTCGAAGCCGTGGAAAATCGGCTCAAGGCACGCAAGCATGCCATCATTGTCTGCGCCGAAGGCGCCGGCCAGGACCTGCTCGGCACCGAGATCGAACGGGACCCCTCCGGCAACCCCAAACTCGGCGATATTTGCGGCCTCATTGTCAGCCAGCTTGAAGATTACGCGCAGGCCAAGGATTTTGAGATCAACATCAAGTTCATCGATCCCAGCTACTTGATCCGGTCTGTTCCGGCCAATGCGGGCGATCGGGTCTACTGCGGGTTCCTGGGCCAGAACGCCGTGCACGCGGCCATGGCGGGCAAGACCGGTATGGTCGTGTCGCGCCTCAAGTCGAGCATGGTCCACCTGCCCCTGGATCTCGTGGCCACCGAACGCCGACGTATCAACATCAACTCCGACTGGTGGTCCTCGGTAATGGAAGCCACCGGCCAGCACGAATATCTGAAGTAGTTGGGGGGGGCTCCCGCAGAGATGGTTGGGGTGCGACCAATCGAGAAAAAGCAGGACTAGCCGCGTTCGCACGCACACCGCGAAGCGGCGCTAAAAGGCTCTTAAGCGGGGCCCGGGGCAGCGCCCCGGTCGCCGGAAGCACTGAAAGCGCAATAAAAAGGGGACCAAAAGGCCCCTTTTTTATTGCGCTTTCAGAAAAATCTATTCGTTCACGGCGAGTTTGCGGCGGACTTGTTCGCTGACCTGGCTGGCGGTGGATTCCTTTTCGGATTCCAGGGCCACGGCCAGGAGTTCGAAGAGCTCGTCGTAATTGAATTCGAGGCTGAGGCTGCCGTTGGTGACTATGCAGCTGTCCTCGCGCTCCTCCACGCTGTAGGCGCGGCGCTCACGGGCGTGGCCGATGGCGGAGATGATGCCGTAGGCGAGCTTGCCGTCCTCGTCCCGGTACAGCTTTTCCATGGTCAGCATGCCGGTACCGTCATCGAAATACATTTCTTCGCCAATGAGCTTGCCGGTGACCTCGAGGTCCTGGCCGAAATCATTGGGCAGGGTAACGTTCAGGATAGGGTCGCCCCCGTCATAACCGCCAACCATTCTTTTGGACATGCCGCTCTCCTTAGTCCAGTGGGAGTTTGAATTGATCCGGCTCGGCCTTTCTCTTGCCCGTAGGGGCCGAGGCCTTCATTCCACTCTCTATAAATTCCATCAAGGCCTGCTCGGGCACGCGCCATTGGCTCCCGATCTTGATGGCCCTGATGGTGCCGTTGGTAATCAGCCTGTAGGCCGTCCTCTGGTGTACCCGTAAATAGTCCGCAACTTCCCGCACGGTAAGCAGGGTCGGCGGCTTGGGTGCATCTGAGTTGTCCATAATGTCGCAATCTGACCTATGATGTTCATTCTTTGACATAAGGTGTCAAAGATTGTCAACAAAGTACAACGTTGTCCTACATTGTCTAGAAAAATTCCAGAAAAAGTCCTATGGAAAAGGATTACGGGACGTTGTTGTTAATTAGGGATGACATATCAGATTTCGCAACAAAAAATAATCGAAAAAATACACAAACCGGACTTTTCCGGCCGATTGCGAGAGGCGAAGCGTTAGCATGTGGAAAACCGGACCGTCAATAGAGGGAAAGTCAACCAAATCGTAAATATCAGGTGAAATAAGGAAGTTAATGAGTAAATATTAATTCCCAGCAAAGGGGATAAGTGCCAAGGCAAAAATTTTAGGGATGCATGCGGTGTTGTGGGGAAGATTGTGTCAGAAGAGGTCTGCAATGCCTGTCGTTCATGGAAATAAACACCGCAATCCCATTTGTGGTTTCTTGTGGATCAGTTCCGCGTCATCTCTCGATCTCATCCGTAAGCATCAAGGGCACCGGTTCCGTTTCATCCACTTCGTCGAGCAGTACAAGGGTGGCGTCGTCCTGGTCGGCAAAGAGGTGTTCATTCATCTGCTTCAGGATTCGGCGGAAATAGCGCCGGTCGGTGACGCTCAAGCGGGCGTTGACCGCGGATTGCAGGTCATCGATGGCCGTTTGCACGAGTTTGCGCAGGCCAGCGCCTGTATCTGTCAGCACAATAAGGGATTGCCTGCGGTCCTTGGGGTTGCGTTGGCGCAGCAGCAAGCCGTCGCGCTCCATGCGCTTGAGCGTGTTGGATAAAGTGGCCTGCTCCACGTCAATGCCCTTGTGCAGGGATTTCTGGGTAATGCCGTCCTGCTCCCACAGGCGGAACAGAATCTCAAGGTAGCCGGGCCGAACACCGTATGAGGAAAGCCGCTTGGACAATCCCTTTGCATAGAGGCGGTTGAACCGGGCCATGTCCGCGAAAAAGAGGTAGTCTGTTTTGAAATCCATATTTCCGGTACTATTTCAGGTTGCTATAGTCTTTTATATAGCATGCTGTGCGTTGTTTTTCAAGATGGTGAAATGAAATGATTCCGCTTTACCGTGGAGCCGCTCCGGGATAGGTTGCCATGGGCGGTCAGGCTCTGATTTCCGGGCGGTATCGCAGGACGCAAGGTGAAGCAATGAATATGGTCAAACGGTGGCATGCGCAGGGCGGGTACAAGGAGGCTCTGAACATAGGGTTTCCGCTGGTCGTCAGCATGATCTCCAATACGGTCATGACTTTCACGGACCGCATCTTTCTGGGCAACTATTCGCTGGAGGCTTTGGCCGCCTCGCTGCCGGCGAACGTCATGTCCTTCCTGTTCCTTTCCTTTTTCATGGGCGTGTCCGAATACGTCAACGTGTTCATCGCCCAGTACACGGGCGCGTGCCGTCCGGCCGATGTAGGGCGCGCCCTGTGGCAGGGCATCTGGTTCTGCGTCCCGTCAGGGCTGTTCCTGGCCGCCCTGCTGTTTCTCGCCGAACCCATGTTCCGGCTGGGTGGACATCCCCCGGCCATCCAGCGGCTCGAGGTTATTTACTTCCAGATTCTCACTGTGGGCAGCCTGCCCTGCCTGCTCGGCCTGTGCCTGTCCAACTTCTTTGCCGGGCGCGGGCTGACCAAACCGGTCATGCTCATCAGCATGGGTTCGATCTTCATCAACGTGCCGCTGGACTACTGCCTGATCAACGGTATTGGCCCGTTCCCGGAGATGGGCATTGCCGGGGCCGGTCTGGCCACCGTCATCGGGTTCATCGTTCCTGTGATCGTCTACGGACTGCTCATCTTCACCAAAAAGAACGAAGCCGTTTACAAGGTCCGGACCGCATGGCGGTTCGACCGTGAGCTGTTCGGCCGGTTCCTTCATTTCGGTTTGCCGGGCGGGGTCCAGTTCTTCCTGGACATGTTCGCCATCTCCTTTTTCGTCTTTATCGTCGGCAGGTTCGGACCGGTGGAGCTGGCCTCCACCAGCGCGGTCTTCTCCATCTACAACCTGGCCTTCCTGCCGACCATCGGCATGCACGTGGCGGCAAGCATCATGGTCGGCCTGGCCATGGGCGACAACAATCCGAACCGGGCCGCTTTCTCCACCCATTCGGTCCTGCATCTGGCCCTGGCCTACATGGGGGTCATGGCGGTGGTCTTCTGGTTCATGCCCGAGTTCCTGCTCAACCTGTTCCGGCCCCGGGACGCGGCCGGGGCCGACTTCGACGCGGTTTTGATCATGGGCGAAGTGCTCATGCGTTACTGTTCGGTCTTCACCCTGCTGGACGCCGTTGCCATCGTATACATGGGCGGGCTCAAGGGCGCGGGCGACACCCGGTTCATCATGGCCGTCATGGGCGCCTCCTCCATCGTCTGCATCGTCATCCCCCTGCTGGTGCTCAACGGGCTGAGCGTGACCAGCATCCACGGTCCGTGGATATTTCTGCTCGTCTACGTGATGATCCTGGCTTCGACCTTTACCTACCGGTTCACCAGGGGGCCCTGGCGGCGCATCGACCTCATCGGGCGCGACAAGCCCGAAAGGAGTTGAACCGCAGTGTCGGCTGGGCTATTATACAAGAATGAGCATTGAACAACTTGCAACACATATCGCCGAGCGATCGAGCGACGCCGGTTGCGTGGCTGTGGCCCTGTCCGGCGGGGTCGACAGCGGGCTGGTGGCCGCCGCGGCCAAACTCGCCCTCGGTTCCCGGGCCGTGGCCTGTACCCTGGTCAGCGAACTGACCCCGGCGCGGGACAGGGAGCGGGCCATGGAAGTGGCCGAACGCATAGGCATCGAACACCGCATCCTCAAGGTCTCGGCCCTGTCCGTGCCCGAGGTCCGGCGCAACCAGATAGACCGGTGCTACCACTGTAAGTGCTTGGTTTTCAGGGCCATAAAGGAAGAACTTGGCGACGAGTGCCTGCTTCTGGACGGGACCAACGCGGACGACCCGTCGGACCGTCCCGGCCTCAAGGCCGTGCGCGAATTCAAGGTCTTCTCCCCCTTGGCCGATCTCGGCCTGGGCAAGTCGCACATCCGTGCCCTGGCCTTTGACGCCGGGCTGCCCAACTGGGAGACCCCGTCGGAAAGCTGCCTGGCCACCCGCATACCCCTTGGCGTCGAACTGTCCGCCGAGGATCTGCATCGGGTCGAAGTCCTGGAAAATTATCTGCATTCGCTCGGCCTGGACACGGTCCGCGTCCGGCCTGATAATCTGATGGCAACCGTGGAGTATCTTCCGCAGTATTCAGAAATCATAGCGGAAAATCGTGATAAGATCGTGGCGCTGGCAATCAAGATCGGGCTCCAATCATGCACTTTCAAGGAGTGGGTTGAATGAGCCTGGACCGACTTCCGGATGACTCCGGAGCCGGACAAATCTCACGCGGAAAATTGAAAACCGGCAGCTCGGGCAGACCTTCATCGAGACAGGCCGCGCCAAGATCGCCCCGTACCGCGCGTTGCGCACCGGCGGGCACGCGACGGCCCGCTGCGTCGGCAAGATGCCCGATCAGGAGACCTCGATCTTTGACCACCTCAGCAGCCGCAACAGGCGGTGGGGCGGCACCGAGGCCGCAGGCGGACAGGACGGATAGGAATTCATGAGCACGGTCTACCTCGATTGTTCCACGGGCGTGAGCGGCGACATGCTTCTTGCGGCCCTGAGCCACGCCTTGGAGGAGTGGCTCGGCCCCGGCAGCGGGTTCGATTTTTTGGAAAAGGAGCTGAGCGGGCTCGGCCTGGACGGCTTCGGGCTCAAGTGGACGGAAAAGCGCATCGCGGGCTTACGCACCAGGCACGTGGACGTACTCCAGACCAGGGAACAACCCCTGCGCCACTATGCGGACCTGTGCCGGATCATCGAACGGAGCGGCTTGGGCGGCCGGGCCGGGGAACGGTCCATACGGGCCTTGCGCCTGCTCGGCGAGGCCGAAGCCAAGGTCCACGGCGTGGATCTGGAGCAGGTCCACTTTCATGAGATCGGCGCTGTGGACACCCTTGCGGACATTTGCGGTTCCATGCTCCTCCTGGACGCCCTGGAGGCCGAGGAAACGGTCTGCAGCCCGGTCGATCTGGGGTCGGGCTTCGTGGACTGCGCCCACGGCAGAATGCCAGTCCCGGCCCCTGCTTGCGCGGAACTGGCCAAGGGGTTGACCACCTTTGGCTCCGACTGCTCCATGGAGCGGGCCACGCCCACGGGCCTGGCTATCTTGCGGACGGTTGCGGACCGCTTCGGTTCCCTGCCCATGGGCACCCTCCTCGGGGTGGGATACGGTTCGGGCGGACGCTCCTCGGACGAGCAGCCCACCTATGTCCGGGCCATGGTCTTGGAGAAGGTTGCGGAAGGATAGCCGACGCAGGGAGCGTGATCGTGCGTGAAGACATCCGGGTGATCATTGCCAGATACCGCGAGGACGTGTCCTGGGCCGAGGCCCTCGGGTGTGATCACGTGGTCTACGACAAGGGCGGCGACGGAGGCCCGGGCACCCGCCCGCTGCCGAACATCGGGCGCGAGGCGCACACCTATTTCACCCACATCGTCAACGAGTACGACGTCCTCTCCCCTCTGAACGTCTTCCTGCAGGGCGACCCCTTTGATCATATCGATGATCGCGGCCGGGCCACGGTCGAGACCTTGCGGAAACAGCTTGAAGACGTTGCGGATCGCGGCATGCCCTTCAAGGGGCTTGCCTGGTTCAAGCTCAAAAGCGACCGGCTGGGCCGCCCGCATGACCTGCGCAAGCCCGAGAACGAGGGGCGCTGGGCCGGTTGGGGCCGGGACATCCCGGTGGGCGAGATATTCGAGCTTCTGTTCGACGCGCCCATGCCGCGCGAGATCGTCTGTCGCGCGCCCACGGGCAATTTCTGCGTGACCGGCGAGCGCATCCGCACCCGGCCCAAGGCCTTCTACGAGTTCTGTCTGCGGTTGACCGAGGCCGACCCCCATGACCAGGGCAACACGGGCCACGCCTTCGAACGGCTGTGGCAGCACATCTTCAACGGCAACACGGCCTGGAACCGTGACCGGTACGAGTAGCGGGGAACCGGCATGCTGCCCCTGAACCTGACCATAGCCGTCTCGTCGCTCTCAGCCCACAAGCTGCGGGCCGTGCTGGCCATGCTCGGGGTTTTCCTGGGCGCGCTGGCCTTCACCGGGGTGCAGCACGTGTCCAAGATCATGGTCCGCCAGGCCGAGCTGGAGACCGAGAAGCTCGGGCCCAACCTCTACGCGGTCCTGGCCGGGTCCGTGCGCTTCACACGCGGCGGGACCCTGCGCATGACCGGCAGTTCGCGCACCTTTGTCCTGGCCGACGCCCAGGCCCTGATCGACTCCGTGCCTTCGGTCCTGGAGGGCTCGCCCTTCGTCACCGCGACCATGGCCGTGCGCGGCAACGGCAACGCGGTCGACGCCCAGATCATGGCCTGCTGGCCCAGCTACCAGGAAATCCGCAGTTTCCGCCCGGAACAGGGCCGTTTCTTCACCTGGAACGAGGTCGAGGACCGGGCCAAGGTCTGCGTGCTCGGGCGCAAGATCGCCGAGCGGCTGTTCGGCAGGCCCGAGCAGGCCGTGGGCCGGGACATCTACATGTTCCGGGCCAGCTTCAGGGTTCTCGGGGTCATGGAGGAAAAGGGGCGCGACGTGTCCGGCACGGACCAGGACGAGGTCCTGCTCATGCCCATCACCACCTACATGCGCCGGGCCGCGAACCAGCGCTGGATATCCGGGGTCTACCTGCGGTTGGCCAAGGACGCCGGGCTGGCCTCGGTCAACGGGGCCGTGAACGCGGTCATGCGCGAGCGGCACAAGATCGATCCGGGAGAGGACGACGACTTCAGCGCCATGTCCGCGGCCGACGCCATCAAGCTGCAACGCCAGGCCCTGGACCTGATGACCACGCTGGGCGGCATCACCTCGACCATTTCGTTCGCCGTGGGCGGCATGGGCATCCTGTCCATCATGATCCTGGTGGTCCGCTCACGCCGGGTGGAGATCGGGGTGCGCCGGGCCGTGGGCGGCCGCAGGCGCGACATCGTCCGCCAGTTCCTGTTCGAGTCCGGGCTCATGGCCGCGGTGGGCGGCGGGCTGGGCGTGGCCGTGACCGTGATCCTGGTCGTGGTGGGCTGTACCGTGGCCAAGCTGCCGATCATCATCGACCCGGCCAGCCTGGTTGTCACCCTGCTCGGCTCCTGCCTCCTCGGCGTCATCGCCGGCGCCTACCCCGCCTGGCAGGCCGCCAACATCGAAATTCTAGACGTGCTCAGATCCTGATCGGAAATAACACAATATATATGCCGGTTAGCTACAGCCGATAGCGAGCTATATCTTTGTATGCGGCCGGCTGACCACCCGCATTAAGGCTATGGGCTGACCGGCTTCGCTTCAAGGCTACGAATATGCGTTCCTTGGCCGTGAGCCATGAAGAGCGCACACCATATGTGCCTGGATGGCCCCTGGAAATCGGGCAAAGCGAGTTTTTCGGATGACCTTCCGCACAATTGCGTGAACAGTGTTTACACGATGAACGGAGTTTGCTAGAGGCGGGCATGACCACGAAAGACCGGCGGGAACAGGACAGGGAAAAGATGCGGCGGCGCATTCTGGACGCGGCCAGGCAGCTCTTTGTCAAGGAAGGGTTCGACAACGTCTCGCTGCGGCGCATCGCCTCGCGCATCGAGTACAGCCCGGCCGCGCTCTATCGCTATTTCCGGAACAAGAGGGAGATCCTGTCCGCCCTGCGCGAGGAGGGGTTCGCCCGCTTCGTGGAACGCCAGAAGCGGACCCGGCGACGTTTCCCGGACCCGCTCGACCGGCTGCGCGCCGGCGCGCGCGAGTACATCGGCTTCGCCCTGTCCGAGCCGGACCACTACCACCTCATGTTCAGCACCAGTTGCGGACAAGTGGACCTGGACGGCGAATGGGCGGCCAGCTCGCTGCGCTCCTACGGCATGTTCCGGGACCTGGTGGTCGAGTGCGCGGCAACGGGCCGGTTCGGCGACGTGGAGCCGGACGCCCTGGTCTTCGCCCTGTGGGGCCAGCTCCACGGGTTGGTCCACCTCATTGCCACCGGGCAGATGGCGGCCCTGAGCAACGGTGCGGACCTCGATGTCCTGCTGGACCGGATCATCGGGTTCGGCCTGCGGCCCGGACAAGACAACCAACAACCTCGGTCGGAAAGATAAAGGCGGCGGTTCATGAAACGGATAGGTATATTTTTCGTCCCCCTGGCCCTGCTGGCGGCCCTGCCGCTCTTTGGCTGCGACGACCGGCTCGGCGAGGCGGGCGAGACCAAGGCCCCGGTGCCGGGCAGCGCTCTGGCCGAAGCGGCCCAGGCCGAGGTGCCCACCCCGGTCCCGGCCAGGCCGGTCTCCAGCGAGACCTTCACGGCCCGGACCGCCGACCGGCAGTCCTCCCTGACCGGCTTCACCCGTGCGCGCAACGCCATGAGCCTGGTGTCCGAGGAGTCCGGCCGGGTGGTCAAGGTCCTGGCCGACGTGGGGGACGCACTGGGGCGCGACGGGCTGTTCGCCGAATTGGACACCACCTTCATCAAGCTCGATCTGGCCGCCAACCGCGCGGATCAGCAACGCCTTCAGAGTGATCTGGACTACAACAAGAAGGAGATGGACCGCTACCAGGCGCTGGTCCAGACCGACACCGCGCCCCAGTCCACCCTGGATTCCAACGTCCGCGCCCATCAGGCCGCCCTGCAACAGCTGCGCGCCAAGCAGGTGGAGGAACAGGTCCTTTTGGAGCGGTTGAAACGGTTCTCGCTGGTCGGCCCTCCGGGCTGGAAGGTCGTGGCCCGGGACATCGAGCCCGGCGAGTGGGTGACCAAGGGCGAGACCGTGGCCGAGCTCGGGCGTTACGACGTCCTGCTCGTGCCCTTTGCCCTGACCAGCGAGGAGTATCGCGCCCTCAAGGACATGGGCGACGCCGTGACCCTGCGCCTGACCGACCTGGGCGGCACGGTCCGGGCCCGCGTGGCCCGCGTCTCGCCCGGTTTCGACCCGGTCACGCGCAAGATCAACGTGGACCTGGAGATCACCGAGGGCGACTTCGCGTTCCGGGGCGGCATCCGCACCGAGCTGGAGGTGGTCCTGCCCGATCCCGGGGGGGCCGTGGTCGTGCCCGCCTCGGCCCTGATCAAGGCGTACGAGGAGCATTTCCTGATGACCCCGGACGGCAGGCGCGTCCGCGTGGTCCTGCTCGGCTCGGCGGGCGATGATCTGCGCCGGGTGTCCGGCCCGGAGGTACGTCCCGGCGGCGTCTTCCTGCTCAATCCCTAACCCCCGGCGAGACGAGCCATGCACAAGGATTCGCCCACCCAGGCCCTGATCCGGTTCTCACTGGGCCAGAAGGTCTTCGTCAACCTCATGTTCGTCCTGCTCATGGTGGTGGGCGTGTTTTGCGTCTTCGAGCTGCCCGTGGAGCGCTATCCGGATGTGCGCATGGGCAAGGTGGTCATCTCCGCCTTCCTGCCCGGGGCCAGCCCGGACGAGGTGGAGACCCTGGTCACGCGCAAGATCGAGGACGCGCTCGAGGATCTGGAAAACGTGGAGTTCATCCGCTCCCGCTCTTTCCGCCAGCGCTGCTCCATCATGGTCAAGTTCCTGGACGACACCGATTACGACAAGTTGTATGACGAACTGCGTTTCAAGGTGTTGTCCATCCAGAATGACCTGCCCGACGATATGGACCCGCCGGAGTTCACGGTCATCCGCGTGTCCGAGTGGCTGCCGGTCCTGTCCGTGAACCTGCTCGGGGACCGCTCCAACCGCGCCCTGAGCCTTATGGCCGACGAGCTCAAGATTCCCCTGCAGTCCATCCCCGGGGTCAAGGAGGTCCAGATCAACGGGGAGTATACCCGGGAGTTCCACGTGGCCCTGGACCCGGTCAAGATGATGCGCTTCGGGGTCACCTTCGATCAGGTGGGCCAGGCGTTGCAGGGGGCCAACGTGTCGGTCCCGGCGGGCGATTTCATCAGCGATTCCGGCGAGTACGTAATTGTGGTCGACGAGAAGTTCCGGTCCCGCGACGAGGTCGCCCGGACCATCGTGCGGCGCGACCTGGACGGCTCCTTCGTGACCGTGGGCGACGTTTTGAGCTCGGCGGGCATGGACTACCGCGACCCGTTCGTGGTCTCGTCGGTCAACGGCAAGGACGCCGTGTCGGTCAAGGTCCTCAAGTCGCCCGAGGGCAACTCCCTGGACATCGGGGCCGCCGTGGAAAAGGTGGTCGCCGACTTCAAACCCGTGCTCGACAAGGAGGGCGTCCAGGCGGTGGTCACCCAGGACCAGCGCATCAACATCCGCGAAAACATCAACACGCTCGGCTCCAACCTGCTGGTGGGCATCGTCCTGGTCTGCGGCTGCATCTGGCTGGTCATGGGGTTCCGCAACGCCATGCTGACCACCATGGGCGTGCCTTTCTCCTTCCTGGTGACCATGATCATCATGTGGCTGACCGACAACTCCATCAACGAGATCACCCTCTTCTCCTTCGTCCTGGTCAGCGGCATCATCGTGGACGACGCCATCGTGGTGGTCGAGAACATCTACCGCCACGTCCAGGAGGGCAAGACCCTGCGCGAGGCCGTGGTGGACGGGGCCAGCGAGGTCTTTCTGCCCGTGGTGGCGGCCACCTCCACCACCGTGGCCGCGTTCATGCCCATGCTGATCATGACCGGGTCCACGGGCGAGTTCTTCGCCCTGGTGCCCAAGGCCGTTTCCTTTGCCATCATCGCCTCCCTGATCGAGTGCCTGGCCATCCTGCCTCTGCACTTCCTGGACTGGCCCGGCGCGGACAGGCTCGGCAGGCAGGCCGCCGAGCACCTCCAGGCCCGGGACCCGCGCTTCATGAACTGGCTGAAACGGGCGACCGACGCGGTCCTGCGCAGGACCCTGCGCCACCGCTGGAAGACCCTGGGACTGGTGGCCGTGGCCTTCTTCATGGCCCTGTTCATGCTCGGGGTCTCGGTCACCGGGGTCATGCCCCTGCTGCGCATCAAGTTCTTTCCGGACGAATACACCCTCTACTACGTGTCCATGGAAGGCCCGGTGGGCACGGACGTGTACACGGCGTCGGAACGGGCCAAGGAGGTCTCCAGGGCCCTGCTGGCGCTGGGGCCCGGGACCACCAAGGCGTGTTCCGGCCTGGGCGGCATGGACATCAACGAGGACTACGAGAATATCTTCGGCCCCAATCGGGCCATCGTCATCGTGGAGCTGCCCCGCCAGGGTGAGCAGGACTTTGTGGACAATCCGGAAAACGACCCTCAGCTCCTTCTGGACGTCATCCGGGAGAAACTCGAGCCCTTTGCCTCAAACGGCTGGAAACTGCGCGTCTGGCCCGAACAGGGCGGCCCTCCGGCGGGCAAGGACGTGAACATCCGCGTGCTCGGCCCGGACCAGGACGCGGTCACGGCGCTGAAGGACAACGTCTTCAACTGGATACGGGCCAACAAGAAGCTCTCGCCGTACCTCTTGGACCTGGCCACGGACACGGGCACGGACAACCGCGTCTTCCGGTTCATCCCCATCCCGAGCCTGGTGGCCGAGTACGGCCTGACCCCGGCCCAGGTGGTCTCCCTGGCTGGCGGCATCCTGGACGGCCGGTTCGTGGGCAAGTTCCGGGCGGCGGACGAGGACATCGACCTGCGCATGAAGATCGACAAGCGGTTCCTGTCCACCCCGGAGGACGCCCTGGACATCCCGATCCTGCAGAACGACACCGGCCCGGTGCGCGTGGGCGACCTGGCCGAGGTGCGCACCTACCGGGAGCCCGGCCAGCTTAACCGTTTCCAGGGACAGCGGGCAGTGACCCTGACCGCCAACATCCGCGAGGGCGCGCCGGTCAGCGCGCCGAGCGTGGTCCACGACGTCCGGGCCCATTACCGATCCATCCAGGGGGGCTACCCCGGCGCGACGCTCAGCTTTGCGGGCGAGTACGAATCCACGGGAAGGTCCTTCACCTCGCTCATGTACGCCTTCTGCATCGCCCTGCTGGTCATGTACACCATCCTGGCTTGCCAGTTCCAATCCTACGTCCAGCCCGCCATCATCCTGTCCGCCGTGGCCTTTGCCCTGATCGGCGTGGTCTTCGGGACCTTCCTGACCCGCTCCCTGTTCACCATCAACAGCTTCATCGCCACCGTGGGCGTGGCCGGGGTCGTGGTCAACGACTCCCTGGTCCTGCTCGATTTCATCAACCGCCTGTACGCCAAGGGGTATGAGCGCGCCGACGCCATCCGCGAGGCCGTGCGCGTGCGCCTGCGGCCTATCCTGCTGACCACCCTGACCACCACCCTGGGCCTGCTGCCCATGGCGCTGGGCATCCCCTACTACTCCGTGGTCTGGGGTACCATGGCCACGACCTTCGTCACCGGCCTGTGCGTGGCCACGGCCATGACCCTGCTGGTCATGCCCATCCTCTGGGACCTGGTCGCCCGGCGCAGGGAGCGCAAGGACCGGAAACGGTCCGTCAGACAGGGTTTTGACGGCCAGAAAGCGCAAGCCGATGAAATTTAGAGTAAGTCTAGATTAATTTTAGAAAATTGGGATGCAGTTGGGAATAATGAGGATTATCATTATTGGATGGAGCTCTGACGCCCGTTAGAATCGGCAGGCCGGTTGTTCGTGTCCCTGCACGGGAGGCGGGGAACGTCCGCCAAACGTCAGCGGCAGAGGGCGTCCAGAAACGATTGCGCCTTGTCCGGCGCGACGCTCACCCACCAGACAAGATCACCCTCCTGCCAGATGAGATGGACCTGGCCCATGCCGGTGAACCGGTATACGGCCCGCCCACCGTGGTCCAGCCGCCTGGGCTCCCGGAAAGGCGACTTGGGGTTCTCGAACATCTTGTGAACCATGAGCCCGGTCTGGCGGCGGGCCTCTTTTTCCGAGCTTACGCGCGACACCCAGACCTCGGCCGGACGCTCGTCACCTTCGGCGTAGCTGGCAATGGCGCTGGCCTTTGCCTTCAGCGCCTTGCCATGCAGGCGGTCCACTTCGGCCTGGGCTTCGGCTCCGGTGACCAACCGCACGCGCCTCAGCCCGCCCGCCGCCTCGGGCAGCAGCCCGGACAGGTCGTCGGCCAGGGCCGGAACCGCCATGGCCAAAACAAACACGCAACACAGGGTCAGGCAAGCGCGGCGCATCTATCGGGCCTCCGCCGTCGGGGGTACAGGGGGCTTGTGGTCGGCCTGGGGCGCGGTCTCGGGCGTCGCTTCGGGCTTGGGTTCCGCCTTGGGCTCGGCCTTGGACCTGGGCTTCCCGAGTTTGCCCAGGTCGGCGGTGAAGGTCTTGCCGCCGCGCAGGACCGTGAAGACCAGCGGTTCGTCCGCGTCGTGCACCCTGGTTCCGGCCATGTGCAGGCTGAACAGCCCCTCAAGCGGGATGCCCGAGGCCTCGGTCAGCAGGTCGCCGGGGCGCAGTCCGGCCCGGTCCGCTCTGGAGCCGCGCGACACGGACTCCACCAGGATGCCGTCCGCCTGGCCGGACAGGACCATGCCCATGCGCGAGCGGTAGGTGTCCGGCGAATAGAAGAACACGTCCCCGGCCTCGGAGTCGAACTCCCCTCCCCGCCACGGCATGACGGTCAGGATGCGCGCCGCCGGGTCGAACCAGCGGATGCGCTTGGCGATGCCCCAGCCGTATTCCACGTGCCCGGCCCCGGCCACCACCAGCACGGGCCAGTCGAACTGTCTGCGCAGCCGCACGGCCTCTTCCGCCATCTTGGAGTCCCAGATGGACTGGACCAGATAGAACCGCTCGCGCTCTTGTTCGTCCTTGGCGTTCTTGTTCTTGTGCATGGCCATGACCGCGTTCAGGAAGGCGCGCTGGTCCGTGGCGGGCGGCATGATCTCCCTGGGCAGCAGCGCCTTTTCCTCGTCGCTCAGTCCGTCCAGGCCGTCCTTGGTGATTTTGCGCACCACCGTTGAGGGCACATTCAGCCCGGCCACGGGTACGCCGTTGCGCTTGGCAATGGCGAAATGGTCGCGGAACAGCCCGAAATCATAGCCCCAGTTCTCGGACCAATCGAGCTCCTCGGGCAGTCCGTCCAGGCTCACCTGCCCCTTGCAGTAATCATCCAGCTCCTGTTGCCGGTCCACGCCGACCATCTCCAGCCCCAGGGACAGCCCGTCGCCGTTGCCGGACAGCGCGTCCAACAACGCTTGCTGTACCTTGTGGTCCACCGGGTTGCGGTGCCCCTCGCCAATGAGGATGTAGTCGTAACCCTTTGCCATGGCGGCGACCTCTTTCAGGCTCAGCGGTTGTCCATACCTGGAGATGAACTCGCCCTGCTGCGGCAGGAAGGTCACGGGCATGGGCGCGTCCCCGATGGCGTCGGGCCGCGTCTCGGGCGTATTCCTCACGCACGCGCCCAGAGTCAGAATCAGGCCCGGCAGGCAAAGGCACAACACGCCCTGACGCACGGTCCGCAATATGTGCTCGATCATGAAAACCTCGTTACTTGTCGAATTCGGCATACCAGATTGCCATGGGCAGCCCGGCCGCATCACGCTCCGCAGGGTCGGGCAAAGACCGCATTCGCCTTGCGCCCTGCCGCCCTGTCACGGCCAGGATCAGGGCGTCGAACATGTCGTCCCCGGCCACCTTGGATGCCGGAAACATGCCCCGCACCCGGTCCAGCAGCCCGCGGACGTCCGGCACGAACCTCGTCAGAATTTCATACCGTTCCAACACCCCGGGCGTGTCCCGCTTGGGGTATCGCATGGGCGCTCCCCCGGCCAGGGCGAAGCACAGTTCCGGGTGCGATTCGAACACCTTCTCCACAGCCCCAAGATTTGCGGCAAAGAACAAATCGACTTCTTCAATTTTTTTTATAATACCCAATGATTGTTCGGATAAAGACTTACCGGAAGCTTTCCGGTTGATTTCCTTTGCCGCAACCTTGGACCCGGCGTGGAGCGCGGCGCGGGCAGGCGTATTGAACACGCTGGCCCGCCTCGGCCCGAGCCGTTCCCTGAGCAGGCTCTCTGCTGTGCGGTTGGCGTTGTCCGCCAGCCCGATGGGGATGTCCACCAGCACGCTTGCCGCGTCCCGGTGCTCGGACCACAGGTCGGCGAACAAGGGATACACGCCCACGTCCCACCGGCCGTCCGCCACCCAGGCCGCGCACCAACCGGCCTTGCATCCGTCCACGCCCACGAATTTCATACCAGCACCTATACGCACCCCCGGCAGCGGCTGCAACCAACTGCAGCAAAGCGCACAAGGAGGAAGATGCCTCCGGCGGCCAGAGGGGAAACTTTTGAAAAAGTTTCCCCTCTGGACTCCCCTTCAAAACTTTTTGTTTGCCTTCGGCAGGGGCGTGCGAAGCGGGATGGCGGATTGTTGTGCGGGGGGAGTGAGAGTAGCTCGGCTGTGCGGCGTTTTGGAACTGTTGGAAAAGAATGGAGCTTTACCGCGTTGCCGCCATCCGCGAAGCGGCAAAAAAAAGTTTAGGAAGGGAGAGGGGATGGGGGTCCGGGGGAAGGGGAGAGGGAAAGCCCTTTCCAAAGGGTTTCCCTCTCCCTTCCCCGGCCGCCGGAGGCGTCTTTTCTACACGAACTTTCTGCGCAGGATGCCGCAGAGGTAGTCGATGATGGTCACGGAGACGATGACCATGATCATCATGGTGCAGACTTCGCGGTAGAGGTAGCCGTTGATCTTGTCGAACATGAGGAAGCCGATGCCGCCCGCGCCCACGAAGCCGAGGATGGTGGCCGAGCGGACGTTGGATTCGAAGCGCAGCAGGGTGTAGCTGACCACGAGCGGCATGACCTGCGGGATGACCGAGAAGGCCATGATCTGGGCCGGGCCCGCGCCCGAGGCGGTGACCGCCTCCACCTGGCCGGGTTCGATCTGTTCGATGGCTTCGGAAAAGACCTTGCCCAGGATGCCGAAGGTGTGGATGGCCAGGGCCAGGACGCCCGCGTAGGGGCCCAGGCCGATGACGGCCACGAAGATCAGGGCCATGACGAATTCGTTGAACCCGCGGCAGAAGTCGAGCACGCGCCGGGCCGCGAACTGGCCGAACCAGCGCACCGCGCGCTGCCAGATGCCGTCGCCCTGGACCATCAGCTCAAGGGTGTTGCTGGCCGCGAACATGGCCATGGGGATGGCCGCCACAAAGGCGATGAGCGTGCCCCAGATGGCGATGGCCACGGTCTCGATGAGCGCCTTGGAGTATTCCATGAGGTGCGGCCAGGCGGTCTCGGGCGGGAAGTAGCCGCCGGTCTTTTCGTCCGCGATGCGGTCGTATTCGCTCTGCACGATGCGGTCGCGGTCCGCCGGGGTCATGGTCTCCATGCGGGCGTCGGCGCGTTTTTGGGCCTCGCGCTGCATGGCCACCGGGTCGAGCGTTCTGCCGGTGGCGGCGTATTCCGCCTTGACCGCCTGGTAGGACTCCTCGAAGGCGATGATCGCGGGCAGCCGCTTGGCCTGGTCCATGGCCGCCTGCTTGTCCGCGTCGTTGAGCTGCCTGCCGAACAGGTACTCGAAGGCGTTCTGGCGCTTGGCGTAGAGCTTGAACGGGTCGATGTCCGTGGAGATGTAGGAGGCCACGAGCACGGCCAGGATGATGGCCACCAGGCCCCCCAGGGCGAGCTTCCGGGGGAAGCTCTTCCTGGGAGTGACCTGATCGAGTGTCAGATCATGAGACATCGTTACTTCTTCTTGGCCAGTTCGGCCTTGAGACGCTTGAGGTATCGGACCATGTCGTAGTCCTTGTCCGAGGTGTGGCGGTAGCCGCCGTTCTGCAGGATTTCCAGGGCCTCGGGGTCATCGTCGATCTTGAGCAGGGAACCGGCGATGGCCACCTTCAGGCTCTCGGGCAGATCCTTGCGCACGGCGATGGGCGCGCCCGGGATCATGTCGGAGCGCTTGATGATGTTGAAGTCGTCCAGGGAGGCGGCGCCCTTCTCGATCATGCGGTCCATGTCGATGTTGTTGGTGGCGGCCACCTGGATGGAGCCGTTTTTGACGGCCAGGATGGACGCGCCGTGGGAGCCGGAGAAGCGCACTTCCTGGAAGTACTTCTCGGGGTCGATCTTCATGTCGCGGGCGAAGATGACGTTGGGCACGAGGTAGCCGGAGGTGGAGTTGGGATCGGTGAAGGCGAAGGTCTTGCCCTGGGCCTTGTCCATGTCGGTGATGCCGGAATCCTTCTTGGTGATGATGATGCCGGTGTAGCCGGGCTGGCCGTCCTTGTTCAGCTCCATGACCACGGCCTCGGCGTTGGCCTTTTCAGCGGCCTCCACGTAGCTCTTGGGGCCGAAGTAGGCCAGGTCGATGTGGCTGTTGGCCATGGCGGTGATGATGCCGTTGTAGTCCGAGGCGGTGAAGATCTCGACCTTGACGCCGAGGTCCTTTTCCAGTTCGGCGGCGATGGGCTTGGCGCGCTTGGCGGAGTCGGCCGCGCCTTCGGTGGGGATGAAGCCGAGCTTCAGGGTGGTCGGCCACTCGGCCGGTCCGGCGAAGGCCAGGCCGGGCAGGGCCACGGTCAGCGCCAGGGCCGCCGTCATGAGCACTTTGGTCAGTTTCGAGAACATTGGGGAATCTCCTGTGATTGTTGAGGTTGACGCGGTTTTGCCGATCGGCGGCCGGTTCGCTGCCGGGTATGGATCAGGCGGCGGAGAGCTCTTCCAGGGCCTCTTCCGCCTTGTCGCCGTAGATGCACGACACGGTCTCGGCGTCCAGGTCGCGGGCCGTGCCGTCAAAGATCAGTTCGCCCTTGGACATGCCCAGGATGCGCTTGCCGTAGCGCTGGGCGAAATCGATGTGGTGCAGGTTCACGAGCACCGGAATGCCCTTGTCCTCGTGGATCCTGGCCAGGATCTGCATGACCGTCTCCGAGCTGCGCGGGTCGAGGCTGGCGATGGGCTCGTCGGCCAGGAAGACCTCGGGCTCCTGGGCCAGGGCGCGGGCGATGGCCACGCGCTGCTGCTGGCCGCCGGACAGGGCGTCGGCCCGGCGAAAGGCCAGGTCCCCGATGCCCACCTGCCGCAGGCAGTCGAAGGCGAACTCCCGCTCGGCCTTGGAGAACTGGCGGAACATGGACAGGCAGCGCTTGACCGGGTGGGCGTTGAAGCGCAGCCGCCCGACGAGCACGTTTTCGATCACGGTCAGGCGGCGGACCAGGTTGAACTGCTGGAAGATCATGCCCACGCGGCGACGCACCTGCCTGAGCTGCCCGCCGTTGACCCGGGTGACGTCCTCGCCGAACAGGGCGATGGACCCCTGGGTCGGGCGGATCAGCCGGTTCATGCAGCGCAGCAGCGTGGACTTGCCCGCCCCGGACAGGCCGATGATGACACAGAAGTCGTTCGCGTTGACCGTCACGGACACGTCCCTCAGGGCCACGGTGCCGTTGGGGTAGACCTTGCTCAGCTCCTTGGCCTGGATGGCCTCGCGGTGCTGGCGGTTGCGGATATCGATGGATTTCATGAAAGCCTCCCGACTCGTTCTTTGGGATATGTTCGGGGGAGGCCCGGCCCGAAGGCGGCGGCTTCCCTCACCGTGAACGGTCTACACACCCCCTGCAACAGGGATATTGTGACCGGGTGACGGTTTGACGAAATCGTCGCCCGGAGCTGTCACAATCAGGCCGCGTTTTTGGCTGGTATTTCAAGTGGTCCGGAACATCCGACCGCCCACGTCCGTAACACGGCGGGCACGCCCTCGATCTCGCGTACCCGGACCAGGTCCGCGCGCAGCCCGCAGGCTATGGCTCCCCGGTCGTTCAACCCCACGGCCTGGGCCGGGTTGGCGCTGATCCGGGCCACGGCCTCGGGCAGGGCGAAGTCCAGACGGTGGTGCAGGGCGAAGGCCCCGGCCACCAAGCTGCCGGGCACGTAGTCCGAGGAGATGATGTCGAGCAGCCCGGCCTCGGCCAGTTCGCGGGCCGAGACATTGCCCGAATGGGACGCGCCGCGCACCAGGTTGGGCCCGCCCATGACGATTTGGATGCCCGCTTCACGGGCCAACCGGGCGGCCTCCAGGGTGGTCGGGAACTCGGAGATGGCCATGCCCTCGGCCACGGCCTGGCCGATGTGCTCGGCCAGGGTGTCGTCGTGGCTGGCCATGGGCAGGTTCCGTTCTCGGCACAGGGAGACGATCCGTTCGCGGTTGCCTGCGGCGCACGCCTGCTGGGTGGCCCGCAGTCGCTTCTCGATTTCGGCGAATTCCTCGTCGCTCCAGCCCTTCTTGTAATATTTTCGGTACTTGTCCGTGTCCGTGAACTGGCGCTGGCCCGGGGTGTGGTCCATGAGCGAGACGAGCATGAGGACCGGGTCGTCGATGTGCGGCAGGAGCATGTCCATGACCTTGGGATCGGAGAATTCGCAGCGCAGGTGCAGCCGGTGGTCCGCCTTGAGCACCCCGGTGGCCCGGGCCCTTGAGAGCGCCCGCAGGGACATGCGCATCATCTCCGAGCGGTTGGGGCCGTCGTGGTATTCGCCCAGAGACACCGCGTCGAGCACCGTGGTCACGCCCGCGCCCGCCATGGTGTTGTCGTGGGCCAGGACCGCGCCGATGGGGTCGGGCCAGAACACGCCCGGCCTGGGCTCCAGTTCCTGCTCCAGGTTGTCGGTGTGCAGCTCCACGAAGCCGGGCAGGAGATAGTCGTTTTCCAGGTCCAGGGCGTTGGTCGCGTGGCACGGGCCCGGCTCGATGGCCTGGATGATTCCGTCCGTGATCTTGACCGAGCCGGTGAGTATCTCGTCGCGCAGGACGATGCGCGCGTTTTTGATAATGCGGTCCATGGTTATGCGGCCTCCTTGAAGCTGCGCATTTCGAACAGTCTGTCGGCCACCAGGTCGCGCACTTCCTCGTCGTGGAAGATGCCGACCACGGCCGTGCCCCTCGCCTTGGCCTCGTTGATGAGTCCGACCACCACCCGCCGGTTTTCGGCGTCCAGGGAGGCGGTGGGCTCGTCCAGGAGCAGGACCGGGTATTCCACGCTGAAGCCGCGCGCGATGTTGACCCGCTGCTGCTCGCCGCCCGAGAAGGTGGCCGGAGGCAGGGACCACAGGGCGGACGGGATGTTCAGCCGTTTGAGCAGGAATGCGGCCCGGTCGCGGGCGCCCTTGAGGTCGCCGGTCAGCGTCACCAGGGGCTCGGCCACCACGTCCAGGGCCGGGACGCGCGGCACCACGCGCAGGAACTGGCTGACGTAGCCCATGGTTTTCTTGCGGATGTCGAGAACCTGCCGGGGCGTGGCCAAGGTGATGTCGACCATTTCGTCCTCGTGGCGGATGGCCACGGACCCGCGCTGCGGCCGGTAGTTGCCGTACAGGGAGCAGATGAGCGAGGACTTCCCCGCGCCCGAGGAACCGGCCAGGGCCACGCACTCGCCCGCTTCAACGGCGAGGCTCAGCCCGGAAAAGACCGGAATGACCGTGCCGCCCTGGGTGTGCAGGGTGAAGGTCTTGTCCAGGCCGCGAACGGAAATCATGGTCTTGTCTGTGGGCATGTCCGCTCCTAGGCCTGCAGGATCGAGGAGACCAGCAGTTGGGTGTAGGGGTGTTGGGGATCGTCCAGGACCTGGTCGGTCAGCCCGGTCTCGACCACCTCGCCGCGCTGCATGACCATCAGCCTGTGGGCCAGCAAACGGGCCACGGCCAGGTCGTGGGTGACGATGACGACCGATAGCCCGAGCCGGGAAACCAGGTTGCGCAAAAGGTCCAGGAGCTTGGCCTGCACGGACACGTCCAGGCCGCCGGTGGGCTCGTCCATGAACACGATCCTCGGGTTGGTGATCAGGTTGCAGGCGATCTGCAGCCGCTGCTGCATGCCGCCGGAAAAGGTCTTTGGAAAGTGGTCGATGCGCCCGGCGTCGATCTCCACCTCGGCCAGCCATTTGAGGGCCTCGGCGCGGATGTTTCCGTAGTGGCGGGCGCCCACGGACATCAGCCGCTCGCCGAGGTTGGCCCCGGCCGTGACGCCCAGCCTGAGCCCGTCGCGCGGGTTCTGGTGGACCACGCCGAGCTCGGTGCGCAGCAGCTTGCGCCGGACCGGTTCGGCGCAGCCGTGCACGTCGATGTCGCCGAACTCGCGCGACGCATAGCCGACGTTGCCCGAGGTGGGGGCGAGCCTGCCGGACAGGCAGCCGAGCAGGGTCGACTTGCCCGAGCCGGACTCGCCCACGATGCCCATGACCTCGCCGGGCCAGAGGTCGAAGGATATGTCCTTGCAGCCGATCATCTCACCGTATTTCTTGGTGATATCGCGCACGCGGATCATGGGTTGCGGTAGGGTCGTCATTCGCTTTTGTCCTGGTTTTTCTGCTTGTCGCCCGTCAGCTCCGAGAACTCCTCGCGCCCGGCCATGGGGCCGGCGTGGCCCTGGGAGCGCCGGGTGGCGCAGTAGTCCGTGTCCGAGCAGACGAACATGCGCTCGCCCTTGTCGTTGAGGATGACCTCGTCAAGGTAGCTGTCCGTGGCCCCGCACAGGGCGCAGCAGCCGTCCCAGGTCTCCACCTCGAAGGGGTAGTCCTCGAAATCCAGGCTCTTGACCTCGGTGTAGGGCGGGATGGCGTAGATGCGTTTTTCGCGGCCCGCGCCGAAGACATGCAGGGCCGGGGAGTCGTCGAGCTTGGGGTTGTCGAATTTGGGGATGGGCGAGGGGCTCATGATGTACCGTCCGTTGACCTTGACCGGGTACATGAAGTTGGTGGCGATCCGCCCGTGCCGGGCGATGTCCTCGTAAAGCTGGACGTGCATGACCCCGTACTCCTCGAGCGCGTGCATGGTCCGCGTCTCGGTCTCGCGCGGCTCCACCCAGCGCAGGGGCTCGGGGATGGGCACCTGGTAGACCATGATCTGGCCGTCCGTGAGCGGGATCTCGGGGATGCGGTGGCGGGTCTGGATGACCGTGGCGTCCACGGTTCGCTCGGTGGTCTTCACCCCGGTGACCTTGGCGAAGAACTTGCGGATGGAGACCGCGTTGGTGGTGTCGTCCGCGCCCTGGTCGATGACCTTGAAGACGTCGTCGGGCCCGAGGATGGAGGCGGACAGCTGGATGCCGCCCGTGCCCCAGCCGTAGGGCATGGGCATCTCGCGCCCGGCAAAGGGCACCTGGTAGCCGGGGATGGCCACGGCCTTGAGGATGGCCCGGCGGATCATCCGCTTGGTCTGCTCGTTCAGGTAGCCGTAGTTGTAGCCCGCTTCCACGGCGGGGGGCGTCTGGGCGTCCGAAGGATTTTTTGCGGCGGCGGTCATGCGGCCTCCTCGGTCTCGGACCCGGCCCGTTTTAGGATCTCGGCCCGCATTCCCCGGACCATGACCAGGTCGGCCTGGAAGTCCACGTAGTGCGGGAGCTTGAGGTGCTGGACGAACCCCTGGGCCTCCACGTTGTCGCTGTGGGACAGGACGAACTCCTCGTCCCGGGACGGGGCGTTGATGTCCTCGCCCAGTTCGCGGGCCTGGAGCGAGCGGTCCACCAGGGACATGGCCAGGACCTTGCGCTCGTTGTAGCCGAAGGACAGGCCGTAGCCTCGGGTGAACCGGGGCAGTTCGTCCTTGGACCCCTTGAAGCTGGTGACCATCTCGCATTCGGACACGGTGACGTCGCCGATCTCCACCTCGAAGCCGAGCTCGTCCGGGCGGATGGACACGGCCACCTCGCCCATGCGGATCTCGCCCGCAAAGGGGTGGTTGTCGCCGAAGCCGCGCTGGCTGGAATAGCCCAGCGCCAGCAGGAACCCCTCGTCCCCGCGCGCCAGGTTCTGCAACCGCACGTCGCGGGCCGCCGGGTAGGTCAGCGGGTCGCGGGTGATGTCGCCCACGGGGCGCGTTTCGTCCTCACTTTCACAGCCGTCCCCGCCGGGGCGGTCGACCAGCCCTTCCTCGGCCAGCAGGTCCATGACCCGCGAGAGGGGCGGCCGGGACTCGTCCAGGCTTTCGTCCGGGACCGTGGCCGCCGGTTCGGGCCGGGACTCGGCGGCCAGTCCGAAGTCCAGGAGCCGGTGGGTGTAGTCGAAGGTCGGTCCGAGGACCTGGCCTCCGGGGATGTCCTTGAAGGTCGCGGAGACGCGGCGGCGGACCTCCATGGCCGTGGTGTCCACGGGCAGGGAGTCGTACAGCCTGGGCAGGGTCGTGCGGTAGGCCCGCAAAAGGAAGGTCGCCTCCACCAGGTCGCCGCGCGCCTGCTTCACGGCCAGGGCCGCGAGCCAGGGGTCGTACAGGGCGCCCTCGCTCATGACCCGGTCCACGGCCAGGCGCATCTGTTGAAGAATCTGTTCCACGGTCAGTTCCGGGACGCCTTGTGCGCCCCTGCGTTCCTCGGCCATGAGCCGATGGGCGTTCTCGATGGCCTGTTCGCCACCCTTGACGGCTACGTACACGTTAAATACCCACCTGGATCGTCCTCGGCAGGGAGACGATCTCCGTTTGAGTTGCCAGAATCACGTCGAACCCCAGCGGGAAGCGCCGTCCGTTGCGCTGCATCGACCGCCAGAAATCCGGGTTGAGCCCGTCCACGTGCAGCCGGGTCTCGCCGTTGATGCCCGGGCCGGACAGGGGCACGCCCCGGCCCACGTTCATGGCCTTGACCTGGATGATCAGGGTGGCCGAGCGGTCCGGGTATTCCAGGTCGCCGGGGTGGAACAGGCCGAGGTCCGGCAGTTCCTGCCCGTCGAGGATCAGCCCGAAGGCCGCGTTCTCCGGCCTGCGGCAGACGGTGCAGCCGCAGTGGAAGCGCAGGTAGGTCTGGATATCCAGCGGCCCGGAGGGGCCGATCCACAGGGGCGTGTCCATGTCCACCAGGGCCAGGCAGACCGCGGCCGCGGCCGGGTGCAGCCCCTTGGGCGGCTCGGGCCAGTTGCCGAGCACGGTGACCGAGCCCGGATGGGACATGGTCAGGAGTATGGCCCGGAATATGCGCTGGTTCTCAAGGGCCGGTTCGCGCGGCCCTCTGGCCGCGTCCAAGGCGTGTCCTTGCATGGGTTCCCCCTAGTCTTGGCCGCGGACCATGGTGAAGAAGTTCACCCTGGTGGCCGCGGTTTTGGCTGCCCGCTCACGGCGCCCCTTGTCGAGGGCGGCGGACAGCGGGTCGATGACGGCCCGGCGCAGGGCGGGGCCGGATTCAGGGTCCTGGAGCAGCGCGTCGAACAGAGCGGCCAGTTCGGCGTGCCGCGCGTCGCGCCCGGCCACGAAGCCGTGGCCCACGCTGCCGTCCGCCAGGCGGACCGAGCAGCGGCACATGGTCATCTCGCCGAGGTTGAACCGCTCCCCCCGGGCCTCGGCCCTGGCGCGGACCATGGCCATGCCCACTTCGGGCGGACGCAGGTGCTCGTATCGGGGTTCGGGATCGAGCCGGGCGTAGGCCGCCTCCAGGCTCTCGGTGCCGGTCCTGGCGAGGACCCCCATCCATTCCTTTCTGGCTCGGGTTTGCCGGTCCATGGGGGCCTTCATGTCACTATCGGGTTTCATTTGTGTGAAATCCTCACAGGTTGTCTAGACAACCGACGGAGCCTGTGCTCTGCCGGTCGAAAAACGAATCGAGGTGCGTTCATGCTCACGCGCGGAAACGGGATCGCCCTGTGGCGGCAGATCCATGCGCAATTGGAGGCGGCCATCGCGTCCGGGCGGTTCGGGCCGGGCGACCGGCTGCCGTCGGAACACAGCCTGGCCGTGGAGTTTCAGGTCAACCGGCACACCATCCGGCGCGCCCTGTCCGTGCTCGAGGAGGACGGACGCATCCGCGTGGAGCAGGGGCGCGGCTCCTTCGTGCGCGAGCGGGTGGTCCACTATCCGGTCAGCCGCCGGACCCGCTTCAGCGAGAACCTGTCCCGCCAGCGGCGCACGCCGGGCAACGTCCTGCTCGCGGCCGTGGACGCCGAGGCCGACCCGCGGGTGGCCGAGGCCCTGGGCCTCGAGCCGGGCGAGGTGGTCACGCGGATCACCAGCGCGGGCGAGGCGGACGGCAGGCGCATCAGCTATTCCACGGCCTTTTTTCCTAAGACCTTGTTTCCGGGCATGGTCCGCGTCTATCGCGAACTCAGGTCCGTGACCCGGACGCTGGAGCACTTCGGGGTGACCGACTACTCGCGCAGGCAGACCCGGATCATCGCCCGCATGCCCACCTCCGAGGAGGCCCGGGAGCTGGGCCAGCCCAGGAACCGCCCGGTCCTCGTCACCGAGAGCGTCAACGTGGACGAGAACGGCGTGCCCGTGGAGTTCGGGGTCTGCCTGTTCGCCAGCGACTGGGTGCAGATTCTGGTGGAGCCGTGATGGGGCCGTATCCATGGTCTCGGGTCCGCGTTCCGGGTTTGTCCGGCCCGGGGGGCGGGCCGCGTTCGGGAACGTGGTAGGACAAGGGCGGGCAAGGCACACTAGACAAGTCCCTCACTTGTCCGCTTTAGGCAGGGATTTCAACTTGTTGTAACCTGATCGTCAATTTCGTCGCGGAAATGATGCGCTTCCGTGCTTTTCCAAACCGGGCGCATTTGTCAGTCAAAGGCCATGAACATGCACCCACACCCCCAAGGAGACGTCCGGCTCGGCCCGGACCCTTCTGTCCACCCCACGGCGGACGTCCGCGACAGCTCGCTCGGCCACTACACCGAGGTCCTGGAAGACTGTCTGATGCTCGAATCCACGCTGGGGGACTACGCCTACCTGAGTTCCGGCTGCGATGTGGCCTACGCCGACATCGGCAGGTTCGCGTCCGTCGCCTCCAACGTGCGCATCGGCCCGACCAACCACCCCATGTGGCGGCCGTCCCAGCACCACTTCACCTACCGCAGCGCCCGCTACGGCTTCGGCCCGGACGACGACGCGGTCTTCGAGTGGCGGCGCTCCCAGCGCACGCGCGTCGGCTGCGACGTCTGGATCGGCCACGGGGCCGTGGTCTCCAAGGACGTGCCGCCCTACGCCATCGTGGGCGGCGTCCCCGCCCGGATGATCCGCGAGCGGTTCCCGGCCCCGGTGCGCCAGCGCCTCCTGCGCCTGGCCTGGTGGGACTGGCCCCACGACTATCTGAACAAGGCGCTGCCCGACTTCCGCGAACTGGACATCGAGGCGTTCCTGGACAAGTACGGGGGCGCGGCCCTATGAATGGTCTCATGAACGGTCCCGGGAACCGGCAAACCAGCGGACGGTACGGCGTGTACTACGCCCCGGAATCGGGCGGCGGACTCGACCGCTTCGGCGCGGCCTGGCTCGGCCGGGACAACGAGACCGGCCAGCCCGTATCCCCGGCACTGCCGGACTCTCTGTCCCCGGACGAATGGCGCGCGGCCACCGAGTCGCCCCGCCGCTACGGCTTCCACGGCACGCTCATGCCGCCCTTTACGCCCCTGCCGGACGTGGATGAGGCCGGGATCATCGAGCGGCTGGAGTCCCTGGCCGGTGCCCTGGCCCCGTTCGATCTGGCCCCCCTGTCCGTGCGCGTGATCGGTTCGTTCCTGGCCCTGGTCCCGGCCGACCAGGCCCGGCTGGGCGAGGTCGCCGAAGCGTGCCTGCGGGCCATGACCCCCCTGCGGGTCCCGGCCACCGCCGAGGAGAACGAGGCCCGCCGGACTCCGGGCCTGACCCCGGTCCAGAACCGCCTGCTCGACGAGTGGGGCTACCCCTACGTGCTTTCGGAATTCCGCTTCCACATCACCCTGACCGGCCGCGTCGAGGACCCGGACCGGCGCGCGCGTCTGGCGGACATCCTGTCCGGCCTGTCCGCGCCCGTCACCGGCCGTCCCCGTCCGGTCCGCGAACTCTGCCTCTTCCACCAGCCGGACCGGTCCGCGCCGTTTCGGCTGATCCACCGGGCCCGGCTCGGCAATTCCAAGGAGAACTCATGATCCCCGGCAACCTGATCTACGTCATCGGCCCTTCCGGCTGCGGCAAGGACTCCATCATGCTCTACGCCCGCAAACACTGCCCGGGAAGCGAGGCGGCCTTCGCCCACCGCTACATCACCCGCCCGGCCGACGCCGGGGGCGAAAACCACGTGGCCCTGCTGCCCGACGAATACCGCGCCCGCCTGGACCTCGGGCTGTTCGCGCTGGCCTGGGACAGCCACGGCAACCGCTACGGCGTGGGCCTCGAGATCGACGCCTGGCTGGAGGCGGGCCTGAACGTGGTGGTCAACGGCTCCCGCGCCTACCTGCCCGAGGCAGCCCGCCGCTACCCGGACCTCGTCCCGGTGCTGGTCACCCTGGACCGGGACATCCTGCGCCAGCGCCTCATCCTGCGCGGCCGCGAGACCGCCGAGGAGATCGAGGGCCGCTTGCAACGCGCCGGGGACTATGCCGTCAGCCACCCGGCGCTGGTGACCATCGACAACAGCGGGGAGCTGGCCGAGGCCGGGCGCGCCCTGCTCGACCTGGCCCGCAGACGCCCGCCCCGCATGCGCCGGGCGGTCTGATCCGCCATCCGGGCCCCTTGACTTTGGCCGGGCAGGACTTATCAGGAGGATGTCGAAAGGCAATCTTCAACTTCTTCCTAGGAGGACGCTATGGCCAGTACCAAGCTGAACCCCTGGAATTGGTTCAAGAGGGAACACGAGCAGACCCTCCCGGTCCGTCGAAACGACCCGGGAGAAGGCGTACCCGCCTCACCGCTGGACCAGTTCCACACCGAATTCGACCGCATGGTCGAGTCCATGTTTTCCGGTTTCGGATTCCAGAACCCCGTTTTCCGTCCCGGCGCGATGCGATCGCGCCTGAGAGACGCGGCCCTCAGGCCCAAGGTGGACGTCTACGGCACGGACAAGGAATACGTTGTCCAGGCCGACCTGCCCGGGGTCGACGAAAAGGATCTGTCCGTCGAGATCGAGGGCGACTTCCTCGTCCTTTCCGCTGAAACGCACAGCGAGGAAAAGACCGAGGAAAAGGGCTACTACCGCGTGGAGCGCTCTTCGGGCTCCTTCCGCAGGGTGCTCGACCTGCCCGGCGACGTGGACCGCGACAAGATCAGCGCCAAGCTCGAAAAGGGCGTCCTGTGCGTGATCCTGCCCCGGACCGGAAAGCCGGAAGGCGCGACGCGCAAGATCGCCGTCGACGGCTCGGCCCCGGTCTAGGCCCCACCATCATTCACCCATCCGGACCCCGGTTTCCCGGCCGGGGTCTTGTCGCCTGAACTGTACGGAGGAGACATGCACTACGAATGCGACAACTGCCGCTGGAGCGGCACCTGGGACGCCCTGATCCTCGAAACCCTCTGCCCCCTCTGCCGGTCGAGCGTGAGCCCCCGGCAGGAACAGGACTCCCCCTCGTCCGAGGCCGCGCCCGGCGCCCTGACCGGCGTCACGCCCGGCCCGCCGCCCCATTGCTGACCCGTCCGGCTCCTCCCGGCCGGGCATGTCCCCCAAGACAAGGCCCCCGTTCCCGAACGGGGGCCCGTCTTTTTCCCTCTGCCCGGGCCTTGAAAATACTGCTTTACTTTGCCCGGCCAATGGCCGATAAGGAGCCAGCTCAGCGTGACTGGACGTACGAATACTTCTTTGCCCCATCGGGCGCCCATCGTTCAACACCCCGTCGAACCAAGATTTACTCCCGTACCAGAGCACTTCCGATACACCGGGCAAGCCCCGGACCCCGACCGCTGTCGCGCGCCGTCGAAAATATCCCCTTTTTACCAAAGGTTCATATGACTTTTTCCAATTTCTCCCTGGATCGGCGTATCCTCGCCGGCATCAAAGGGTGCGGCTATGAAACCCCCACCCCCATTCAAGAACAGGCCATTCCCCTCGTGCTCAAAGGCCACGACGTCATGGGCCTGGCCCAGACCGGCACCGGCAAGACCGCGGCCTTCGCCCTGCCCATCCTGCAACGGCTGTTGACCAGCAAGAAGTCGGACCGGGCCATCCCCAGCGTCCTGGTCCTGGCCCCCACCCGCGAACTTGCCCTGCAGATCGACGAGAACTTCAACGATCTGGGCAAGCAGACCGGCATCCGCTCCGGCGTGGTCATCGGCGGCGTGGGCATGAACCCGCAGATCAAGGCCTTTTCCCACTGCCGCATCATCGTGGCCTGCCCCGGCCGCCTGGTCCGGCTGTTGAACAAGGGCTCCGTGTCCCTCAACCACATCGACACCCTGGTCCTGGACGAGGCCGACCGCATGCTCGACATGGGCTTCATGCCCGACATCAAGCGCATCCTGGCCAAGCTGCCCGTCAAACGGCAGAACCTGCTCTTCTCGGCCACCATGCCCAAGGATATCCGCAAGCTTGCCGAAAATATCCTGAACAATCCCAAGACCGTCCAGGTGTCCAACACCCAACCTGTGGAGTCCGTGGAACACTGCTTCTACGCCACGGCCAACAACCTCAAGGGCGATCTGCTCACCCGGCTCCTGGACAACGACGACCGCCAGAGCGTGCTCGTCTTCACCCGGACCAAGCACAAGGCCAAGAACCTGGCCCGCAAGCTGGCCAATTCCGGCTACAACTCCACCTTCCTCCAGGGCAACATGAGCCAGAGCCAGCGCCAGCGGGCCCTGGACGGCTTCCGCGACGGCCGGTTCGACATCATGGTCGCCACCGACATCGCCGCCCGGGGCATCGACTGCGACCGCATCTCCCACGTCATCAACTTCGACATGCCCGATACCGTGGAGACCTACACCCATCGCATCGGCCGCACCGGCCGCGCGGGCCGCTCCGGATGCGCCGTCAGCCTCGTCACCAGCGAAGACAAGACCCAGGTCCGCGACATCGAACGCGTCATGCGCGTCAAACTCAAGCAACAGACCCTGTAAGGCCACCCGCCCTCAGACCATTCAAGCCCCCAGGCATCCGCCCGGGGGCTTTTTTTTATGCCTCCGGCAGGCCCTCGCCGGGCGCGAAAGGCGTGCCTCCGGCGGCCGGGGCGCTGCCCCGGACCCCGCCAGGGAACCCTTTGAAAAGGGTCCCCTGGACCCTCCCAAACTTTTTGTGTCGCCTGCGGCGAAGGTGTGAAGCGGGGTGGCCGTTTGTCTTGTGGGAGTTTGGGGTGGGCGGTGTCCCGAAGGGTTCGCGCCGGATGTCCACGGGCCTCGGAGGGCCGCCCGGCGCGAACCCTTCGGGACGGTAGCCAACACCGCAGGCGGGCGTGGTCGAAACTCGATAAAATGGTTTTGCGGCGTTTTCGAACTGTGGCGAAAAGGCATTTCTTACCGGGCTATTTCCTTCCCTAAAAGAAAACCGCGATTTCGGGCAGGGATAACGGCGGGCGATCTTGTGAGAAAACGCACGTCGTCCCATCCGTTCTCCCTGTCCGAAATCGCCAACCGGCACGGCGGAAGGCATCCCTTGCCAGCCTTTCGCGCTCGCATGCTTCTGAGCGAAGCGAATATGGGGGTGCAGGGGGCTTTGCTCCCTGCCGGGTCCAGGGCAGCGTCCTGGTCTCCCCGAAGGGGCCGCCGGAGGCATCCCCGCCCTTATCAGGCGGTTTTCTTATCTCTGGGCAGGGCCACGCGGACCACGGTGCCGGTTTCCGGGGAGGTGTCCATGGAGATGTGGCCGCCGTGCGCTTCGGCGGCGAGGCGTGCGGAGTAGGTGCCCAGGCCGGTGCCGTTATGCTTGCCATGGGTGGAGTATTTATCGAAGAAGGACTGGCGCACCTCTTCGGGCACGGGCAGGCGGTTGCGGATTTCGAGCACGCAGGGGTCGCCGCTGGTCAAGTCCACGCGCACGGGCTGGCCGCCCGAGGCCTCGACCGCGTTTTTGAGCAGGTTGGCGGCCATGCCGTACAACAGGGTGCCGTCGCCCTGTATGATGAGTTGCATGCCTTTGGCGACCTTTTGGCCGTCCAGGCTGGTTTCGACGGAGCAGGCGGGTTCGCGGTGCATGGAGGTGTCGCGCACGGCGCGCATGACCACGGCCAGCCAGTCCACGGGCTGGGGCTGGTGCTCGTAGGTGCCGGATTCGAGCTTGAACAGGGTCAGGGACTGGTTGATCAGGTCCATCATCTGCATGCCCGCCTCCTCGACCACCTGGAGCATCTCCTTCTGACGGTCCGTGAGGTTCTCGTCCTCCTGCATGATGCGCGGCAGGCCGATGATGCCCATGAGCGGCGACTTGAGGTCGTGGCGGACGATGCGTTCCACGTCCTCCTTCAGTTTTTCCGCCGCCCTGCGCGCGGTGATGTCGATCCCGATGCAGAGGATGCCGGTGGCCTGGCCCGTCTCGTCGACCATGACCGAGGTGCCGAGCGACAGGGTGGCCCGGCTCTCGTTGCGGCGCACGACCTCCACCTCGGTGAAGGTGTGGCCCGGGTTGCGTTCGAGCAGGTCCTGGAAATGGGCGCGCAGGTCGCGGTCCTGGTGGTCGGTCTCGGGCAGGAGCAGTCCCAGGGCCTCACGGCCGGTCAGTTCGCCTTCATGGAACCCGTAGAAGTCCAGCCCCCAGCGGTTGATGAAAAAGACCTTGCCCTCGGTGTCCACCTCCAGGACGATGAAATGCGATTGCTCCACCAGGTCGCGGTACAGGCGGCGGCTCTCTCGCAGCCGGTTCTCGGCCTCCACCCGCTGGTCGATGATCCGGTTGCTGGCACGCGCGCCCAGAAAGGTGCCCTGCTCGCTGGTCACCGGCACGCAACGGTGCGACAGCCAGTGCTGGGTGCCGTCGGCCCGGATGATGCGGAAATCCAGGGTGTCCGTGCCCTGGTTCCGGTGCTCCCTGTGCAGGTGCGCCTTGACCATGGGCCGGTCCTCGGGATGGACCATCTCGAACATCAGCTCCGGGTTCTCCATGAACGCGGACCGGGGGTACCCGGTGATCCGCTCGCATGACGGCGACATGTACAGGAATTCTCCGTCCGGGCCGCGCCAGTACTCCCAATCATAGGTGAAGTCGGCCACGGTCCGGAACCGCTCCTCGTTCTTGGCCAGTTTCTCGTTGGCCGCCTTGAGCTGCCGGAAAATCGGCCGGATCTGCAATACTCCCAACAGGATGATGATGGAAACCAGGAGCCCGAGCAGCTCGAAGGCGGGGTCCGGCTGCGCCCGCCCCTCCCAGTACATGTACAGGGTGTGCACCCGCCGGTGGACCATGCCGATCAGACCCGCCGCGATCAGTATCCACGACCAGCGGCGACCCGTTTCCGGGATCAGAAACAGCGCCAGCCCTGCGGCCGTCAGCTGTATGCCTATGGAAGCGATGATGATCAGGTCCATGCATCCCCCTGTTCGTTGCGCCGGAGTCCGTCTTCCCAGCTTACCTCTTAATCCATTGATTAGGCAAATACCATTCATGGATGCCCCCGGAGACATGTCTCCGGCGGCCGGGGCGCTGCCCTGGACCCCCTTCCCAAACTTTTTGTGTCGCCTGCGGCGAAGGTGCGAAGCGGGGTGGCGGATTGTTGCGCGGGGGGAGTGAGAGTGGCTCGGCTGTGCGGTGTCCCGAAGTGCTCGCGCCGGTAGCCAGCGCCGCAGGCGGGCGTGGACGGAACCAGCCAAAGCGGCCTTGCGGCGTTTTCTTACTTCTGACTTATGGGAAAGCGCACGGCGTCACACCCGTTTCCCCTGCCCGAAATCGCCAACCGGCACGGCGGAAGGCGTCCCCGTCGCAACCTTCCGCTGCCGCACGAACCTGAGCGAAGCGAACATGGGATTCTTAAGGCCCTCGGCCTTAAGCGGGGACGCGTCGGGTCTTAGGCCGAGCTTGCTCGGTCTTAGAGCCGTCGACAGCAGCGATAGGGCAGCGCCCTGGTCTCCCCGAAGGGGCCGCCGGAGGCATCCCCGCCTCTGGACTCTCGTTTACCCCGTAATGACGAACAGGTGCATCTCTCTGGGGCCGTGCGCGCCGTGGACGAGTTCGGCCTCGATGTCGGCGGTTTTGGACGGTCCGGAGATGAAGGTGAAGGAAGCGGGCAGGTTGCCGTGGTTTTCGAGCAGGGCGTAGCCTTCGGGCAGGTCGGCCACTAGCCGGTCCAGGGGCAGGACCGCGATGTGGATGGACGGGACCAGGGACACGGCGCGTCCGTGGCCCGGTCCGGACAGCAGGGCGATGGCGGCGCAGTCCGCGGCGCACCAGTCCGCGCCGGTCACGCCGATGTAGGCCTTTTCCGCGACTTCGCGCAACCGTTGCTTGCCCGCGAGTTCGTCCTCGCCCGGGTTGAAACGGGCCACGTCCACGGCGATGGGGTCGTCGGCCAGGTGTCCGGGCAAATCGAGATCGTGGAGCAGGGCGTCGTCGTGCATGAGGACGTGCTTGTCGCCGCCCCATTCGGTTTCCGAGACGCGGGCCAGGTTGGCGATGCTTTGTCCGGCCTCACGGGTGTCCTCGGCGACGTGGACGTTGAGGTTCAGGGGGCCGGCGGCCTGTTGGAGCAGGGCGAGGAGTTCGAACCGTTCCTCCCGGCTGCGGTCGGCGCGGGAGAGCAGTCCTTCCCGTTCGCCTTGGGGGCGGCTGGAGAAGATGGTATCCGCGCCGGGCGCTTTTTTGCGGCCCAGGGCCTTGCGGATGCGCTTGAGGAAGTATTCTTCGTTAGTCATGGTCGGTCTCGCTGAGGCGCTTGGCGTGGTCGGTCTTCCATCGTTCGGCAAAGGTCTTCTTGGCGATGGGCGGGAAGTCGCGGGTGGCGGTCCATTTGGCCAGCGGGCCGACGCCCTTGGAGAGCGCGCCGTTCCTGACGAACGGGGCCTGGGCGATCCGTCCGGCCCTGACCAGCAGGTTGTAGGCGGTGCGGCTGGACATGGCCGCGCTCCAGGCCTTGAAGGCCCGCGCCTCGGTCTTGTCCACGGGCTCGACCTTCCAGGTCTCGTCGCCGTGGGCGAGCATGTGCCTGAGCTCGGAGAGCATGCGCGGCAGATCGTTGTTGACCGGGCAGATGTCCTTGCACGCGCCGCACAGGGACTCGCCCCGGCAGAGGTCGGCGTGTTGGTTGACGCCCTGGATGAGCGGCATGATGACCGCGCCGATGGGGCCGGGGTAGGGGCCGTTGTATGCGTGGCCGCCGATGCGCCCGTAGACCGGGCAGATGTTCAGGCAGCCGCCGCAGCGGATGCAGGACAGGACCTCGCGGAACCGGGGGTCGGCGAGCATTTTCATGCGCCCGTTGTCGATGACGACCAGATGGAATTCCTCGGGCCCGTCGGTCTCGCCGGGCTGGCGGGGGCCGCCCAGGAAGGAGACGTAGGTGGAGACCTTCTGGGCCGCGGCGCCACGCGTCAGCAGGCGCAGGAGCATGTCGTGCTCGGCCAGGGTGGCGGTGACCCGCTCCATGCCCATGAGCGCGACGTGGACCTTGGGCATGGTCGTGGCCATGCGGATGTTGCCCTCGTTGGACACCAGGCAGACGTGGCCGGTCTCGGCGCAGGCGATGTTGCAGCCGCTCAACCCCATGTCGGCGGTCAGGAGTTTTTCGCGCAGGGCCTTGCGCGCGGCTCTGGTCAGGGTGGGCGGGTCCTCGGAATAGGGGATGCCGAGCTTCTCCTGGAACAGCTTGCCGATCTGGCGCTTGTTCATGTGGATGCAAGGGGCGATGATGTGCGAGGGCGTGTCCCCGGCCAGCTGGATGATGTACTCGCCGAGGTCGGTCTCGACCACCTCGATGCCCTCGCTCTCGAGCAGGGGGTCCACGCCGATCTCGGCCGAGGTCATGGACTTGCCCTTGACCACGCGCTTGACGTTGTGCTTGCGGGCCACTTCCAGGCAGTAGTGGCGGGCGTCCTCGGCCGTGGCCGCGAAATGGACGTGCCCGCCCCGGGCGCGGACTTTTTCGGCCAGGGCGGCCAGAACCTCGTCGAGGTTGTCCAGGGTGCGCAGGCGCGCCTCCTTGGCCAACCGGCGGTGTTGCGGGGTGATCTCGTCCCGCCACAGGGCCTGGGAGGATTTGCCGATGCGGTCCTGGATCATGCGGATGGCCGCGTGCAGCTCCTCGTTGCCGATGGCGTCGTGGGCCAGTTCGGCGTAGGTCTTGTCGCTCGGTTGATTCATTGTTTCCCCTCCCCGGCCAGGATTTCGGCGATGTGCAGGGCGCGGACGCCCGAGCCCAGGCGGGAGAGGCGGCCCTGTATGTTCATCAGGCAGCTTACGTCGCAGCCGACCACGGCCCCGGCCCCGGTGTCCAGGATGGTCTTGACCTTGTCGTCAACCATGGCCGTGGAGATTTCCGGGTATTTGACCGCGAAGGTCCCGCCGAAGCCGCAGCAGCGGTCCGACTCGTCCATCTCGATGAGGGTCAGGCCCGGGGTGTTTTCCAGGAGCAGGCGGGGCTGCCTGCGGATGCCCAGTCCGCGCGAAAGGTGGCAGGAGTCGTGGTAGGTCACGGCCCCGTCGTAGCGGCAGCCGAGCTGCGCGCCGGGATCGGTCACGCCCAGGACGTCCACCAGGTATTCGGTGAATTCGAAGGTCTTGTCCGCGACCATGCGCGCCCGGGCCAGCTGGTCAGGCTCGTCGCGGAAGAGCTCGAGGTAGTGGTGGCGGACCATGTGCACGCAGGAGCCGGACGGGCAGACGATGGCCTCGCTGTTTTCAAATATGTCGAGAAACCGGCGGGCGGCCTTGGCCGCTTCCCTGCGGTACCCGGAATTGAAGGCGGGTTGGCCGCAGCAGGTCTGGTTCGGGGGGTAGTGCATGCGCACGCCGAGCCGTTCCAGCACGCGGACCATGGCGTCCCCGGTCTCGGGCGACAGGGAATCCACCAGGCACTGGATGAAAAGGGTCACGGTGGGTCGGGTCATTTCACAAAATCCGGAATGTGGGTGAGGGTGGCAGGGGGCGGATGTTGCACCCTTCGTCCGCAACTTGCAAGTCCTTTAATGTTGCTATAGAAAAACCGACACGTTAGCGAATATTACGGGATTGTCCCGACAGCCGTTCCTTTGAGGGGGTTTCATGAAACGTTGTCTCTGTCTTTTCGCCGTATTGCTCGTTCTGGGCATGGCCGGTCCCGCCCGCGCGGGCAAGGTCCTCATCGACGTCAGCCAGTTCGTCGAGCATCCGGCCCTGGACGCCGTGCTCAAGGGGTTCCAGGATGAGCTCAAGGACGCCGGCATGGACGTCGAATACAAGATCTACAATTCCCAGGGCAACATGAGCATGGCCTATCAGATCGCCACCCAGGTGGCGGCCGACAAGCCGGACATGATCGTGGCCATCGCCACGCCCAACGCCCAGGCCCTGGTCAAGCAGTACGACAAGACCGAGACACTCAAAGGCACGCCCATGCTGTTCACGGCCATCACCGACCCGCTGCTGGCCGGGCTGGTGACCGACTACGAGCATCCGGGCGGCGACGTGACCGGCGTGTCCAACCAGATGCCCATGGACAAGCACGTGGAGATGCTGCTCAAATTCCTGCCGGACATGAAAAAGCTGGGTTTCCTGTACAACGCGGGCGAGATGAACTCCGTGTCCAACCTCAAGCGGATCACGGCCGCCGCCAAGGACCGGGGCATCGAGGTCGTGCCGGTCACGGTGACCAGCTCCGCCGACGTGCAGCAGGCCGCGTCCAGCCTGGTGGGCAACGTGGACGCCATCTACATCCCCACGGACAACACCGTGGTCTCGGCCATGGAAGTGGTCGTCAAGGTGGGCCGCCGCAGCCAAACGCCGGTCTTCGTGGCCGACACGGACTCCGTGTCGCGCGGGGCCATCGCCGCGCTGGGCTTCGACTACTACCTGCACGGCCGTCAGACCGGGGCCATGGCCATCCGCATCCTGAACGGGGCCAAGCCCGCCGACACCCCGGTGGAATTCCAGAAAAAACTCTCCTTCCACATCTACCCGGCAGCGGCCGGGAAGATGGGCGTCGAGGTCCCCGAGGCGCTGCTCAAGCAGGCCGACGTGATCCACAAGTAGGCGCGGACAGCGGACAGACGACAAAGGCCGTCCTTCCGCAGAGGAGGGACGGCCTTTTTTTGCCTGGATGACCGGGCTAGAACCGTTCGAACTCGGCCGCCCCTTCGTCGTCCATGTCCAGGTCCAGGCCCGCGCCGAATCCCTCGAGATCGGCGGGCGAACGGGCGGGCTTGGCCGCCGTGGCAGGCCTGGACGCGGGCAGGGCGGCGGTCGGGGTCTTGCGCACCTGGACCGAGGTACGCTTGTCGCGGTTGCCGTTTCCCACGTTGAAGAAGGACATGGTTTCCTGGAGCTGCTGGCTCTGGCCGGCCAGTTCCTCGCTGGTGGAGGCCATCTCCTCCGAGGCCGAGGCGTTCTGCTGGATGACCGTGTCCAGCTGGCTGATGGCCTGGTTGATCTGGGTCGCGCCCGCGTTCTGCTCGTTGCTGGCCGCAGTGATCTCCTGGACCAGGGAGGCGGTCCGCTCGATGTCCGGGACAAGCTGCCCGAGCATGGTTCCCGCCTTTTCGGCCACCTCCACGCTGGTTGATGAGAGTTCGCTGATCTCGGCCGCGGCCGTGCCCGAGCGTTCGGCCAGCTTGCGCACCTCGGCGGCGACCACGGCGAACCCCTTGCCGTGCTCCCCGGCCCGGGCGGCCTCGATGGCCGCGTTCAGGGCCAGCAGGTTCGTCTGCCGGGCGATCTCCTCGATGATCGAGATCTTTTCCGCGATCTCCTTCATGGCCTCCACGGTCTGCCCCACGGCCCCGCCCGTCTCGCGGGCGTCCGAGGCGGCCTTGGCGGCCAGGGCCTCGGTCTCGCGGGCGTTCTCGGCGTTCTGGCTGATGTTCGAGGCCATCTGCTCCATGGACGAGGAGACCTCCTCGATGGACGCGGCCTGCTCCGTGGCTCCCTGGGACAGGGACTGGGACGAGGAGGACAGCTCGGCGCTGCCGCCGGCCACGTTGCTGGTGGCGGCGTCCACGTCGGCGACCACGGCCTGGAGCCGGGTGACCATATTGTTCAGGGCCTGGGCCAGGATGCCGATTTCATCACGCTGGTCGATGTCCAGGGTGCGGGTGAAGTCGCCCTCGCTCATGCGCTTGGCAAAGGACACTCCCATCAGGATGGGGCGGGTGATCATGCGCGTCAGGCCCCAGGCGATGACAACGCCGAAGAGGAAGGCGATACCCAGTCCCACCGCCATGACCATGGACGCGCTCTCCATGGAGGTCATGGCCGCGTCGGCCCGTTCCTGGGTGGCCTCCACGCCTGCGGTTGCGGTGTTTTGGGCCGCATCGAGCACGGCCTGCCCGCTCTCGTTGCGCTTTCCGTTCAGGTCGCGCAGGGCCCTGGAGTTGTCCATGAACAGCTGCATGGCCGCTTGGTAGCTTTTGCTCGAGGCCCGGATGTTCTCCAGCTGGTGAAGATTTTCCGGCCGCCGGGTGACAGCCTTCAGGTCGTCATATTGTTTTTCCATACGCGGAAAGTCTTCCATGGCGGCTTCCATGATCGTCAGGTCCCGGGTGGCCTGGGACTTGAAGTTGTTGATCCGGATGCCGTTGCACAGGTCGATGATCGCATGGACCATGGAGATCTTGCCGTGCCGCTCGGTGAGCTGGCCCACGGCCGCGCCCGCGGCGATCTCCCTGTCCAGGGTCTGGTTCTGCGAGGCCAGGAAATCCGTGCAGTTCTTCATGAAGGTGGCTGCGGCCGTGTCCATGGTGCCCCTGTTTTCGCCGATGTCCGTGATCAACTGCCGGGTCTCACCCACCAGGCCGTCGTAGGTGGTGACGCCCTGCCCGGCCTTTTCCACGTCCTGCTTCAGTTTGACCAGGCGGGGATACTTTTCGGCATGGGCCTTGGCCCTGCGCAGAATCTCCCCGGTCTCGTCCAGCCGTTTGCGCCCCTCGGTCCAATAGGTCTCGGACTCGCTCAGGGAGTAACCCCTGAATGCGTACATGGCCAGCAGGGCGGCCCGCTCCAGTTGGTTGGCCATGCCCACTTCCGGGACGTACTCCTGGGCAAGTTGCCGCGAATCCTCACTCACGACCAGCATGTCGTAGATGGCTATGCCGCCCAGGGCCGCGGCAATGAGTATCAGGCACCCGAAGCCGAGTCCGAGCTTCAGGCCAAGATTGAGATTCTTGAACATATGCCCTCCAAGGTGCGTGTTTTGCGAGCCGGGGAACAATCCCCGAAAGAGAGTTGGTCCATATGTCTCATTGAATACCGGAATGCGGCAAATGCGGACTATTATATTTATGTTATAAATATATTGCATAGACAAAACGAACCGCAGAGGTCCGTTTTATTGCGGGGGCAGGGGGCTGGAACGCCTCGAGATCAGTGCTCGGGGAAATATTGCACCACGGACCTGGAATCCAGGTAGCCCTTGACCTCGCGGTCTATTTCTCCCGGGTTCAGGGTGCCGGTGATGGTCAGGTCGAGGTCCTCGCCCAGCCGGTAGATCATGGCGTCGTATTTGGGGATGTTCGCGTCGTAGATGACCACTTCCGGCAACAGCGGATTGGCCGGGTCGACCGAGACCACCACGCCCACGTCGCCGGAGTTGAAACGGCAGACGGTGCCGGGCGGGTAGACCCCGAGCATCTTGATGAAAGTCTCCAGGTATCCCTCCTGGAATTCCTTCCGCTTCTTGGTGAACATCAGGGCGAGGGCCTTGTGCGGTGCGAGTCCGCGCGTCACGTCCCGGGCGTTGACCAGCCGGTCGTACGCGTCCGCGATGGCCACGATCTTGCTGAGTTCGGCGATGGCGTCGCCCTTGAGGGCCTTGGGGTATCCCCGGCCGTCGCACTGCTCGTGGTGCTGGTAGACGATCTTCATGACCGCCGGGTCGATGCCGGGCAGCCTGGAGAGCAGCTGCACGCCGGTCATGGGGTGCCGCTTGAAGAGAATCCACCCGGCCTTGCTCAGCTTGGGGCTGGTCGCGATGCCGCCGGGCAGGAGCAGCTGCCCCACGTCGTGGAGCAGGGCGCCCATGCTCAGGGTGTTCATGTCCTCCCTGGACAGGCCCAATTGCTTGCCGAGCATCAGAGACAGGGTCATGACATTGAGGGAGTGGAAGTGCTGCCCCGCGTCCGTGGACGTCAGGTTGATGTGCTGGATGGCCAGGCTGACGTCCTCCAGGAACTTTTCGCCGAAGGCCGTGGCCATCCGCCGGGCGTCCTCGGCGGCCGAGGGGTCCCCGCCCTTGATGGCTTCCAGGATCCACTTGGACGTGCCCAGCCCCTTGCCGAACTCCTCCCTGATTTCGTTGAACCGGGCACGCCGGGCGCGCAACTCCGAGGCCTTTTCCCGCTTGCGCCGGGACTTGGTCACCGTCCCCGTGCTTTGGTTGGCGATCTCCACGTCCCGGTCCTCGGCGAGGGGGGCCGAATGGCTCTTCTCCGGATCGTAGAGTACCGTGGCCCGGCCGATGGCGAGGATGTCCCGCAGTTCCTGGCGGTTGCGTATCTCGAAGTTGGACAGCAGGAAGGGATGGCTGAACCAGGGAATCTCCCTCAGGCTCACATACATGCCCACGGTGAGGCGTTTGACTGAAATCTCCTTGAGCATGGTCAGCCCCCGAGGGCTCCCTCGACGTCCTCACGAATCTGGATGGGTTCCGTGATGTCGAGGAATTCGTCGCAGTGCCGTTGGATGAATTCGATGGTCTTCGGAGTCAGTATCTCGCCGCCCGACAGGAACTTTCTCCGCTGGCCGTCGACCGTTCCGTAGACGTCCTCGGCCACGACCATGCCCGGGGTGAGCCCCAGGGGATAGACAGCCCGCTGGACGGCCTGCCCGGCGTTGCCGACGATGGACTTGAGCTCCTCGTACAACCGCTTGTCGTACCGCTTGCCCCGTTGGTTGAGGATGAAGACCGCTTCGCTCTCGCTTTTGCCGCTCTGGACCAGATAGTGGTAGTCCAGCACCAGCCGGATCATCCGGGCCGGGAGGGGGATGTCGTCGCCCCGGACGTCGTCCTTGGGGTAGCCGCCGCCGTCGTAGCGTTTCAGGACGTAGCGCAGGCTGTGGGCCATTCCCTCGGTCCGGTCGTCGGCCTCCAGCAGGATCACGGCCCGTTCCACGTGTTCGAAGATGTCCCGCAGCGTCTCGGCGCTGGAGTCGTTGCCGCTCATGACCGAGGAGAGCCGCTCCCGGTCGAGGCTGGAGAGGATCAAAAGATAGGCGGTGAACAGTTTCCGAATCCGTTCCGCGCCCCAGCCCACGTTGGAGGCCATGGTCATGAGCAGGGGAAGGACCTGGCGGTGGCAGATGTACACGCAGGGGATGTAGTTGCTGGTGAACTCGACCAGGGAATGGAGGATGGCCTTTTCCTTGTCCGCCTGGATGGAATAGCGCAGGACCTCCTTGTAGTCGTCCACGATCTCGGTGAGCCGTTTTCTGGAGCAGCGGCCGAAGATTGTGGTGTGCGCAGGTATGGAAACGCCCCGCAGCCGGGCCGCGTCCGATAGGGCGGGCAGCAGCAGGATGGCCAGGGCCCCGGGCCAGGTACGGCGGACAAGGGTCACCTTCTTGCGGACCTCCTCCACCGGGCCGACGCCCACATAGATCACGATGCTCGGCGGTTCGATGTCCCCAAGAGTCGCCAGATCGCCTGTGGGGATGCTTCTGACTCTGAATTCGTCCCTGAAAACCGCCTCGACGGCCGTGTGGAACTTTTTGCTTTCATCTATGACGAGCATGTGCAGCATGGGAGTGCTCCTGTGTCCGTATTCGGTTCCGCCTGGAGAAGAGGGCCGCGCCACTTGCGACAACTCGATCCGCAGTAATCTCCATCGTCCGTTCCGATGGCGGAAACGGGTGGTTGAGGCCGTGGTTCTTATATCGGTATAATGATATGCATCCTAGCGAAATCATTTAGTAACTAGTTACAATCGTTAGTATTTCCGTATGCTAATAATATGAATCATGGGTATCTCTGTCAATGGTTGCCGTTTTCGGGCGAGCGGCCGCTTGATCCAGAGCGTCAATCCGTGCGGCTTCGCCTCCCGGGGGAGGTGAGCCCGTTTTTTTCCCTGCCCGTCCACCCCGCATCCCGGCTCCGGGAAAAATAATGGAACCGCCTGACCGCCAGGTGCAGTATATGATTGGAGCAGGAGTCCATGGCAACGGTGCGTGTCACGAGTTGAGCGGAGGGAAGATGGATGAAAAGGATCATGCTTTTCATGCTGATGGCGGTGTTCATGCCGTGTGTCGCCGCCGCCGGCCCGGTCAAGGTGACGTCCGGGGAATACCCGCCGTACACCGGCGAGCACCTCCTCCACGGCGGATTCGTCAACCATGTGCTCACCGAGGCCTTCAACGCCATGGGTTACGAGGTCAGAATCCGGTACTATCCCTGGGCCCGGGCCTTCGCGTTCGCCCGGGAAGGGACGTCCGACGCGGTCTCCTACGTGTACGTGACCGAGCGGCGCGGCAGGGACTACTGGTTCAGCGACCCGGTGACCCACGAGCGGCTGGTGGTCTTCACCAAGAAGGAGACCAGGGTGCCCGAGTGGGAGTCCTTCAAGGATTTCAAGGGACTCCGCATCGGTGTCACCAGGGACTTTTCCTATACGGACGAATTTTGGAGGCTGGCCGAACAGGGGGTCCTGACTCTGGATGTCGCCAACAACGACACCTCCAACTTTGCCAAGCTGATCGAAAAGCGGATCGACGTCTTCTTCGCCGACGAGCTCGTCGGCTTCACGATCCTACGGGAGCGGTTCGCCCCGGCCATCGGCGACATGATCAAGAGCAGCGAACGGGCCATCGCCGAACACACCGGCACCCTCGGCTTCACCAGGGCCACGCCGCGCGGGCGCAAGCTCCGGGACGCATTCAACCGAGGGCTGAAGCAACTCAAGGATTCCGGCAAGTTCCAGGCCATGTACGGCGATCTGCTGGAGGGAAAGTACAACCACTGAGCGGTGGAGCCGGGACGGATACGGGCCGTGAAGGGTACCGCTTCCTGTACGCCGTTGTGTTTCCCGCGACGCTGTTGGCGGGAATTGCGTTTTTTTTGTCATTGCCGCCAAATCATGTCCCTCCTATCATGATCCCATGAAGAAGCGCATGGAGTTCTATTTCTATCCGGGCATGGTGGCCCTCGACGTCACCGGACCGCTGGAGGTCTTCCAGGCGGCCGACGAGCTGCTCGCCCGCAACGGGCGGGAGCGGGACGGTTACGAGATGGTCTTTGCCGCCAACGAGCCCGGCCCGGTGTCCACCTCGTCGGGCCTGCGGCTGCACGCCGAGGTTCGCCCCGGGACGAGGGATGCGGACACGCTGCTGGTGCCCGGCGGGCTGGCTGCCGAGGCTGCCTCGACCGAGGCGGCCAACGTGGCGGCCGTGCGTGCGGCGGCCTCCAGGGCCGAGCGGGTGGTGTCCGTCTGCACCGGGGCGTTTATCCTGGCCGCCGCAGGCGTTCTCGACGGCCGGAGGGCGACCACCCACTGGGCCATGGCGGACCGTCTGGGCGAGCTCTACCCCGAGGTGCGTCTGGAGCCGGACGCCCTTTACGTCCGGGACGGCCGTGTTGCCACCAGTGGCGGGGTCACGGCCGGGATCGACCTCGCCCTGGCCCTGGTGGAGGAAGACTACGGCCCGGCCCTGGCCATCGAAGTGGCCCGGCTGCTGCTCGTCTACCGCAGGCGGCCCGGGAATCAGAGCCAGTTCAGCAGCGCCCTGGCCATGCAGGCCCGGGCGGGCGAGCGCTTCAAGCCGCTCTTCGACTGGGTCGAGACCCATCTCGACCAAAACCTCACCGTGGACCGGCTGGCCGAGAAGGCCAATATGAGCCCACGGACATTCGCCCGCATATTTCCGTCGGAAACAGGCATGAGCCCTGGCCGGTTCGTCGAGCAGATGCGCATTGATCGCGCGCGCGAGCTGCTCGAATCCGGCGCCGAGGGGCTCGATCGGATCGCGCTCCAATCCGGCTTCGGCCGTGAGGAGCGCCTGCGCCGTGCCTTCCAGCGAAGGCTCGGTCTCAGCCCGGCCCAGTACCGGGCCCACTTCCAACAAGGAGAACACCATGACCAAAGGTCTCACTTACGGGATATTCATCTATGAACAGGTGGCGGAGCTGGACTTCGTCGGCCCGCTCCAGGTCTTCAGCGCATCCAACCAGATGTGCGGGGGCGGTCGGGTCGTGACCATCGCGGACTCCGCCCGGCCCCTGCGCGGCGTGGGCGGTTTGCAAATGGTCCCCGATTACAGCCTCGAGGACGCGCCCAAGCTGGACGTGCTGCTTCTGCCCGGCACGGCCGAGGTCGACGAATACGCCCTGGGCAACGCCAAGGCCATCGACTGGGTTCGCGAGCAGTACGACAAGGTCGACTACATGACCGCCGTGTGCACGGGCTCGCTCATTCTGCAGAAGGCGGGCCTGCTCAAGGGGCGCAAGGCCACGACCCACTGGACGCTCATGGACGCCCTGGCCAAGGATCCGGAAGTGACGGAGCTGCCCGAAATGCGCTACGTGCGCGACGGCAAGGTCGTGACCTCCCAGGGCGTCTCGGCGGGCATCGACATGGCTCTGTGGCTGGTGGGGGAGATTTACACCCCGGACCACGCCCGCACGATCAGGAAGATCCTGCAGTACGACCCGGCCCCGCCCTACGCGGCCGAGGTGTAAGGTCCGAGCCGCAGCAACAAAAACGGGTTACGACATACGCCGTAACCCGTTGTTTCGTTTTGGTGCCCGGAGGGGCCGCCGGGTCCTATTTAACCACGATCAGCTCGTAATCCCGGGTGCCCAGCCCGATCTTCTCCGCATGGTCCATGCAGGTCTTCCATTCGGACTCGGGCTTGGAATTGGTGAAGTGGTCGTGGTGGTCCACGAAATCCTTCTTGGCCAGGTTGTCCGCGAGCTGGCTGCCGGGCAGCGGGGTGGCCTTCATGCAGGCGTCCACGCAGGCCTGGTCCAGGGCCAGGGGGTCGGCGGAGGCCAGCATGCCCAGGTTGGGCAGGATGGGCGCGTCGTTCTCGCCGTGGCAGTCGCAGTTGGGGGAGACGTCCACGATCAGGGAGATGTGGAACTGCGGGCGGCCGTCGACCACGGCCTTGGTGTACTCGGCCATCTTCCGGTTGAGGTCGCCGATGGCGGAATCCAGGCCAAAGGCGATGGCGTCGAAGTTGCAGGCACCCAGACACCGGCCGCAGCCCACGCAGTTGTCGTGGTTGATGCGGGATTTCTTGGCCTCGGCGTCGAAATGCAGGGCGTCGTTGGCGCATTCCTTGAGGCAGGCGCGGCAGCCCACGCATTTTTCCTCGTCGATGTCCGGCTTGCCGCCGCTGTGCTGCTCGGTCTTGCCCGCGCGGGAGCCGCAGCCCATGCCGATGTTCTTGATCGTGCCGCCGAAGCCGGTCATCTCATGGCCCTTGAAGTGGGTCAGGCTGATGAACACGTCGGCGTCCATGATGGCCCGTCCGATCTTGGCCGCCTTGACGTATTCGCCGCCCTCAACCGGAACCTCGACGTCGTCGGTGCCCTTGAGGCCGTCGCCGATGAGCACGGGACAGCCCACGGTCAGGGGCGTGAAGCCGTTTTCCCAGGCGCATTCCAGGTGCTCCAGGGCGTTCTTGCGCTTGCCCGGATACATGGTGTTGCAGTCGGTCAGGAACGGCTTGCCGCCCAGCTCCTTGACCAGGTCGGCCACGGCCTTGGCGTAGTTGGGCCGCAGATAGCTGATGTTCCCCAGCTCGCCGAAGTGCATCTTGATGGCCACGAACCGGCCGCCCATGTCGATGTCGCCGATGCCCGCCTTTTTGAGCATCTTTTTGAGCTTGGTGGGCAATCCGTCGCCGAACGCCTTGGTCCGAAAGTCCGTGAAGTAGACTTTTGCTTTCTCCATTTTTCCCTCAACTTTTTTGAGTTAAAACTTGCCGAAGCAAAATTGATTGCATGCAGTTTTGGGGGCGATCCCCCACCCATGTGGACGGAACGCCCCACCATATCATTTTTTTCCCCGGATGACTGCCCCGGGAAAACATGTTGGAATTGCTATAAATTTGGTGTTTACAACCGGTGCGGTGTCACAAAGTGGCAAACCGGACGGCCTGAGGCCATGCCGCGGGACGATACCGTCTCCCAAGGCCGTGTCTCCCGAGGTGCCGCGCGCAAACCGCCGAAGCGGATTCATCCGAGGCCTGTTCATAGCAGCACCAAACGGTGTTGCGGAATACGCGATCCTCCGGTTTTTTTGCCTGATCCTGTCGGTGGACTCCTTTGTTGCGGCGTGGGGCGTTGTCCGGCGAGACAATGGCCCAGGTCTTCCCAAGGAGGCTCCGATGAAAAAGAAAAAGCCCCGGGATCAAATGAGTCCGGGGGTGTTTCCGCGTTCATCTGCACGCAAAAAACGGGTCACGGCGCAAACCGTAACCCGTTGATTTGTCAGTGGCGTCCCCAAGGGGGTTTGAACCCCTGTTGCCGGCGTGAGAGGGTATACTGAAAACCACGGGAGGCCGCTTACCTACGTGATTTCAGCCATTTGCAAACGCCACCAACGCCACGAAAAGCACGTTTGACACGCATGGAGCCACGGGCGAGCCACGTGGAAATGGGGCCCCTTTGCAATCTCAGGCGAGGCTATCGACTTTCAAATAATTGTTGACAACATTTATTCTTTATCATATTGTAATATAAAAGAAAAGAGGTTAACATGGCCACCTGCACCATTTCTCATGACGACTTCGTGTGTTTCTTGGGCCCCAAGGTCCGCAATAATATCAAGGAAACTACCCGGCCATATAAGAAAAATGCTGTCTGTGATTGTTGCGGAAAAAGGAGATCGTTGCAATCCGCTCATCTGATGACCAGAAAAAGAAATGATATCATAAAAGAATGTTTGGAGCGTTCTGAAAAAGTAGGTTCCGAATATTCTATTGAAATAGATGAAACGGTTCATCTGATAGAGGTGTCACATTATCCCATATCAGAAACATGTGCATTTTTGTGTAAAGAATGCCATGGGAAGTATGATAATGAAGATGAAGAAACTGTTTCCAAGGTCAATCACGCTATTTACAGAAAAAACAGAATAAAATCTTTTGTTGAGATAAAGGGAACAAAGTTGCCAACAGCCTTGGGCAATAAAACAAGTAAAGATTATTTGTTTCTTGTCATGGGCATATTGGTTCAAAAACTTTCACAAAAGGATATTGGTCTTTTGCAGGATCAGGTCTTTTGTCGAAAAGTATTGGGTTTGGGGCATCCTGTTTTGACGACAGATCCCTTCAAGGTCTTTGATGCCAAAGGACGGCGGCGTTATTATAACGACGCCTTGGGCAAATACTTTTTGTGCATGGAATGGAAAAAAGAGAACTTTCCCCTGCTTGCCAGGATGCTGAACGATTACAGCATCAAGTATTCAAATTGATTTTGAGCAGGACGAGATGAAGCCCAGCCGATCAAAATCGACCGATCGAGAACAATTCCTTTCAAGAAATGGTGCCTGTTAGGGGGGGCACACGGGCAATCGAAAGTGTCTGCTTAATGACCTTTCCCGCAATTAGACATCCGGCCCCTCCCCCCCTCTGCCTTCATTTCGACAATCCTCACGCTCCAATTGGTGATATATTGGACGATCTCACAGGACGCTGACCATCAGGGCCGAGAAGTTCGCCGAGACATACTTGAAATATTTTTTGCATCAAAATGCAAACTGCACTTGACGAATCGATCTCGCTTACTTATATCGAAACACATGATTCAAGAAAAAACAAAAAGATTGGTGCATTCAAAATATCAATCGGCTTCTTTGAAGCGCGTGGCGAAATTGTTCGCCGGGCATCCGTTTCGGGGCAGGATTGAACACGATCCGGAAGGCACGATATCCGTGGTCCAGCTTAAGAATGTGGACCCTGTTCTGGGGGTAAACGAGAATCGGTTGCCCAAGGTCGTGCCGACTGGGCGCCGCCGCCCTACTTTTCTGGAGCAAGGGGATATCCTTTTCGTGAACCGGGGGATGCGGTTTTTCGGGGCGCTGGTCGACAAGCCGCTCAAGAAAGCCGTCGCCGCGCCGCATTTCTTCATTATCAAGGCCAACCCCGCGTTGGTTCGTCCGGACTATCTGGCCTGGTTCCTGAACAGCAAGCAGGCCCAGCGATATTATGGGCAGTGCGCGGCCGGGACGGCCTTGCCGCATATCACCCGAAAGACGTTGGAGGCGCTTCCGGTTCCGGTGCCGTCTCTCGAAAGGCAAGCGCTGATAGCCAAGGTCTACCAGTGTGGTTTGCAAGAAAAAATTCTGACGGAGCGGATCGTGGAGCAGCGGGAATTGCTGTTGTCCGAGATACTGGACGCCGCATCGCAAGAGTAAAATTAACGGAGAATATATGACCACCACCAAAGTGAACCAGAAAGAGATCAATGATATCCTTTTCAAGGCGTGCGACACGTTCCGGGGCATCCTCAACGCCAGCCAGTACAAGGATTATATCCTGGCGATGCTTTTCGTGAAGTATCTCTCGGACGTTTACCGCGAGCGGTATGACGAGTTGAGCCAGCAGTTCAAGGGCGACAAGGAGCGCATCGGGCGCCGTCTGGCCAGGGAGCGTTTCGTCATGCCGGAAGGGTGCACCTTCTATGACCTTTTCGACCAGCGCAACGCCACCAATGTGGGTGAGGTCATCAACACCACCTTTGAGAAGATTGAAGACGCGAACCGTGCCAAGTTGCAGGGCGTCTTCCGCAATATCGACTACAATTCCGAGGCGAATCTCGGCAAGACCAAGGACCGCAACCGCCGTCTGAAGAAGTTCCTGGAGGACCTCAATGACCCTCGCCTGGATCTGCGCCCGTCGCGGGTGGGCAACCTGGATGTCATCGGCAATGCCTATGAATACCTTATCGCCAACTTCGCCGCCGGTGCGGGCAAGAAGGCCGGGGAATTCTACACGCCGCCGGAGGTCTCGGAGTTGATCGCGGAACTGGTTGATCCCCAGCCGGGCGAGCGCATCTGCGATCCCGCCTGCGGTTCGGGCTCGTTGCTCATCAAGTGCGGCAACCGGGTCCGCCGGACGTCCGAGGATTTTTCCCTGTACGGGCAGGAGATCAACGGCGAGACCTGGGCGCTCGCCAAGATGAATATGTTTCTGCACGGCATGGACCGGGCCAGGGTCGAATGGGGCGACACCCTGCGTGAACCCAAGCTGATCGAGGACGACACCACCATGAAGTTCGAGGTGGTGGTGGCCAATCCGCCCTTCTCCCTCGATAAGTGGGGCTACAAGTCGGCCCAGAGCGATCCGCATAATCGGTTCCATCGCGGCCTGCCGCCCAAGTCCAAGGCGGATTACGCCTTTATTTCGCACATGATCGAGACCACCACCCTGGAATCCGGGCGGGTCGGCGTGGTCGTGCCGCACGGCGTGCTTTTCCGGGGCGGCGCGGAAGGCAAGATCCGGCAGCAGCTCATTGAGGAGAACCTTCTGGATGCCGTCATCGGCCTGCCCGCCAACCTGTTCTTCGGCACGGGCATCCCGGCGGCCATCCTGGTGTTCAAGCGCAATCGGCCTGACAAGGATGTCCTGTTCATCGACGCCAGCCGGGAATACGCCGACGCCAAGAACCAGAACAAGCTGCGCCCCGAGGATGTCCGGAAGATCGTGGACACGTACAAGGCCCGCGAGTTCGTGGACAAGTACGCCTATGCCGCCGGGTTCGATGAACTCAAGGAGAATGATTTCAACTTGAATATCCCTCGCTATGTGGACACCTTCGAGGAAGAGGAAGAAGTGAACATCGCCAAAGTACAGGGCGAGATCGAGGAACTGGAAAAGGAGCTGGCCGAAGTCCGCAAGGAAATGGCCGGATACCTGGAAGAGCTGGGGGTGCTGTAATGACCAGGGAACGAAGCGTCGAGAAGGCGCACCACCTGACTTTTGAAGAGCTGAAGCTTCAGGACGAGAACGGGGATGATTTTTGGCTGGCCCGCCAGTTGTCGAAAGTGCTTGGCTACGGGGAATACCGCAACTTCCTCCCCGTCATAGAAAAGGCTAAAACGAGCTGTGAAAACAGCGGTCAGCCGGTGTCCGATCATTTCGTGGAGGTCCACGAGATGATCGCCCTGGGCAAGGGGGGGCAGAGGGCCATGGAGTCCTATGCCCTCAGCCGCTACGCCTGTTACCTGATCGTGCAGAATGCCGATCCCTCAAAGCCGGTCATCGCCAATGGGCAGACCTATTTTGCCATCCAGACCCGTCGGCAGGAACTGGCGGATGACGAGTCGTTCCAGCAGCTCAAGGAAGAAGAGAAGCGGCTGTTCTTGCGCGAGGAGATGAAGGAGCACAACAAGCAACTGGTGAAGGCCGCCCAGCAGGCCGGGGTCGAATCCGGCCTTGATTTCGCCATCTTCCAGAACCACGGCTACAAGGGATTGTACGGCGGCCTCGACGCCAAGGGCATCCATCAACGCAAGGGGCTGAAAAAGAGTCAAAACATCCTCGACAACATGGGCAGCACTGAACTTGCCGCCAACCTGTTTCGTGCCACGCAGACCGAGGAGAAGCTTCGGCGCGAGAACATCCGGGGCAAACAAGCGGCCAACCAGACCCATTTCGAGGTCGGCAAGAAGGTCCGCCAGACCATCAAGGAGTTAGGCGGAACCATGCCCGAGGAACTGCCCGTGCCGGATGAGGATTTGGCAAAGGTCGCCCGACGGGTAAAGGCTGCGGAAAAGAAGGCGCTTGAAACCAAGGGAAAAGAGGAGGAATGACATGCAGCATCACTCGGTGTCTTCAAGAGCGATCAGGTCCATCGGTTATGATGAGGTCTCCATGACAATGGAAGTAGTCTTTCGATCTGGATCAACTCGGTACCGTTTTTGTGGTGTGCCGAAATCCGTTTTTACCGCCTTTTTAAATGCCGGTTCAAAAGGATCATATTTCCATAGGCATATTAAAGATCATTACCACTGTTAGACTGATCGTAGTGAGTAAATGGTAAATATTTCAATATCAGCATGGGTATAGCGATGGTTTTTAAGTCCACCCCTTGGCCATTAAAGATGGTCTCTTCGCAGGGACAAGTGCAAGCAGGTCGTCAACGCTCTCCTCATTTTGTTGAGGGTAAGATGAGGTGTTATCTTAGAGTTGCCAATGTATTCGATGGGTTCATCGACACCTCGGATATAAAACAAATGCCCTTTTCAGATAAAGAATATGAAATCTATAAGTTAGCCCAGGGGGACATCCTCCTTAATGAAGGGCAAAGCCTTGAGCTTGTTGGCCGCCCAGCAATATATGCAGGAAAGCCTGCAAGCTGCTGTTTTCAAAACACTTTAGTACGTTTTCGACCAGGGCCAGAATGTGATCCTAAATATGCTTTGCAGCTTTTTCAGCTTTGCCTTCAGATTGGTGTTTTTGCATCCATAGCAAGTCAGACGACTTCGATAGCACATCTAGGAGTTAAACGTTTTTCCCGGTTAAAGCTTCCTTTCCCACCGAAAAAAGAGCAACAGGCCATTGCCACAATTTTGTCCACCTGGGACCGTGCCATCGAGAAGGCCGAGGCCATAATCGAGGCCAAGGAGCGGCGGAAAGCGGGACTCATGCAGCGGCTCCTGACGGGCAAGGTGCGGTTCGGGGAATTTGTGAAGTCCCAGGCACGGCAGAAGACCAAGTCTTACGACCTCCCAGAGGACTGGGGGTATCCGACCATCGGGGATATCGCTGTGGCGGTATCGCAGAAGAACGGAACGAAAACCTCGCTCCCGGTGCTTTCCTGCACCAAACATTCTGGCCTCGTCGATTCCCTGGCCTACTTTGGAAAGCAGGTCTTCAGCAAGGACCTGTCCACCTACAAGGTTGTTCCGAGAGGGGCCTTCGCCTACGCGACGAACCATATCGAAGAGGGGTCCATCGGATATCAAGACCTTCATGACAAGGCCCTGATCAGCCCCATGTACACGGTCTTCAAAACATCGGGTGTCGTTCACGACGGTTTTCTTTTCAAGTTGCTGAAGACCGAATGGTACCGCCACATATTCCAGACCCGGACAAGCGCATCGGTGGATAGACGAGGGAGCCTTCGTTGGAAGGAATTTGCCAAAATTCACATCCCGTTGCCGAGCATGGAAGAACAGGGAAAAATCGCCGAGATCCTCGACAAGGCCGAACAGGAAATCGAGGAACACCGCAATCAGCTCGTCGCCCTCAAGGAACAGAAAAAGGGTCTCATGCAGCAATTATTGACCGGAAAAGTGCGAGTAAAATCATAACGCGTGCAAATTAAAATTAACTATAAAAGATAGTTGTGAGCACGCGGCGTGAAGGCTTGGCTTCGGCGACCGGAGAGGGTATATTTTGAAGTCTAGAAAAAATCTAAAAACAATTCTGAAGGGGGCCGCATGAGCTTTCGCAAACAGAGAATTGCATTTGTCTACGACTTCGACGGCACGCTTGCCCCTGGGAATATGCAGGAATACGACTTCATCCCGAAACTCAAACTGACCAGTAAAACGTTCTGGAATGAGGTGAAAAGGCGCGCCAAGGATCAGCAGGCAGATGAAATTCTTGCCTACATGTATCTGATGCTTCGAAAGGCCAAAGAAAACGACATGAGGGTCACGCGGCAGGACTTCAAGCAATACGCCAAGGGTATCGAGATGTTCCCCGGGGTATCGGGGTGGTTTGACCGAGTTGACGACTATGCCAAAGAGAAAGGGCTGATTCCCCAACATTACATCATCTCCTCCGGAATACGGGAAATGCTTTTGGGAACGAGCATTGCCAACAAGTTTACCGACGTGTTCGCTTCGTCGTTCATGTACGACCAACATGGCGTCGCCGAGGCCCCCGGGCTTGCCGTCAACTATACGACCAAGACGCAGTTCCTGTTTCGGATCAACAAGGGGGTTCGGGACATCTGCGACAACAAGAAAATCAACCAGTATATCGAGGCCGATCAACGAGAAGTGCCGTTCACCAATATGATTTTCATCGGTGATGGGGCGACGGATGTCCCGTGTATGCGGCTTGTCAAAGCGCAGGGAGGACATTCCATCGCTGTGTATAAACCGAAGACTTCGAAGGAGCTTGCCGAGCAGTTGAGGAGCGAAGGCCGGGTTCATTATGTGGCCCCGGCGGACTACTCGAAAGGGAAGCACATGGACAAGATCGCCCACGCCATCATCGACAAAGTGGCGGCGTATTGGGCGGCAAAGAAGTTATAAATTTCGCAACCGGACAACCGGAAAATGAGCACCAAAGGAGGTGAGATCAATGAGTGGTAAAGACATGCATGTCACGCCCCATCCTGATGGCGGCTGGCAAGGCAAGAAAGGCGGCGCAAAGCGCGCTTCCTTCAAAGCCGAAACCCAGGCCGAAGCTCGGGAACGAGCCATTGACCAGGGGAAACGGGAAGGCCTTGAGGTCAGCATTCACGGAAAGGATGGAAGAATCCGTGAAAAAAACAGCTACGGCAACGACCCATACCCGCCCAAAGGGTAGCTGGCTAGGAGAAGGGAAATGATTGAAGTCCACAAGAAAAGCGGCCTGATGCTGGAACCATCAGACCGCCCTTGAGGTCAACCTGCTCGAACACGAGCCGTTGCAGGTTCATCGGACCTCCGCCATAAGCGTACGCGGAGCATACATAATGGTCCGGTATAGTTCAAGACGGCTCATTCATCTGTTTAAGGAAAAAACATGTCTATAACCATTGCTGGCTATCCAGCGGAGGGACCATACACCTCGACTGATGATCTAGAAGACCGCTCGGGGGTATATACGATCCTGACGCGCAAAGATGCGACCGAGAAATGGACAGTACTGGATGTTGGAGAATCGAAAGGACTTAAGTCTCGTGTCGAAACTCATGATCGTGCTGGGTGTTGGGGCCGTCACAGCCGGGGGATATTAGGATGTGCCCCTCACTACACCCCGAACAAGCAGCAAGCCGGGCGTAAAGAAATCGAACAGGCTATTCGAGCGAAATATAACCCGGCCTGTGGAGAACGATAGAATGAATGGCCGGGAGGGCCTCCTTCCCGGCCTTGTTTATAACAATACGGTGCAAGCATGAGCAATATTGAAAATTCCGTCCCCAAAGTGTTTATTTCCTATAGCTGGACAACCCCCGATTACGAATCACAGGTCGTCGCTCTTGCGGAGCGGCTTGTCGAGATGGGTGTCGATGTGGTGCTGGATAAATGGGACCTTGTAGAAGGTGCGGACGTCAACAAATATATGGAGCAGATGAGGGCGGACGCCAATATCTCCAAGGTCCTTATGCTCTGCGACAAAGCCTATGCGGAAAAAGCCGATAGCCGCAAAGGCGGGGTTGGAACAGAAACGCTCATCATCACCCCGGAGATTTACGGCCAAGCGGATCCCGCGAGCAAGGAGCAAAGATATATCCCGATCATAATGGAACGGGATGAACAGGGCCAAGCATGCTGCCCGATATTTCTTTCGGGTAGAAGTTATATCGATATGTCTACCCCTGATTTGTTTGAGAAGGGATTTGAACAGTTGCTACGGGCGATCTTCAACAAGCCGGTTTTTAAAAAGCCGGAATTGGGAAAACCGCCTGCGTATATTCTTAGTGACGAAGAAATCACTCTCGGAAGTTCCTCGAAGCAACGAGTGGCCATGACGGCGCTTCAAGCTGGGAAAGCAAATGCTCTTGGGGCCTGCAGGGACTATTTCGATACGGTTGTCGAGAACCTTGAGCGTTTTCGGGTTGAGCCTGAAGGTGATGGGGAACTGGACGATCGCTTGGTGCGGAGCATCGAGATGCTGGAAGAACCCAAAAACGAGCTGGTTGAATTTTTCGCAATCTTAATTCGATATGTCCCTGCTCAGCAGGCTGGAGAGACTCTTCGTCGGTTCATTGAAAGGCTTTATCCGTTTACCCAGTGGCCCGATGATGGAAGGCATCAATGGGTGGAAATTGCTGCCGACAATTACCGATTTTTTCTTCATGAGTTGTTCTTATGCGCCGTTGCCATTGCCTTGAAGGAAGAACGCTTTGAAGTGGTTCCCGAATTGGTACAGGATTTCTATTTCGTCGGTCGGTTTAGCTCCAATGAACATCCTATGAAGTCGTACACTCACTATCGACCATATCTCGGGGGGCTCAATGATGTGCGAAATGCCCGCCTTGAATTGAATAGAAGATCAATTCATGCCGACATGTTGAAAGGTCGGGCCGACATGTGCCCGTCCTTAAGCTTTTACCATCTGATGCAGGCAGATTTTTTCTTATATCTGCATAGTTATCTTAATGGTAGGGAGGAAGGGCATCTTTGGTATCCCGTTTCATTGCTATATACAGGGTACAGGAGTGCGCCCTTTGAAATTTTTGCGCGATCCCAATCTACGGCTTATTTTGAAAGAATGAAGGTGGCGTTAGGCGTAGAGTCCAAAGTCCCTTTGGTTGAATTATGTGGGGAATTTGCCACCGGGAAAATTGAACCTCCAAAATGGGGGTTCGAATCGTTTAGTCCAGCATATTTAATAGCCATAGACACGCTGTGTACGAAACCTTGAGAGATCACCAATGAATAGCATCGATTTCAAGGAATACGCCGCGTCCCACGCCCCTGCCCTGATCCTGCTGGAACAGCTTGGCTACAAGTATGTCCCGCCCACCAAGGCCCTGTCCATGCGTGGAGGGCGCAAGTCCATGCCGGTCCTGCTGGACGTGTTGGAAGCCCGGTTGCGGGAGATGAATTCCATCACCTTCAAGGGGCGGGAGCACGAGTTCTCGGATGCCAATATCGCGCGGGCCGTGCGGGAAATCGCTCAGGTGCCGTTCGACAGCCTGATAGCCACCAGCGAGCAGGTCTATGACCTGCTCACCCTCGGCATCAGCCTGGAGCAGACCATCGACGGGTCCGTGAAAAGCCATTCCCTGAAATACATCGATTGGGAACACCCGGAAAACAACGTCTACCACATGTGCGACGAGTTCGAGTTCGAGCGGCGCCACTCCGATGCCGTGCGCCGGCCAGACATCGTGCTTTTCGTCAACGGCATTCCTGTGGCCATCATCGAGTGCAAGCGGCCCGACCAGCGCGGGGCCATCAAGGAAGGCATCAGCCAGCATCTGCGCAATCAGCGGGTCACGGAAATCCCGGAGTTGTACATCTACAGCCAGATATTGCTTTCAATCAGCCAGAATCGGGCCATGTACGCCACCACGGACACGGATGCGAAGTTCTGGTCGATCTGGAAGGAAGAGGACGCTGACGGCCAAAATGAAGCCCTGAGCGCCATCGTCAACACACCCTTGGTCGAAGCGCAACGGTCCCGGCTCATGGCCGAGGCCACGGACGAACAGCGGGAAGCCCTGACACGTATCCTCACTTCCGGGCATCGCACCCCCACGCCGCAGGACAAGACCCTGCATTCCCTCCTGCGCCCGGAGCGGCTTCTGGAACTCATATACGGTTTCATCATCTACGACAGCCGCATCAAGAAAATCGCCCGCTACCAGCAATATTTCGCGGTCAAGGCCACGGTGGATCGGGTCACCGACGTCAAGGGCGACAGCCGCCGTCGGGGCGGGGTCATCTGGCACACCACGGGGTCGGGCAAATCCCTGACTATGGTCATGCTCGCCAAGGCCCTGGCACTCAATCCCCGCATCAAGAATCCCAAGGTGGTCATCGTCACAGACCGCATCGACCTGGACAACCAGATTTCCAAGACCTTCAAGGCGTGCGGCAAGGACGTGGTCCAAGCCCGGACCGGGGAACACCTGCTCAAGCTCATTGCCGGGGAACGCGCCTCCATCGTCACCACCATCATCGACAAATTCGAGACCGTGGCCAACAAGCGCACCAAGGACGAAGACCGGAACATCTTCGTGCTGGTGGACGAAAGCCATCGCAGCCAATACGGCCAGAGCCATGCCAAGATGCGCGTGGTCTTCCCCAACGCCTGCTATATCGGCTTCACGGGCACGCCGCTCCTGAAGAAAGAGAAGAGCACGGCCGACCAGTTCGGCGGCTTCATCCACAAATACACCATGAATCAGGCGGTCCAGGACCGGGCTGTGGCCCCGCTCAGGTACGAAGGGCGCATGAGCGAGCTGCACGGGGACGATGCCGAACTGGACAAGTGGTTTGATCGTATTACCGAAGGGCTGAATCCCGAGCAGAAACGCGACCTCAAAAAGAAGTTCAGGCAGGCCGAGCAGCTCTTTTCCGCCGAGTCGCGGATTGCCGAAGTCGCTTATGACATCGCCCAGCATTTCAAGCAGTTTTGCAAGGGAACCGGCAAGAAAGCCCAGTTCGCGGTTGCCAGCCGCCCGGCGGCTCTGGCCTACCTTCGGTGTTTCGCGGAACAGGACGAAGTCTCCGTGGCCGTGGTCATGTCTTCCCCCGACAGCCGAGAGGGCAACACCTCCACCGATGAATCCAAGATGCCCGAGGTGCAGGTGTTCTGGAACGACATGATGCGCCGGTACGGAAACGAGAAGCAGTATCTCGAAAGCATCATCAACGCCTTCAACCACAATGACGACCCCGAAATCCTGATCGTCATCGACAAGCTTCTCACCGGGTTCGACGCGCCCCGGAACAGCGTCCTTTACCTGGACAAGAACCTCAAGGAGCACAACATCCTTCAGGCCATCGCCCGGGTGAACCGTTTGTGGGACGGCAAGGATTACGGCCTGGTGGTGGATTACCGGGGCATCTTCGGAGCCTTGAATGAAGCCATCGACACCTATGCCGCCCTGGAAAAGGAAGGGTTCGACCGGGCCGACATCGAGAATACCATTCTCGACGTCAGCGGCGAAATTGAACAACTCAAGGCCAGGCACGCCAATGTCTGGGAGATTTTCAAGGAAGTCGCGAACAAGGCGGACATCGAGGCCATGCAACTGGCTTTGGAGCCGGAAGACATTCGGGAGCGATTTTACGATGCCCTGCGCCTCTTTGCCAACACCCTGCAACTGGCGCTGAGCAGCGCGCGGTTTCTCGACAATACGCCCGAAAAGACGATCCGCCGGTACAAGGCCGATTTGAAGGATTTCCTGAACCTTCGCAACGCCGTCAAGCATCGGTTCGGCGAGGCCGTGGATTATTCGGCCTACGAGCAGCAGCTCAAGAACATGGTCAGCAAGCACATCGGAGCGGATGCCGTGCAGGAGGTAGTCGCCCCGGTGGATATCTTTGCCGTGGACGCCTTCGAGCAACAGTTGGAGCTGATCCAGGGAGATGCCGCCAAGGCCGACCACATTGCGGCCCGGGTGAAGAAAACAATCACTGTCCGGATGGATGAGGACCCGGTCCTCTTCAAACGCTTGTCGGAAATCATCAACGAAACCATCAGCAGCCATCGTGCGCACCGGCTTTCCGATGCCGAATATCTCGGCAAGATGCGAGGGCTGCTGGATGACTTGCAACAGGGGGAACGTGGCAACCTGCCGCCGTCCCTCAAGGGCAAGGACGAAGCCGCCGTTTACTTCGGAATCCTGGGGGAAATGCTGGAAGGGCAGATCGCCGAAGCTTCCTTGCCCCAGATGGCGATATCCATAGACGACGCCGTAACATCCAGGAAAATCAGGGATTGGAGCGACAATATTGATATTGTCAACGAAATGAAGAACGATATTGAAGACGTTTTGTATGATGCTTCGGAATCATCCGGTGTGACATTCCCCGGCGAAGTGATAGATGCTGTCATCGACAAATTGATTCTTGTTGCCAAGAGACGTGACCTTGCCTGATTTGCCAGCTCGGGGTTCCGTACATTACGGGACCACCAGAATCGATTACTCCATCCGGCCAGCGACCAGGAAGACCTTGGCCATTCATGTCTTCCCAGATGGTTCCGTCGTCACGGATGCGCCTCGGACGGCGACCGAAGATGAGATAGCGGCCAAGGTGAAAAGCCGGGGAGCATGGGTCCTCAAGCAGCAGAGGATATTCGCGGCTTATCCCCCGGCCATCCCGGCCAGGCGATATGTCTCCGGCGAGGAAGTCAGGTATCTGGGACGGCAATATCGGTTGAAGCTGTTGGTTGGCCACGAACGTTCAGCCAAGCTCAAGGGAGCGCATCTGGAAGTGACCCTCCTGGCCCAGGATGGCGCAGATGAAGCCAAGAAACTGGTGGATGCGTGGCTTCGTGATCGGGCGGATGCTATTTTCCATTCCCTGGTGGGATCGTGTCTGGAGAGAACTTCCGGGATCGGCGTGAAAACCGTTCCGGAGTGGCGAATGCTTCGGATGCGGAAACGTTGGGGAAGCTGTACCAATAGCGGTACGCTCATCCTGAATCCCGAGCTCGTCGCAGCGCCGAAGGATTGCATCGAGTACGTGATTTTCCACGAACTTTGCCATTTGCGCGTCAGGAACCACTCGGCGGCGTTTTATCGCCTGTTGTCCCGAGTCGTCCCAAAATGGGAACACCTTAGGATGAAGTTGAATCGGGCAGTCGAGCTTCGGCTCGAATATTGATTCGGCTTGTTGGGATATGGTTTACTCTTCCCCTCGAATCCGGTCCCATGCCGCAATGTGGTTCCGGAAGCCGTACTCGACCATCTCGAATTTCCTTCCCAATTTTTTGGCTGCAACCCCAAGCGTTCCGGTGCCGGCAAAGGGGTCAAAAATGGTGTCGCCTTTTTTGCTCAAGGCGGTAACCAGTTCTTCGACCACTTTCAGCGGTTTTTGTGTGGGATGAAGGGCTTTTTCGCCTTTTTTCTCTGACCATTCTTCGTCGGGGTCAGGCATCAGCCGTTCTTTCCCCGATGTTTTCCCAGTGACCATATGATTTTTGTAGTATTTTTGATCATCGAAAAATGAGTCTTCCGAGCACGCATGCAACCCAAGTTCGAAGCTTTCCTGAAACATACCCTTGTTGAACCCGACGGAGTCGGGCTTGCACCAGGCAAACTTGCGCAGTTTGGGGAAGTAGCGCGAAAGTTCACAATACCAGTCGCCGAATTGAAAATCCGAGCAAAATACAAAGACATTGCCGCCAGGTTTCAGAACACGATGGAATTGATAAGCCAGAACGTCGATCCGCAGCTTTTTGCAATCCCAATCCTTGCCGGCAATTCCGATCTCGTAAGGTGGGTCTGTGATTATGGCCTCGTACCTGTGGGCAGGGCAATTTCCCAAAAATAGAAATGCGTCATTGTTGTGAATGTCTCCATTTTCAGACGACGAGGTTACCCCAAGATGGTCTTGTTTCCGTAAATCAATCACGAGTCACCTGCCACCGGTTCCCCATATGTTGGCTTTTGGTTCTTCAAGATAAATTCCCGCATTCGATCAAGCGATTTTGAGCTCAGTCCCGGATTGAGAATTTTGCGGCGTTTGGCTCGTAGTTTCGCGTCGTTCGTCGAGTGGCACTGATCGGCTGCATGGGCCATTTCCGGGTCATTTTCCAGTATGCTCATGAGCGCCCGATAAGTGTCGTTGTGCATGGCGACGAGAACAATTCGAACGAACTCCGGCACAGGAAGATCATAGGCAAGGGAGAAGTCCAGTACCCGATCCAGCGGAATCGAAGCGTTCCCCTTTTCGATCTGGGATATAAACGAGCTGGTGCATCCCAACTTCTGGGCGACCCATCTGAGGGGCTTGCCCTGAGCCTCCCGCACAATCTTCAGATAAAGCCCGACTTCTTCCTTCAGCAATTGTTCCGGGGTCTTCACAGGGGTGAGGTCAACGACGTCATCTTCAGCCATGGTTAATCAACCACCTTGTTAACAGGGTTAAGCAACTAGTTGCTTATCAAGATTAATAAATAAGTTGATAATCAGTAGCAAGGGATTTGTTGCTTTTGGGGGTGGATGCGTGAGCAGGGACATGAGAATATCCCTTGAGCCGGAGTCGAACCCGCCATCCCTCTCACCGTCGCCTGCGGTAATCACGGCGCAAGTAAAGTCGTCGGGGCAAGGCCGGACCGCGAAGCGTCCGCCCGCAGGGCTTGGCCTTGCCCCGGCGGCTGCTTGCGTCACGCTCGCGGCAAAATGGGCGGGAGGGGCAGAAACCCTGCCGCCGGAGCTTGCGCGAAGGTTTTGCGGCGTCATAGGGTGGAGCATATCCACCGGATAATTCCGTAACCCAAAGGAGGTGAAACGCACGTACCGTGCGTCATAAGTTCATGACGTTAGTCTGAACTGATGACGCATGAAGAAGCCTTGTGCTTCAACGATCCGCGCGCCGTTTTCCAAACAAACGGCCTTTTCAGAATCCAAACGCAGGCTGTAACGCAGCACCCGCCACAGGTTGAATGACAGATATCTACGTCTGTCATTGCCGCACTTCCCCTATGGATGCCATCCAATCCGCAAGACATACGCGTTTGCGGGGCATCACCCTTTATTAACTAGGTTTTCCGGAGTCCTCTTCCGAATGGGAATCGGGCATTCATTCTACCCCTGACCGGTGATGCGTGGTGGGTTTCCGCCACAGGCAGGTCTTTCCTGGATAACGGGAAAAGTCCGATCTGCTTGGCCCAGGGGCGCTGCCCCGAACCTTTAACGGAAGGAGAATTCCAATGGGAAAATCCGACAGCCTCAAGTATGCGGTAAACCGGGCAACCTTGTCCGGTCCGAAAACGAAACAGTACCGAATCCGCCAAAACGGACGCTTCTTTGTGAAGACGCTACGAAGGGTTGGGTTTGGGGTCCAGAAATGGTCCAAACTGACGAACAAGCACTTCCAGCGCGTGGCGGATGTCATGCGCTCGGACGGTGTGGGTGATGGTCGGATAGCCGAGGTGTTCAGTGCCGCCAGGCATCTTTGCGACGCTTACGGAAACGACCGCATCAGCGGGAACAACGACACTTTCGGGGTCAAGCGCGGGTCCATAGCCAACCAGGCGTCCCGCACGGTCAGCCCGGAAGTTGTTGAAGAATCCCTGACCAGCATGCGGAACGACGCGTCGTTCCGGCATGCTGGTCGGGTGGCGGTCCAGATCGAGTTAATGTATGAGCTCGAGCTGCGACGAGAAGAATCCGCCAAACTGGATTTGCCCAGTGACTGGGACAGGGAAAACCATAGCCTGCTCGTACAATACGGGACCAAGGGCGGTAGGCCTCGGACCCTGTATAACTTGTCCCCGCAACAGGAGGCGGCTCTTGAGCGGGCCGGGGAATACGTGTCCCCCTTCAACAGGAAGGGTATCCACAACCTCATGCCCGAGGGCATGGGCGACGAATGGCTGCACCGGCTGGATTATGCGGCCAGGAAACACGGCCTTGCGGGCAAAAATGCCGGAGGAACCCTGCACGGCCTTCGACACGAAAGGTTTCATCAAATGTATTTGAATCACGCGGGCTTTGAACCGCCCAACCAGCACGAGAGTGTGCAGGCGTTCCAGGAGGCAGCCCAGGCAACGGCCGGGGACGAATGGCCCCGGCTCGACAACGAAGCGCGAGACGCCATCGAGGAAGTGGCAGGGCATTCCCCCGGTCGCCGTGACATATCGAACGCCTACCTGGGCAGTTCCTATTAGATGCGGCCCCGCCATTTCCCGGCGGGGTCGTTTTTTTATTCTTTTCCCCCTCCAGCCGTTTGACTTTGCACATGCCGGGAGTGTTGAACTGGTGTGTTGGGCGTCAGGATGTCCGGCTCGACGAAACCGGTTGAAGGTTGTGAACGTGGATGATGTGTTGACGGTTAAACAAGTTGCCCAGCTTTTTGGAATTTCCGAAAGCCTTGTAAGGCGTCGCGATATGAAGGTTCGTTTGAAGGCCTTCATTGTCGGAACGCGTGGAATCCGGTTTCTCCGGGAAAACGTGGAAGCTTACCAGGAACTGAACACCGTGGGAGCCTCGGAGCAGCCAGCCGATGTTCCTGTGGCCAGAAAACGGCAGCGGAAGAATTTGACCGACAAACACAAGCTATGGCAGCGTGAATCCCGGTAAGCGGTCTTCCCTATAAGGAGAAAAGACAATGCCTTACAAGGAAGGAAAACGGTGGCGTGGAGCCGTGCGCTTTACGCCCGCCGACGGTTCGCCTCAAATCAGGCGCACCCAGCTCTTTGACAAGATGAAAGACGCGGAAAAATGGGAAAACAAGACCCGAGAAGCCTTGGAGCTCGCCGATGCGGAAAAACGAAAGGACATGCATCGCGTGGGCCTGGAAGTCCTGGTCGGGGATTGGGCGAATGCCTACATGGATTACGCCACGGCCACATGGTCCAAGGGAAGTTGCTCGGACAAGCGCCTTGCCTTTCGGCGTTTGTTCGAAATGACGGCAAGGCCGACACAGCTGGTTCATGAGATCAGCCCTGTGGTGGCCCTGGACCATCTGAGCCGACTCAAGAAGCAGACCACGGGGAACACGGCCAATCGGGACAGGAAAAACCTTGCCGCCGCCTGGAAGTGGGGTGCGCGGTATCTGGAAATGGACAAGACGAATCCGTTCCGGTCCGTGGACAAGTTCCCCGAGCAGCGCCACCCGAGGTGGGTTCCGTCCCTGGAGGACTTCCGCAAGGCCGTGGATGTGGCGACCCCCTTGCAACGGCAACTCCTTCTGTTGGCGTTCCACACAGCTGCCCGTCGGGGCGAACTGTGGAAGCTCAAGTGGTCGGAAGTCAACCTGACCACGGGCATGATCGGTTTCTGGACCAACAAGCGCAGAAGCGGAAATGCCGAGTTCGACGAACTGCCCATTTCCGGCATGCTCAGGGCGCACTTGGCGGAATGGAAGCTGATGTCCAGGGACGAGGAATTGGTGTTCGGAAGTCGGTTCGAAGGCCTTCTGGACATCAACAACCGCTGGCTGCGGCGGCTGTGTGCCGATGTCGGCGTGAGGAACTTCGGTTATCACGGAATCCGTCATCTGTCCGCCAGCATCGCCATCCATAACGGGGCGACCATCGTGGAAGTGCAGCAGTTGCTTCGTCACAAGTCCATTGCGACGACCCAGCGATACATCCACAAGGTCAAGAAAAGCACCGGCGCGGTGGATGCCTTGGATGCGGCCTGGCGGAATGACGGGGACAAGGAATCGCCCGCCCTGAAGTTGGTCAGGTGATGCTGACGTGGCGCTCGAGCCACGCGGACGAGCCACGCAAACAAAAACGGGTTACAGCGATTTGCTGTAACCCGTTGATTTGTCAGTGGCGTCCCCAAGGGGGTTTGAACCCCTGTTGCCGGCGTGAGAGGCCGGAGTCCTAGGCCACTAGACGATGGGGACGCATTCTGGTGGGTCGTACTGGGCTCGAACCAGTGACTCTCTGCTTAAAAGGCAGATACTCTACCAACTGAGTTAACGACCCATGACCCGTCAGGGAAAGTATGAGTATCTATTTGGTATTCCGGTGTCAAGCACATTCTGCAACTTGTGCGTGAGGGGGAATTGTGCTTGCAACTGTTCGGAATGTCTGCAAATTTAAAGTTTTTCTTGCAAAATCCGACCGGCGTGGTATAGTCCCGCTCCCTGTCCGATATGGAATCCAAGCCACCAAGGAGCTAGATATGACACGAAAAGACCGTACCGAGGGAATCTATTCCCGCCGCGAGGTGCTCGACGAGTCCGAGCGCAGGCAGTATTGCCAGCTGCAGCTGAAAGAGCTGCTTTCCTATGCCTACAGGTACTCCGAGGACGTCAAGAAGCGGTTCGACCGCGCCCAGTTCAACGTGGACAAGTTCCGCGTGCTCAACGATCTCAAGCATATCCCCATCATCAAGAAAAAGGAACTGATCTTTCTCCAGTCCATGGGCCCCCGCCTTGGCGGGCTGCTGACCAAGGACCTGGGCGAGCTGCAGCGCGTGTTCCTTTCCCCGGGCCCGATCTTCGACCCCGAAGACCGCTCCGAGGATTACTGGGGCTGGACCGAAGGTTTTTACGCCGCGGGCTTCCGCTCCGGCGACCTGGCCCAGATCACCTTCAACTACCATCTGGCCCCGGCCGGGCTGATGTTCGAAGAGCCCCTGCGCAACCTGTCCTGCGCCGTGGTGCCCGCCGGTCCCGGCAACACCAATTCGCAGATCGAGATCATGCAGAAGCTGCGCGTCACCGGCTATGTGGGCACGCCCAGCTACCTCATGCACCTGGCCCAGAAGGCCGAGGAAGCGGGCCTGTCCCTGCGCAAGGACCTGTTCCTGGAAGTGGCTTTCGTGACCGGCGAAAAGTTCTCCGAGAAGATGCGCTCCACCCTGGAAAAGAAGTTCGACTGCATCATGCGCCAGGGCTACGGCACGGCCGACGTGGGCTGCATCGGCTACGAGTGCTTCCACAAGTCCGGCTTGCACCTGTCCAACCGCGCCTACGTCGAAATCTGCCACCCGGACACCGGCATTCCGCTCAAGGACGGCGAGGTCGGCGAGATCGTGGTCACCGCCTTCAACCGCACCTACCCGCTCATCCGCCTGGCCACCGGCGACCTCGGCTACCTGGACCGCACCCCGTGCGCCTGCGGCCGTACCTCCCCGCGCCTGGGCGGCATCGTCGGCCGCGTGGACACCACCGCCCGTATCAAGGGCATGTTCGTGTACCCGCACCAGGTCGAGCAGGTCATGGCCCGGTTCGAAGAGGTCAAACGCTGGCAGATCGAAGTCACCAACCCCGGCGGCATCGACGAGATGATCCTGTCCATCGAGGCGGGCCAGTTCAATCAGGAGGAGGAACTCCTCCACCTCTTCCGCGAAAAGATCAAACTGCGCCCCATCCTCAAGGTCCTCGCCCCCGGCACCCTGCCCCCGCAGATCCGCCCCATCGAAGACAAACGCACCTGGGACTAACCGTCCCAGTGACGCTTATAATAAACCCCGCCCGGCGAATCCGCCGGGCGGGGTTTTTTGATGCCTCCGGCGGCCAG